>NC_018485.1:2214717-2526462 GCF_000304315.1 Methylocystis sp. SC2 | reverse complement strand
CTGCCCGTGCGCGGCGAGCGTTCGCGAAAGAGCTTCCTCGCGCGCTGGAAGCCGTCGTGGATGGTGAAGCTGAAAAGCTCCTTCTATCGCGTCAATTTCGATCTGCATCGCGCGAGCGGCCTGTGGCTCTGGGCGATGCTCCTCGTCTACGCCTGGTCGAGCGTGTATTTCACGCTGCCGAATTTCTATACGCGCGCGACGCAGCTGGTTCTCGATTTCGAACCGCCGTATTGGGCGCAGGCGGCAACGCCGCAGGCCGATCCGCGTCCGCCGATGGCATGGGAGGCGGCGCAGGCGACCGGCGAACGGCTGATGGCCGAGCAGGCGCATGAGCACAATTTTGCGATCGAACGCCCGCTGGCGCTCTATCATCTGCGCGACAAAGGCCTTTACGAATATCGCGTGCGCTCGTCGCGCGACATCGGCGACAAGGCGGGGTCAACCTCGATCCTGTTCGATTCGCGCTCGGGCGAACTAAAGACCATCAGCCTGCCGACCGGCCATCGCAGCGGAACGACGCTGACCACCTGGCTCGTCGAATTGCACACCGCCAATCTCTTCGGCCTTCCCTACCGCATCTTCGTCTGCGCGCTCGGGCTCGTCGTCGCGATGCTGTCCGTCACCGGCGTTTACGTCTGGTGGAAAAAGCGCGCCGCGCGAATGGCGCAGGCGCGGCGAAGCGCGCCGCGTCCTGCGCCGGCGGAACGAACGCCGGCGTGATTTCGATGCGCGCGCATTTACGTGCCGATGGAGAGACAATGGATTTCGATCAGATCAACCGGGATCATTACATCCACAATTTGCGCCGCGCGCTGCCGCTGTCGGCGCGTCCTAAACAGGCGCTCATGGCTTTCCTGCGTGAACGCGGCGTCGTCACGCGCGCCGCGCCGCGGCTGGTCGTGCTCGACGTGTTCGACGCCGCCGACGCAGGCGGACTCATGTGCCGCTTCGCCATCGCCGAGGTTCGCGAGGCCTCGAGCTTCATCGCGCCGCTCGCGCAAGTCGCGCTGGAGCGCAGACATTCCGCCCGCTTGCGCGCCGGGCGCCGCCGGCAGCAGCAGTCGCCTGGCGCGGCATGAGGACAACGGCGCTCGTTGCTTTGCTCTGCCTATGCGTCGGCGCCGCGCAAGCGCGCGCCGAAGCGCTGCGAGAGGATGAAGGCAAGGAGACGCTGCAAAGCGCGGGCAAGAGGCGCGGCAAAGAGAAGAGCGGCGCCAAAGAGCAGAACAAGGAAACCAACACGGAGCGCAGCCAAGTCGAGCGGCGCGCCGACGCGCCCAACGCCCAGACGCTGGGGCGCGACCAGAGCGGCGTCTATGTCAACGCGCCCGCCGCCAACAGCGCCTATTCGCCAGGTTTCGTCATGCGCGGTTTTCCCGCCGGCGTGACGCTGTTCGATGGCGCGGCGCATGGCTTCACCGCCCAGGACGTCGATCTCTCCACCGTCGATCACGTCGAGTTCTACAAGGGCCCAAGCGCCATGCTGTTCGGCAAGGCGCTCGGGGGCTACGGCGGCGCGGCCAATTACATCCGCAAGGCGCCGACGCAAGAGACCTTCGCCCATGCCGTCGCCACCAAGGCGAGTTTCGCCGTCACAAGATTCACCGCCGACGTCAATACGCCGCTCAATGACGACAAGAGCTTGCTCTTTCGCATGACCGGCTCCGCGCAGAGCCTCGGCAGCTTCGTCGATTTCACGCGCACCCGCAGCTTCGACATCGCGCCGATGCTCGCCTTCACCGCCGATAATGGCGACCGCGTCAGCTTGCGCGCCGAGCACAATGGCGCGAGACTCGTCTGGCGCGACGGCGTGCCCGCCGAACCGATCTTCTTGCATATCCCGCGCGAGTTCTACGCGGGCCTGCCGGCGAATGAACATGAAACCCCCTTTTTCGACGATTTCACCTTGCGCTATGAGCACGCCTTCAACGCCGACTGGAAGATCGCCGCGGTCGTCGACTATTTCCTCTATGCGACCCGCTGGGGGTGGTTCACCGGCTGGGGCTATGACGGATTTCAATCCGTCGTCTTCGGCAATCCGGTGCGCGCCCGCACCGCGAATCGCAGCTTCGATGCGCAATTGCGCCTGAACGGCCGTTTCGACACGAGCTTCCTGTCGCACACGGTCTTTCTCGGTCTCGAACAATGGGATTTCTATTTCGGCTACAACAACGACATCGCCCGCTATGAGGCTGCGCCGCTCAATATTTTCGCGCCCATCTATTCGCCGGGCGTCAGTTACGCGGGAGCCTTCTGGTCGAATGGCGTCGCGCGCGCGATCAGCCGCTCGGTCTATGGCCAGGACCTCATCGACCTTAACGAGAACTGGCGCATATTGATCGGCGGGCGCTACGATCTGCTCGCGCAGCGCGAACGCGTCTTCGATCCTTTCGGCGCGCTGACCGTCGAGCCGACATCGAGCTTGAGCAAAGGGACCGAGGGCTATTTTTCGCCACGCGCCGGCATTCTCTATCGGCCTGACGAAGAGACGCAGCTCTTCGCCGCCTATGGCAAATCGCTGATCCCCAACACCGGCGTGCGGATTCAAAGCGGCGAAGCGCCGCCGCCGCAACAGGACACCCAATATGAGATCGGCTTCCGGCGCGAGTTTCTCGATCGCAAGATGAGCTTCGAGGTCGGGCTCTTCGACATCACCCGCGACGATGTCGCGATCCCCAATCCGGCCAATCCGTCTGGCTTCTACTCCGTCGTCACCGGTCAGCAGCACAGCCATGGGATCGAGGTCAATCTCGGCGGCGAGATCTTACCCAATCTCAAGATCAACGCCGTCGCCACCTTTCTGCATGCGCTTGTCTCGAAAGACGACAACATCCCTTCGCAGCAAGGCAGCGATCTTCTGGGCGCGCCGCGGCGCGTCTATAATTTTTCCGCCAATTACGCATTCAATACGGGCGATCTCAAAGGGCTCGAACTCGGCGTCAGCTATTATTACGCGAGCCGCCTCGAAGCGACGCTGCCCAACACCTATGGCTTCACGCTCGCCCCGCAGCAAATGCTCGGCGCCTCGCTCGGCTACGCCCTCAACGACAATCTCAAGCTCGAAATCAATGCAGCAAATCTAACAAACCAGTCCAACTGGACATCAAACGGCGCGCTCTACCATGGCGAGCCGCGGACCATCGCAGCCAGCCTCTCGTATAAATACTGATGGCTGTCGAAATTCGCGCATGGCGGCGAGCAAGCGCCGCTAAAGCCTGATCGCGCATGGCTCCCCGCAGCAATCGCGCGCCCATCGCTTGGCCAACGCCGTCAGCAGATCGGTCGCCGACCTAAGCAAATCCGCTGCACGAAAAACACGCGAAGAAAATCGCCGCCTAAAGCGACGCGCGGGCGCGTTGAGAAGAACTCGTCGCGTCCGCCATGTCGGACGATGCTGTTCTCGCGACAGGAAACGCCAGTTTGAACGTCGCGCCGCCGCCGGGCGTGTCTTCAACCCAGATGCGGCCGCCGAGTTTTTCCACCAGCTCCTTGGCGATGGCGAGGCCTAGGCCCGTGCCGGAGGACGCTTCGCTCTTGCGCCAGAAAGCTTCGAAAATCTTCGTACGATCGGCCGGCGCGACGCCTTCGCCATGGTCGATCACCGCCACGTCGGCGTTCGGCCCAACCTTAACGAATACCGTCCCGCCTTCCGGCTCCGCGCGCAGGGCGTTGTCGATCAAATTGGCGAGGACGCTTTCCAATGCTCGGCGTTCCCCCTGCACCAAAACAGATCCCTCATCTCCCTCAAGAGCCAAATGACGTTGCATTCTCACTGCGAGCAGCGCGTGATCGTCGATCACTGACTGGACAGTTTCCACCAGATCGACGGTCTCCTCGACGTCGCCGCCGCGCCTGTCGATTCTGGCCGTAGCGAGAAGCTGTTCGACGACATTGCCGATGCGGCCCGCGTCGCGCTGGATCTCTTTCTTCAGCCCAGGCTGGTCGGGACCGTCCAAACGTTCCATCAAAATGGCGACAGGCGTTCGCAATTCATGCGCGGCGTTGGCCAGAAAGCGACGTTGGCGTTCAGCGCCTTGTGACCCTCGCCGGCGCCATTGATTGGGTGCTGAAGTGGCAGGAGGGCGAGGCCGCGAAAAAGACGAGCGACGAGGACAGGAAGCGTGCCCATCGCCCCTAAGGTTTTGGTGCTGGAGCTGTCCAAGGCCTATTCGCTGGCCTCGGCAAGCGACGAAGCGGCGGCCATCCGTGACGAGGTGGGCTTCTTCCAGACTGTCCGTGCAGCAATCGCCAAGTCGACCCTGAAGGGCGGCATCGGCAAGGCCGAACGCGCCCTCGCCGTGCAACAACTCATCGACCGCGCCATCGCCTCATCGGAAGTCGTCGACATCCTCAAAGCGGCAGGCGTGACGTCGCCCGACATTTCGATTCCGTCCGACGAGTTTCTCGCCGAAATCAAGGGCATGACGCGCAAGAATCTCGCGCTGGAGGCGCTGAAGAAGCTGCTCAACGGCGAAATCCGCAGCCGGTCGCAAAGCAATTTGGTCGAAGCCCAGAAATTCTCCAAGCGCCTCGAAGACGCGGTCGCGCGCTATCATGTGAACGCGATTTCGGCAGTCGAGCTAATCAACGAGCCGCCACCGCTTGGCGCCGTCGGGAGTCACCCACAGCTGGAGGCCACCGCCATCTGACAATTTGAAAAGACGGGGGCGAGGCTTATCGGCGCGGATGGAAATGTGTGTAAGAGCCATGTTGGTGTCTGGACGGTTGGTAGCCGCGCGATACCAACGAATATACCAACTCCCAGGATACCAACGGACGCCCTAGGACTGCCTTGGCCCCAACTGAGCGCCAAGCCTTTATTTTTCTTGCAATCCCGGATGAATTTGGACGAGCGCGAGCGTTGATTTGGTGCCCAGGAGAGGACTCGAACCTCCACGGCTTTCACCACTGGTACCTGAAACCAGCGCGTCTACCAATTCCGCCACCTGGGCTTAGAGCGCGTCTCATAGGGTCAGCGGACGCCTCGTGTCAATGTGCGCTTTCCGCCAAAACCGCATGGCCGCCCCGGCCGCCGCGGCGCCCGCCTCGCGCATTTCCTTCGTCGTCAAATTTCGCTAGAGCCTTAGCGACCATTTTTCCGGCGGGAGCCGGCGCGGCGCAAGCGGAGCAAATCGCAATGATCGGCGACAATAACCAGACCATTGGCGAAGGACGGGTGGTGACGGTGTTCGGCGGCTCCGGCTTTGTCGGCCGTTACGTCGTCCGGGCGCTGGCGCGCGACGGCTGGCGCGTGCGCGTCGCCTGCCGGCGGCCCGACCTCGCCTTCTTTCTTCAGCCGCTCGGCCGCGTCGGCCAGGTGATGGCGGTGCAGGCGAATGTGCGCAGTCCGGAGTCGATTGCGGCGGCCCTGCGCGGCGCCTCGGCGGTGGTTAATCTTGTCGGCATCCTGGCTGAAACCGGCGCGCAGAAATTCGCGACCGTGCAGGCCCGCGGAGCGCGCGTGATCGCCGAGGCGGCGAAAGCCGCCGGCATCGCCAATGTCGTGCACATCTCCGCCATCGGCGCCGATCCGCAGTCGCCCTCATCCTATGGCCGCAGCAAGGCGGAGGGCGAAGCCGCCATGCTTGCGGCGGTTCCTTCCACGGTCATCCTGCGCCCTTCGGTGATTTTCGGGCCGGAAGATGATTTTTTCAACCGCTTCGCCACGATGGCGCGCTACTTTCCCGTCGTGCCGATCGTCGGCGCCGAGACGAAATTCCAACCCGTCTATGTCGGCGACGTCGCCGATGCGGTGGCGATCGCGCTCGCCGGCCGCGCCAAGCCGGGCGTCGCTTATGAACTCGGCGGTCCGGAGGTCAAAAGCTTCGCGGAGATCGTCGACTATGTTCTGAAGGTCACGCAGCGCCAGCGCCGAATCCTGAAACTCTCCTTCGGAACCGGCAAGCTTATGGCCAGCGTGACGCAATTGCTGACCAAGCTTTCGCTCGGACTGTTCCCGAAGCTTTTGCGCATGACGCGCGATCAGGTCGAATTGCTCAAGCACGACAATGTCGTCAGCGAGGCGGCGAAGGCGGAAGCGCGCACGCTTTCAGGCCTCGGAATCGCCGAGCCGCAATCGATCGAGGCGATCGCGCCCTCCTATCTCTATCGCTATCGCAAGGCGGGGCAATATCAGACGCAGCGGCTGGGCGAATCCGCCTCGCGTTGACGACGTCGCTTTCTGAGCTAGCGCCCGCGGGCGGACTGCGCCGTTTCTCCACGCGGGCTTGGCGACAGCATCCGATGGATGCGGGTCATGAAGGCGACGGCGAAGAGCGGCGTCAGCACGTTCAGCCCCGGCGTCGCGACGAAGACGGCGATGAACAGTCCGGCGACGAAGAGCCATAGCGCATGGCGACGCCGCAACGCCTCCGACTCCTGCAGCGAGCGAAATCGCGTCGCGGCGAAGAGAAAATATTCGCGACCGAAGAGATAGGCGTTGGCGAGCAGAAAAGCCGCGGCGTTGATTCCCGGCACGAACAGCAGCAACAGCGCGAAAAAATTGACGATCGCCGAAATCCCGGCGAAGCGCAGGCCCATGACAATCGCCTGGGTCGCCGGAATGGCGCGACCCTGCTGTCCCGGCGGATAGAGATCCGCTTCGACGTGATCGGCGAGATCGTCGAGGAATAATCCCGAAACCAGCACGGAGACGGGGGCGATGAGAAACGCCATCAGGAAGAACAATCCGGCGCCCGTCGCATAGGTCAGCGCGGTCCGCAGCCAAGGATGCTCGACCACCACGAAGGACATGGCGAGCTTGTCGAGACCCACCCAGGCGAGCGCCAGCAACAGAAACGTCATGCCCAGACTCTTGACGAGGACCGCGCGAAACGGCGGCGTCATGATCTGGCGCAGCGCCGCCAAAGCGGCCTCGAACATTTCGGTCATAATGAGTCAATGTCCTGCATCAATCACGGCGGTCGCGCCGAAGAATCGGCGCGCGCGTTGCGGCCGCCATCCAGATGGCGTTTCGCAGCGCGCGACGCAAGAGCCGCGCGGGGTCGGCGTCTGTCGCTAAGCGCCGAGATGCGCGCCGAGATTTTCGAGGCCTTTCTCGAACTGATCGCCGATCATCTTGTCGCGGCTGACGAAGATGTTCATCGCCTTGCTCGCCAGACCGGCGTTGCCGGACATGCTCCACACGACATGAGTCTTATGCGCCGCGGAATCGCCGCCCAAACCCAGCCCGCGCGCGAGCCAGCGACCTTTCGTCAGTTCGCCGTCAGGAGCGAGAAAAAAGGTCACCTCATTGGCCGCGGCAAAGGGCTTTTGCATATCGAGCCTGAGGTCGACGCGCTCGGTCGGCCGGCTGTCCACGATCGTCAGCCGCCCTGCGCCGACATTCTTGTCGCCGGCCCATTCGAAGGCGGCGCCGGGGCCGGCGGCGGGCCCCTCGTAACGGATTTCAGCGTTGGGATCGAGTTTCGCCCAGGGCGACCAAGATTCCCAATCGCGCAGATTGTTGATCGCCGCGAAAACCTTCCTCGGCGGCGCATTGATGACCGCCTCGCGCCGCACGACGAAACTATCCGGCTGAAGATAAACGGCCAACGCGAGCAAAGCGGCGCCATAGCAAATGACGATGAACAGCAAGGTGGACATGAATTTCCTCCAATGCCTGCGCGACAGGAGCCCGCGACAGAACTAGCGCGCCGGGGTCAGGCTTCAAACGATTTGCCCCGCCCGGATCAGCGCGCTCGCGCGCGCTTCCTCGATTCGGAAACTGACGTCGTCGCCGCGCGCCGCCGCAGCGACGAAGAATCCCGCGCGCCGCCACTGGGCGACGCCGTAGCGCTCGCCCGGACCGCTGCTAACGGCGAGCGGCGACAGGCTCACGACAAAGCTGTCGAGCCCGCGCGCCAGGCCGCGCCCGTCCGCCTTCAAGACAGCCTCCTTGAGAGTCCAGATCGCAAAGAAGAGTTCGCTCCGCGCCGCCGGATCGGTCTCCGCGCGCAACAGCGCCGCCTCTTGAGGCGCGAAATAGCGCTCCGCGACACCGAGCGCGTTGCGCGGCGTCAGAAAGGACTCGGCGTCGACGCCGACCTCCCGCCCCGAGGCGATCGCCACGGCGGCCATGCCGCGCGTATGCGACAGGCTGACGTCAAGGCCCATGCGCGGCGACAGCAGAAAGGGCTTGCCGTGCGGCGTCGCGCCAAATCGCCACGCGGCGGGCGCAACCCAAGTCGCGCGCTCGGAAAGGCTTGCGCGCAACAGCGCATGCGCCGCGACAAAGGCGCGGCGATCGGCTTCGAAAGCGAAACGCGCCGCCCGCGCTGTTTCGGCTTCGTCGAGAAGCGCAACGAGCTTCGGCCATTCGTCGGCGGCGATCTGCGCGACGTCGATGATGAACACATCGACGCAGGCGGCGGAGGTCTCGGCGTCGGCCGACGTCAGGAGACCCCGAGCTTCTTTTGCAGATTGGTCGATGACGTCGTGTATTGGAACAAAAGCTTCTTGTCGGGATGGACGTAACGATGGGCCTTCTGCGCGGCGAGCGCGACCTCGTGAAAGCCCGAAAGGATGAGCTTCAATTTGCCGGGATAAGAGTTGATGTCGCCGACGGCGAAAATGCCGGGATGGCTCGTTTCGAATTTCTCGGTGTCGACGGGGATAAGGTTTTCATTGAGCTGCAGTCCCCAATCGGCGACGGGGCCAAGCTTCATGGTGAGGCCGAAGAACGGCATCAGGCGCTCGCAGGCGAGCTTCTCTTCGACGCCGTCATTGCCCTTGAGGACCGCCCGCGCCAATTCGCCATCCTCGCCTTCGACCGCGGTGATCTGGCCGAGCCTGAAGTCGATCTTGCCCGCCGCCACGAGCTCCTGCATCGCCGAGACGGAATGCGGCGCGGCGCGGAACTGGTCGCGGCGATGAACGAGCGTGATGCTTTTCGCCACCGGCTGCAGATTGAGCGTCCAGTCGAGCGCCGAATCGCCGCCGCCGACGATGACGACGTTCTTGTCGCGGAAGTCCTCCATGCGGCGCACGGCGTAAAACACCGACGTCCCCTCATAGGACTCGATCTTCGGGATCGGCGGCTTCTTGGGTTGGAACGATCCCCCGCCGGCGGCGATGAAGACGACCTTGGCGTGGAAAATTTTTCCAGCGTCCGTGCTGAGGCGAAATTCCGGCTTTTCGGCCGTGCCGAGCGATACGAGCGTCTCGACCATTTCGTTGAAGTGAAACGTCGGATGAAACGGCTCGATCTGCTTCAGGAGATTGTCCGTCAACTCCTGGCCGGTGCAGACCGGCAGGCCGGGAATGTCATAGATCGGCTTTTCGGGATAGAGTTCCGAGCACTGGCCGCCGGCGCGCGGAAGAATGTCGATGACATGCGCCTTGATGTCCAACAGGCCGAGTTCGAACACCGAAAAAAGACCCGCCGGACCGGCGCCGACAATGACCACATCGGTTTCGATCGCGGCTTCTTTAAGCTGGTTCATCGTCAATTCCCGACTAAATCCTCAAACGCGGAAGGTCGAAGACGCCGTTCGCGCCGCGTGTGCGTCGCCGGCCCGCGCGATGCGCGCGTCTTGCGCGGCGGCCGGCCTCAAATTTCGCCCTGCCGGTTCGTCTATCGCATTTGTCGAGAGATTCAAACCCGCGCGCGCGCAGTCTGGAAAAATTGCGCGTCAGCCCTGCTGAGCGGGGGTCGTCAAGACGAGCCCGTCCAGTTCCGGCCTCACGGTGATCTGGCAGCACAGCCGCGAATTCGGCTTCACGTCAAAGGCGAAATCGAGCATATCCTCTTCCATCTGCGACGCCTTGCCCGTCTTTTCGGCCCATTTTTCATCGACATAGACGTGGCAGGTGGCGCAGGCGCAGGCGCCTCCGCATTCCGCGGTGATCTCGGGAATATCGTTGCGTCGGGCTGTCTCCATCACGGTCGAGCCGACCTCGCCCTCGACGGATCGGGCTTGACCCTGGGAATCGATGAAGGTGATCTTGACCTTTGTCGGCGCGCCGCCCCCCGGTTCCGCGCCATAGCGGGTCGCAGCATCCTCAAAGCTCATCTTCGCCATGACGCCTGTCTCTTCCTCATGCATGCTCGACTTTCGCGGCGCTCCCGACTGTGCTTGAAGCGGGAAGCCGCGAGCCGCTGTTCTTCCGCGCGTCGTGCGGTTGCGCCGCCAGCGCTGCCCAAATTGTCGCCGTTCAGTTAGCACCCGTCCGTTTGCGGCGCTAGCCCCTCCCGGACGCGCGCGACCGTAGGCCACATTCTGTGGAATTCAGCGGCGAAGGCCGAAAGAGGCGCATATGACAGACATCGCTTTAAGCTTCCGCAACGCTGACGGCGCGCTGAGGTCCGAACTGACCGGCTGTCTCGATTTCATGAACGCGACGCCTTTTTTCCAGCGCTACAAGCAGGAGACCTGGGACGCGCTGCAAATATCCGGGAACAGCAAGATATTGGACGTCGCCTGCGGCGTCGGCTTCGACGTCATCGGACTCGCGCGGCGCTTCCCGCGCGTCGACGTCTTCGGGCTCGACTCGGCGCATGGCTTTCTCGGCCTGGCGCGCGAACGGGCGCAGGGGATTCCCAATGCGCTTTTCGTCGCCGGCGACTCCCGCAGCCTCCCCTTCGGCGATCGCCAGTTCGACGGCGTTCGAATCGACCGCTCCTTGCAGCACATTCCCGCCCCCATCGAGGCGCTGCGCGAAATGGTCCGGGTGACGCGCAAGGGCGGCAGGATCGTCGTCGCCGAGCCCGATTGGGGAACATATTTCGTCTACAACGGGAGGCTCGAAACCGGGGCGAAAATGGCGGAACTATGGGAGAAGTCTTTCGCCAATCCCTACATCGGCCGAGAGATCGGCGTTCTGCTGCAAAAGTGCGGCGTCGAAAACATCGACTGCCGGGCGCATGCGCTCACCGTCGGCAGCCTGGACGCGGCGGAGATCATTTTCGACCTTACGCGCGTGACGGAGAACTGCGTGTCCGCCGGCGTCTTGACGCGAGACGAGGCGGAAGACTGGTCGAGCGCATCTAAAGCGGCGTCCCGAAACGGCGCCTTTCTCGCATGCCTGAACATCATGCTGTGGGAAGCTTCGATCCCGGACTGAGCGATTGCGCCCGCCGGCGTCGCTACAGCCGGGCGCGCGTCCATTGGCCAATGCGCAGCGCGACATGCGCCGCCGCCTCGCCGAGCGCCCGCACGGCTGGCGAGCCGGTGTGTTCCGGGGCCGGCGTCTCCTCGACAAAGATCCGCGCCGCCTTCGCCCGGCCGCCGGCCGAATCGACGAGCTGGACGGAAATTTCAATGACCGCGAGATTGCGGGCGACGTCGATCTCGAAGCGTCGCACATCCGTCTGCAGCGTTGTTTGCCCGCCAAAGTTGGCAGAGGCTGAAAGACCGCACTGCTGCAACGCTTCGATCAAGCGGCGCTGCAAGAGACGCGGCATCGGATCCGACCACTGGACGCCGGGAAGAACGGCCACGCTGTCATCGCCGGCGCGAACCACGACGCGATCTGAGGAGGTCGGCGCGAGCGCCGCGGGTTCGGGCACGAAGACCGCGGGGCCGCCGCGCAAGGCGACGCTTCGCAAAACGCCGGTCTCGGTCGTCAGATCGAACGTCTCGCGGGGCGCTTGGGCGCAGGCGGTCATGAGAAACGCAAGCGAGGCGATCGCCGTGGCCTGCGCGACCTTTCGTTGCGTCGCAGCGGACGCCTTCCGTTTCATGCCGACCCGTCGCCCCATTTCGCCCGCGCGCCCCGTCGGGCGCGTCGTTCTTCTAAACGATCCGCGCATCGGCTCAAAGCCACGCCTTGGATTGATTTAGCGGCCTTGATACTCCGGCACGGACTGGGACGGCCCGAAGATGAATTGTGACGGGTTCTTCTCGACCGAACGCAGCGTGCGATCGAATGAGTCGACCGCCTTGCGCCCATCCACTGCAAGCTGTTCATATTCGCGCAGCCCCGTCGCGGCGAAACGATTGATGCGTTCCGAAGCCCCCGCGATATTGCCGGTGATCGCCTTGATCTGCTTGGGGTCGATCGCCTTGATCGTCTTCTCGCCGGCCGCGAGCAGCTGATCAAGCCGCGCCGCAGCCGGTTTCATCGATCGCGCGATATCGGACGCGTCGCGGATGAAGCTCGTGATCGAAGCGGAGTTGTCGGCGAGAGTCTTGCTGACGGTTTCAGCGTTTTTGAGCGTCGCGGTGATGGCCGGACCATTATCGTCAATGAGCTTGTCGAGTTTCGTAAGGAGTTCGGCGGCCTTCGTCGACAGGCTCTGAACGTTGACCAGCAAATTTTGGATTTCGGAGCGCTCAGCCTGAATTTGGGGATATTTCTGGCCGACTTGCGCCGTCAGAGCCGGCGCGCCAGGCGTGCCGCCGACGAGCAGGACGTCGGAAACGCCCGTAAAGCCCCGCGTCTCGAGGCGCGCGCGCGTGTCCGTCTTGACCGGCGTTCTGCTGTCGATCCTGACGAGCACGTCGACCTTGCTCGGATCCTGTTCGGAAATGCCGAGATGCGTGACCTCGCCGACTTTCACGCCGTTGAACAGCACCGAGGAGCCGCGGGTCAGTCCTGAAACCGCGGTGAAGACAATCTGGAACGTTTCCTGCCGGCCGAGCTGGCTCGGTCCCGAAAACCAGTAGACGAAGAGGAAGGCGGCGAAGGCGACCGCCAGCGTGAAAGCGCCGATCAGGGCGTAGTTGGCGCGGGTTTCCATTGTTCGTCCTTCTGCTCAACGCGCGCCGCAGTCAGTCTGCCGCCGCGCACGCCGTGGAAATAGGCTTTCAGCCACGGGTGGTCGGACGCCAGCAAGGTTTCCAGCGGCCCTGCGGCGATGACCCGACCTTCAGCGAGCGCGGCCACCCTGTCGCAGATAGAGTACAGGCTGTCGAGATCGTGCGTCACCATAAACACGGTCAGCCCGAGGGTCTGCTGCAATGTGCCGATCAGCGCGTCAAACTCGGCGGCCCCGATAGGATCGAGTCCCGATGTCGGCTCGTCCAGGAACACGAGCTCGGGATCAAGCGCCAAGGCGCGCGCCAGGGCCGCGCGCTTCACCATGCCGCCAGACAATTCTGACGGAAATTTGTCGGCGGCGTCGGGACTAAGGCCAACAAGCTCGAGCTTCAGCATGGCCAGCTCGTCCATCAGTCGCTGAGAGAGGTCGCGCATTTCGCGCATCGGCATCTGAATGTTCTGCTTCACCGTGAGGCCCGAAAACAGCGCGCCGTTCTGAAACAGCACGCCCCAACGCTGTTCCAGCGCACGCCGCTCGAGCGGCGCGAGCGCGTCGCGATCCTGCCCAAAAACCCGAATGGCTCCGCCTCGCGTCGGCACGAGTCCGAGAATCGCGCGGGTCAGCACCGATTTTCCCTGCCCAGATCCTCCGACGAAGCCGAGCACCTCGCCGCGGTAAACGTCGAGGCTGAGCCCTTTCATGATGGTTTTGTCGCCAAAGCCGACGACGAGGTCGCGCACGCTGATGATGACATCGCGGTTGAGGCGCTGTTGAGCGACGTCGTTGGCTTGAGTCGAGGAACTGGTCATCGCGCGCTCAATAGTCGATCGCCGCAAAAAACACGGCGAACAACCCATCCATCACAATGACCATAAAGATCGATTTCACCACCGAGGAGGTGACCTGACGGCCAAGCGATTCGGCGGAGCCCTGCGTCGCGAGTCCGTCCATCGAGGCGATGAGGCCAATCACCAGCGCCATGAAGGGCGCCTTGATGATGCCGACAAGAAAAGTATGCAGCGCAATCGCCTCTTTGAGCAATGACGCGAACGCCACCGGGCTGATCCCCCCGTACCACCAGGACACGACCATCCCGCCAAAGAGCGCCGCTATGTCGGCGATGAAGGTCAAAATCGGCAGAGAGATCACGAGACCGAGCACGCGCGGCGCGATCAGCACCTCGATCGGTGAAAGTCCCATCACCAGCAGCGCATCGATCTCCTCGCGCATTTTCATCGAGCCGAGTTCGGCGGTGATCGCCGAGCCTGAGCGGCCGGCGATCATGATCGAGGTCAGCAGCACGCCGAGTTCGCGCAAGACAAGAATGCCAATCAGGCTGACCGAGTAGCTGGACGCGCCGAACTTGAGCAATTGAAATATGCCCTGTTGCGCGACGATCCCGCCGACCAGCACGTTGATCAGCACGATGATGGGGACGCTGCGAAAGCCGACCAGCTCGATTTGCGCGACGAGCGACGTGAGCCTGAACCGCCGCGGGTTGGCGGCCACATACATCATCGAGGAGACGAATTCGCCGAGAAAGCCGACGCCGCGGTAAAATTCGCGAAGCGCATCCACGATCGATTCGCCGAAGTCCGCAAGCAGAACGAAGAAGACATTGAACCGCAGCCGCGAGGGCCCCGCGAAGGCGCGGTAATGCGTTTCTTCGAGCAGGGTCGAATATTCAGGGCGCACGTCTTCGAGCGTGACCGCGACGTCGCGGCGCGCCAGATCATGCCGCGCGCGGTTGATCAGCCAGGCGCCGGCCGTGTCGAGTCGCGAGACTTGCGAAAGATCGATCGCGACCTTGCGATCGAGGCGGGCCTCCTCGACAATTCGACTCCCCTCCTCCTCCAGGCGGCGCGAGGCGAAGAGCGTCCAGTCGCCCGAAAGCGCAAGGCGCACGCCCGCCGCCGAGGACTGGCGCGCGACTTTGGGCGGACGCTGCATCGCCGCGACGGTCATCGGGCTTCGCTCCGCGCTGGAGTCAGTGATCGGCTCATTGATGGCGTCATCCTATCCGACGATTGTGGCGCGCCGCTGACGCGGGCCGGCGCGCCGCCGCTTGTAAAGCCGCCTCTTGCAAAAACGTCATAACTTCGTGAATTGACGTCAGCAAGCGCATCAGCGCACATCGCAAGCGCCGAACACGGCCGCGCCTCGCGGGCGGCGGAGAGAGATTTGAAGCGAAAACTATCAGTCGCCATAGAGAGTTACCCGATCGCCGGCAGCTTCGTGATCTCGCGCGGGGCGAAGACCGAAGCCGTCGTCGTGACCGCGACCTTGGCGCAAGACGGCGGCGTCGGGCGGGGCGAATGCGTGCCCTACGCCCGTTACGGCGAAAGCGTGGAAAGCGTCGTCGCGACCATTGAAGGCGCGCGCGACGCCCTCGAAGGCGGCGCCGATCGCGCCGACTTGCAGCGCCTGCTGCCGGCGGGGGCGGCGCGCAATGCGCTCGACTGCGCGCTCTGGGACCTCGAGGCCAAGCTTTCGGGCGTTCCGGCCCATGTCTCGGCAGGTTTCGCGGCGCTCTCGCCGCTTGTGACGGCCTTCACGATCTCGCTCGGCGCGCCCGATCAGATGCGCGCCGCGGCGGAACGGGCGGCCGATCGCCCGCTCTTGAAAATCAAGCTCGCCGGAGAAGGCGACGCAGCGCGGCTCGCCGCGGTGCGCGCGGGCGCCCCCGAATCGGCCCTTATCGTCGACGCCAATGAATCATGGACGGCGGAAACCCTTCCCCGCCAGCTCGCCGCCTGCGCCGATCACGGCGTCTCGCTCGTTGAGCAGCCCCTGCAGGCGGGTGGGGACGCCATTCTCGCGACCATGCCCCGCCCCGTGCCGATCTGCGCCGACGAAAGCGTGCATGACCGCGCCTCGCTCGCGCCGCTCAAGGGCCGCTACGATGCGATCAACGTCAAGCTCGACAAGACCGGCGGCCTGACCGAAGCGCTGGCGCTGGCGCGCGCGGCGCAGGAGATGGGCTTTTCCATCATGGCGGGCTGCATGGTGGGCACGTCTCTCGCCATGGCGCCGGCCGTCCTCGTGGGGCAGATCGCCGCCTTCGTCGACCTCGACGGGCCTCTGCTTCTGGCCCGCGATCGCATCCCCGGGCTGTCCTATGAGGGATCGACTCTCATGCCGCCGGCGCCGGAGCTCTGGGGATAGCGCGCGCGGTCGCGATCTGGACTTATTGACCCGCGGCTAAGTCGTAAACTAAGTTTTAACGGATGGGGATGGGGTTCCCCCGATAACCGCCGAAAGGCTGATGACTCCTGCGAACTCGCCGCCGCCTTCTTAACATCGCCGGCGCAGGGTAGGAGTGTCTGTTGCATAGAGAGCCCGCACCCGTCGTGCGCCTTCCCGCCTGCGTCCTGGCCGCGGGAGCGTCGCCGCGTGTGGCGTCGCCGCTTGGGGCGTCGGCGTGATTCGGCGCGGGACGCGACGTCGACGGCTGTGCTGCGGGACCCCGATCGCGCTTTTTCTCGCCGGCTGCGCGCCCACAACGCCGGTGGAGCGCGCCCAATTTCTCGGCGCGCCGGCGATGGAGCGCACGCTGGCCGGATCCGGCTTGAAAGCCGCCGCCGGCGAAACGGCCTGGCCGCGCGATGAATGGTGGCGCGGGTTCCGCAGCGCGGAGCTTGACGGCGTCATCGACAAGGCGTTGCGCGACAATCAAAGCCTCAAGAAAGCGGAAGACGCTCTACGCGGCGCGGACGCCATCGTGCAGGTCGCCGGCGCGCGGCTTCTGCCCGAGGTCCAGGCGACCTTCGGCATGCGGCAGTCGCGCAACCCGCTGCACGGCGTCGTGGCCTCCTACAATCCAGCGCAGGGCGGATTGGAGAAGACCATGGCCTTCATCAATCCGCTTGCGCTGACCTGGGAGCTGGATTTCTGGCAGAAAAACCGGGCGCTGCTCGACTCGGCGATCGGCGAGTCGGCGGCGCAGGAGGCTGAATGGGCGCAGGCGCGCCTGCTGCTGACCGCCTCGGTCGCGCGCGCCTACCTGCGCGGCTACGCCGCGGCGCGCCAGCTCGAGGTCGCCAGAGCTTTGACGCGTCTGCGCCGCGACTTGGTTTCGCTGGCTGAAACCCGCTACCGCACCGGGCTAGACTCCTTGGACGGGGTGCAGATCGCCCGCGCCGACTTCGAAAACGCCGTTCGGCGCGAAGCGGCCGCACAGGCGCTCGTGACGCTGCAGAAGGACGCGCTCGCTCGGCTCATGGGCGAAGGCCCCGACGCCGCGCGCGACCTTTACGCCGGCCGAAGCGCGCCAGCGCCGGCGTCGCCGCCGCTGCCGCGCAGCCTGCCGATCGAACTGCTCGCGCACCGTCCGGATCTGGCCGCCGCGCTGCGCCGCGCCGAGGCGGCGGCGGCCCGGGTTCACGTCGCCAAAACGATGTTTCTTCCCTCGATCGATCTCGCGATCACCGGCGGCTTCGAAGGCTCGGTGACCTCGACGAAGATCAGCAAGCTCGCCGGCTATCTCTTCACGCCCTCGGCGATCGGCTACGCAGTCTCGCCCGGACTGCGCCTGCCCATTTTTCAGGGCGGCCGCCTGAGCGGAAATCTGGAGTTTCAGCGCGCCGATTATGATCAGGCGGTCGACTCGTATAATGAGACGCTGCTGCAAGCGGCGCAGCAGGTCGCCGACGCCATCGCCAATCTCAAGCGCGCGCGCGCCGAATATGAGGCGCAGAGCCGCTATCTGCGCGCGGCGCGCATGCAATATGACCTCGCGCAATCGCGGCTGCGCGACGGCATTAAAGATCGCCGCGAAACCGTCGCCGAGCGCGTCGACCTTCTTGAGTCCGGCTTCGCGCAGCGCGCGCTTGAAGGCGACAGACTGATCGCCGCCGTCGACTTGTTTCAGGCGCTGGGCGGCGGCTATGCCGATGGTCCGCCGCCGGCCGCGCCGAAGCCGGCGCCCGAAACCGACCCGTTGACGCCGGCCGTCGAGACGATCCAGTCGCTTGGCGGCGGCTGAACGCGTCACGCCTCCATCAGAAGAACGCGAACCCCATCGATGGCGCTATCCCGCAAAAGCATCCGCTCCCGCAGAGAGTTCCTGCTCAAGATCGTCATTGCGGCGGGTCTTGCCGGCGCGCTGATCGCGCTCTCGCGATGGTATTTTTACGACCGCGACTGGGTGACGACGGACAACGCCTTCATCACCGGCAACATCATTCCGGTTCAGGCGGACGCGACGGGAGTCGTGGCCGCCGTGCTCGCTGAAGAAACGCAGCTCGTCAAGAAGGGCGACGTGCTCGTTCGCCTCGACGGCCAACGCGCAAGAGCGGCGCTCGCGCAGGCGGAGGCCGAACTGGGCCGCGCGGTTCGCGCCGTCGGCGCGCTTTACGCGCAGCGCCGCCAGGTCTGCCAAAAGGTCATTTCCCGCGCCGCGCTTCGCGACAGGACGCGCCACGATCTCGCAAGATATCGCGAGGCGACGCTGAGCGGCGCCGCTTCGCGACAGGTGCTGCAGAACACCGAGGACCAGCTCGCCGCGCAGGAAGCCGATCTGCGCGAGGCGCAGGCGGAATATCAGTCGGTCGAGGCGCGCGTCGTCGGCGTGACGCGGATGAACCATCCCGACATCGAGGCCGCCAAGGCGCGATACAACGACGCTTACGTCGAATTCGTGCGCCAGAACATTCGGGCGCCGGCGACCGGCTATGTCGCCAAGCGCAGCGTTCAGGTCGGCAAGCGGGTGCGCCCCGGCGACGCCATCCTCAATATCGTGCCGCTCGACCATCTGTGGGTCGAAGCGAATCTCTGGGAAAACAGGATGGCCAAGGTTCGTCCCGGGCAGCCGGCGACGATCAAGGTCGATCTCTACGGATCGGAGCACATCTACCACGGAGAAGTGGCGGGGCTCGTTCCGGGCTCCGGCGCCGTTTTCGCGGCTCTGCCCCCCGATAACGCGACCGGCAACTTCATTCGAATCGTTCAGCGCATTCCGGTGCGCATCGCCTTGCGGGCGGACGAACTCGAGAAACAGCCCTTGCGTCCCGGCCTGTCGACGGTCGCCTCGATTAATGTGTCCGGCCCGCTGCAATCGCCGAATCACTCGATCGTCAAGACGACGACGAATGAATATCTGACCGACGTCTATGACAAGGATCTCGCAGATGCGAAGGCCCGCGCCGACAAGATCGTGAAGGACAACGCCATAGGCGCGTCGAACGACGGCGCCGCCTGCACCGCCGCCGAATAGGCTGTGCACGGTTAATTTCGACTCGCGCTCGCCTTTTTGAGCGTGTCTCTTGGCGAGACTCGGATCACGCCGTAAGATTCGGTTTCGGATATTTTTGATGATCTGATGGGGAGAGCAAGCATGCCGGACGTCAGCGCGAAATCGCCGGCGGGCCAATCTTCGCCAGCGCTTTCCCTAGATCCGGCGCAGATCAAAATCTCGCAGCGACTCGAGACGCTGAAGACGACCGAGAGCGGCCTCACCGCCGCCGAAGCGGCGCGACGGCTCGCGGAATACGGCCCGAACACGCTAGAGGACAAGACGGAAAGCAAGTGGCGCCGTCTCCTTAACTATTTCTGGGGGCCGCTGCCGTTTCTCATCGAAGCCGCCGCGGTCATTTCCGCCCTGCGGCGGGACTGGCCCGATTTCGGCGTCGTCGCCGGTCTTCTCCTCTATAACGCCGTGGTCGGATTCTGGCAGGACAACAAGGCGGCGAATGCGCTCGCGGCCCTGAAGAAAAACCTCGCGCCCCGCGCGCGCGTGCTGCGCGACGGCGCCTGGACCTCGATTCCCGCCGCTGAACTGACGCCGGGCGATATCGTCAGCGTCGCCGCGGGCCAAATCATCCCCGCCGATCTGCTGCTCATCGAAGGCGATTATTTGAGCTGCGATCAGGCGGCGCTCACCGGCGAATCGCTGCCCGTCTCAAAGAAAATTGGCGACGACGCCTATTCGGGCGCGATCGCCAAACAAGGCGCGATGACAGGCGTCGTTACGGCGACGGGCGAGCGCACCTTCTTCGGCCGCACCGCGAAGCTCGTCGGCGCCGCCGGCGCCGTTTCGCATTCGCAACGCGCAGTGACGGAGGTCGGCGACTTTCTCCTCGTGCTCGCATTTTTTCTGGCGCTGATCCTCGTCGGCGCGCAACTCTATCGGGAAGTCATCGCCACGGACGATTGGAGTTGGGATCGCGTCGGCTCCATCGCCCAATACGTGCTGGTGCTGCTGATCGCTTCGATTCCGGTCGCGCTGCCGGCGGTCATGTCGGTGACGATGGCGATCGGCGCCTATGCGCTCTCCTTGCAGAAAGCCATTGTTTCGCGCCTGAACGCGATCGAGGAGCTTGCCGGAGTCGACGTGCTGTGCAGCGACAAGACCGGCACGCTGACGATGAACAAGCTCACCGTGCAAAGCGCCCTTCCCTATGGGGCGTTCAAGAGCGACGACGTAATGCTCTTCGCCGCGCTGGCGACGGAAAAGAGCAGCGAAGACTCGATCGACCTCGCGGTGATGGCGGCGCTGCCGGCGCATGATGCGCTTGAAGGCTTCAAGCAGAAGGCTTTCACGCCATTCGATCCCGTCAGCAAACGCACAATCTCGACGGTCGCCGACGCTACTGGCGGCGTTCGCCATTACGCCAAAGGCGCGCCGCAGGCGATATCCGCGCTGGTGCGGCCCGACTCTCAGACGTTGCAGCGCTATCAAAACGACGTGGCGGCGCTCGCCGCCAAGGGCCAACGCGCACTGGGCGTCGCCATGTCGGAAGATGGCGCGCGGTGGCAGCTGGTCGGCCTGATCTCGCTCATGGACCCGCCGCGCGCTGACGCCAAGTCGACGATCGCGGAGGCCCGCAGGCTCGGGCTGCAAGTCAAGATGGTGACCGGCGATGACGTCGCCATCGGCGACGAGATCGCCGCGCAGCTCGGCATGGGTTCGCATCTTCTCGTCGCGAGCGACGTCTTCAAAGGCGACGTCAAGGCCAGCGCCCTGCCGCGCAGCGTCGTCGACGCGGTGGAGCGGGCCGACGGATTCGGCAGAGTGTTCCCGGAACACAAATATGAGATCGTCAAGGCGCTTCAGTCGGTCGGCCATATCGTCGCGATGACCGGCGACGGCGTGAATGACGCGCCGGCGCTCAAACAAGCCGACTGCGGCATCGCCGTCAGCGGCGCGACCGATGCGGCGCGGAGCGCCGCCGCGTTGATCCTCACGGCGCCGGGACTTTCGACCATCGTCAACGCGATCCGCGTATCGCGGCAGATTTTCCAGCGCATCGAAAGCTACATCTACTATCGGATCGCGATGACGCTCGACATCATGATCGTCGTCGTCGCGTCGATCGTGTTTTTCGATTTTCAACCGCTGACCGCCATCATGATCGTCGCGCTTGCGCTGCTCGACGACATCCCCATCATGACGATCGCCTATGACAATGTCCCCGTCGCGCCGCAGCCGGTGAGATGGGACATGCGGCGCATCTTCATTTTCGCATCGCTGATGGGTCTGATCGCGGTCGCCGAAACCTTCGGTTTTCTGCTGATCGGCATGCGCTGGACGCTCGACGATGCGCTGCAGACGATGATCCCGATCGATCCGGGCCAGCTTCAGACGCTGCTGTTTCTTCAGCTCGCCGTCGGCGGCCATCTGCTGCTCTTCAGCGTGCGCACCAAAAACGCGATTTTTGCGCCGCCCTATCCAAGCGCCAGACTGTTCTGGGCGATCGCCGCGACTCAGGTCGTCGCCGTGCTGCTTTGCCTTTACGGAGTCGGCGTCGACGCCGTTCCCGGCGCGGCGATCGTCGGCGTGTGGCTCTACTGCCTCCTTTGGGTGGTCGTGACCGAGATTGTGAAGATGATCTACTGGCGTCTGGCCGGCCGGCGCGACAAGAGCCTGACGGCCGGTCGCGTCGCCCTCGCCGGTTGACTGGAGCGACAGGTCGAAGGAGGCGGAGCACATGAATTTCGTCAAGAGGTTCCGCGTCGAGCCCGGCTCGGACGTCGATCTCGAATCGATCGATCCGGGTTTTCATGGCGACTATGCGAATGATGCCGAAGCGGCGCAGGCGTTGCAGCGCAATCTCGCGCGCATCACCGAGCTGCAGCGTAAACTCTACGCCGACCGCACGCATTCTCTGCTGATCGTTTTGCAAGGGATCGACAGCGCCGGCAAAGACGGCACCTGTTGGCACGTCATCAGCGCCATGGACCCGCAAGGCGTGCAAGTGACGGGGTTCAAGCAGCCGACTCCCGAGGAACAAGCGCACGACTTCCTGTGGCGCGTTCATCCGCATGCGCCGCAACGCGGCTACGTTTCGATCTTCAATCGCTCGCATTACGAAGACGTGCTCGTCGTGCGCGTGCATAAGCTCGCGCCAAAAGACGTGTGGAAGCCGCGCTACGACTTCATCAATGAATGGGAAAAGCTGCTGGCGGTAGAAAACAAGACGACCATTCTGAAGTTCTTTCTCTATATCTCAAAAGAAGAACAGCTCGAGCGCTTCAAGGCGCGGCTCGACGATCCGGCGCACCAGTGGAAGATCAGCGCCAGCGACTATTCCGAGCGGGAGAAATGGGACGATTACATCAAGGCGTTCGAGGCGGCCTTGTCGCGCTGCTCGACCGGCCATGCGCCCTGGTTCGTGATCCCGTCGAACCACAAATGGTTTCGCAATCTCGCGGTTTCCAGCATCATCGCCGATACGCTCGACGATCTCAATCTGAAGCTGCCCAAGCCCTCCGTCGACATCGAGCAGATTCGCAAGCTTTACGATCAAGCAAAGAGCGAAGAGGAAAGGAGCAAAGGCCGGTGACGGCGTCGCCGGTAAACGCCGCCTCGATTTTTTCCGCGCTCGACGAAGCGCCGATGACATGGCGTCATTACGCCTATTGGCTCGCGGCGAGCGGCGGCGCCCTTCTGGACGGCTTCTCCGTGTCAGGATTGGGCGTCGCGCTGCCGTTGCTCAAGCGCGACTTTCCGATCAGCCCGCTTTTCGTCGGCCTTATTGGATCGGCGCTGGTGCTCGGCGCGGTCGCGGGTTCGGCGCTCGGCGGAATCGGCGCGGATAGATTCGGCCGCAAGCGCGTCTTCATCGCCGACATGGCCATCATCGCGCTCGCCTGCTTCATCGGCGCGGCGGCGCCCAACGCCCGCTTGATCCTGCTCTCGCAGTTTCTTCTTGGCGTCGGCGTCGGCATCGATTTTCCGACGAGCGGCGCTTATGTGTCGGAGCTGATGCCGCGCGCGTCGCGCAACAGAATGACCGTGGCGACGATCTCCCTGCAGTCGGTCGGCATGGCGGCGGCGGCGCTCGCCGGCCTCGCGATATTGAAGCTGCGCCCCTCGACGGAAGACTGGCGGCTGCTGTTCGGCGCCGGCGGCGCCATCGCGCTGCTTTTTCTTGCCGCGCGCATATGGGCGCCGGAAAGCGCGCGCTGGCTGGTGGCGAAGGGGCGGATCGGCGAAGCGGCGGCGCTGCTCAAGAGATTGTCGACGGAGTTCGGCGAAAAGCCGATGGATCTTCGCGCGGAAGGCGTCGCTTTGGCGAACGCCAGACCGAACGCTACGCCGGTCAGGCAGGACGTCGGCTATTCGACGCTGTTCCGCCAAGCCTATCGCGCACGCACGATGCTCGTCTCCTTGCCATGGATGCTGATGGACGTCGCGACCTACGGCGTCGGCCTGTTCACCCCGGTCATTCTCGGCGCCATGCATCTTGGCGCCGCCGACGCCGGCTCGATCGCGGCCGACTTCGCCGATGCGGAAGGCAGCGCCATCGTCGACGCTTTTCTCATCATCGGCTTTGTGGCGAGCCTCTGGGCCGTTCCGCGCTTCGGGCGGATCACCATGCAGGTCGCGGGATTTAGCGGCATGGGGCTCGGCATGCTGCTGTTGCTCTTCGCGGCGATGTCGGACAATGGCGCGAATGCGCATCTCGCCTTCGTCATCGGCGGCTTCATGCTGTTCAATTTCGCGATGAACGCCGGACCCAACGCGACGACCTTCACCCTCGCGCCGACGCTTTTTCCAACGGCGATTCGCGCCTCGGCGAGCGGCTTCGCGGCGGCGAGCGCCAAGGTCGGCGCCACTTTCGGCACATTCGTGGTGCCGCAACTGCAGGCCGGCTGGGGACTGACGGGCGTCGTCGCGCTTATGGTCGCCGTTAGCGTCGCAGGGCTGATGACGACGGCCGGCCTGGCGCACGCGGTCAATGAAGAGGGCGTGCTCGAGGAATAGGAGTAGCAGAAGCCGCGCTACTGCAGATGGGCGACGAGCGTCCAGGCGCCGAGAAAAATGATCATGACGAGGCAGAGCGCCGAAAGCACGATGAGGATCGCCTTATTGGCGACGCGCTGATCGTCCCTTCGCATTCGCGATTTTCTCCGATGGCTATCTGCGCGACTCGTTCAGGCGGCGCGAGCGAACGCGCGTCACGCGCCGAAAAAGACCACGCGCAGATAATTGGTGTAGTCGCCTTCCCACGCCATCATCGCCATGAGCACCAGCACCGCCAGCGGCGGCAGCAGAATGGCGACGACCAGCGCCAGCCGCTCCCACGCCATGTGCATGAAGATGGCGACGATGAGCCCGGCCTTCAGCAGCATGAACAGGACGATCAGGAACCAGCGCAGATAGCCCTGAAAGTCGAAATAATCGACGAGATAGGAGCATGCGCTCAGAACGAAGAGCAGCCCCCACACCAGAAGATAGAGCTTGATAGGATGCTGCTGGCCATGCGCCTGCGCCGCTGGCTGGGCCGCTTGCGCGACAGGCGCATGTCCGTGACTCGAATTTTCCGTCGTCGCCGTCATCAGTTCCCCCGTCGGAGACGTCACCACAGATAGAAGAATGCGAAGATGAACACCCATACGAGATCCACGAAGTGCCAATATAGGCCCATGATCTCGACGATCTCGTATCGACCCTTGCGGCTCGTGAAAAAACCGCGTCGCCCCACGTCATAATCGCCCCGCCAGACGGCGCGCGCGATGATGAGCAGGAAGATCACGCCGATCGACACGTGGAATCCGTGGAAGCCAGTGATCATGAAGAAGCTGGAGCCGAACTGCGCCGCGCCGAAGGGATTGCCCCAGGGCCGCACGCCTTCGTGAATGAGCTTGGTCCATTCGAAGGCCTGCATGCCGACGAAGGCGGCGCCAAAGAACGCCGTCACCAGCATCAAAATCGCCGCCTTCCTGCGCTCGCGCGCATAGGCGAAGTTGACGGCCATCGCCATGGTGCCCGAGCTCGTGATGAGATCGAAGGTCATGATGGCGATCAGGATGAGCGGAATTTTTTTGCCGCCGATCTCCAGCGCGAAGATTTCGCTCGGGTGCGGCCATTCCACCGTCGTGGACATGCGCACCGTCATGTAGGAAATCAGAAAGCAGCTGAAGACAAAGGTGTCGCTGACGAGGAAGATCCACATCATCGCCTTGCCCCAGGACGCGCTCTTGAAAGAGCGCTGATCCGAGGACCAGTCCGAGACCATGCCGATCAGGCTGCTCCGCAGATTGGGCTCAGTCGTTACATGTTCAGTCGTGACAGGCTCCGCCGTCATAGCGCGTTCCCTTTACGAAAGCAGACGCCGGCAGATGGCGCCGAAACCATCGGCCCAGCCGATCAGCATGGCGAACATCAGCAACCAGACGAACAGCAGAAAATGCCAGTAGATGGCGCAGAGCTCGACGCGCGTCGTCAGCGCCTTGGTGACTTGCTCGGCGCCACGCACCTTGTCGGTGGTTCGCGCAAGCGCCACCAGACCGCCAATGAGATGCAGCGCGTGCACGCC
This sequence comes from Methylocystis sp. SC2, assembly GCF_000304315.1. Classification (NCBI taxonomy): domain Bacteria; kingdom Pseudomonadati; phylum Pseudomonadota; class Alphaproteobacteria; order Hyphomicrobiales; family Methylocystaceae; genus Methylocystis; species Methylocystis hydrogenophila. The sequence goes on along the minus strand of NC_018485.1, from coordinate 2,500,998 downwards.
CGTCAGCAGATAGAAGAAGGCGTTCGCGGCGTTGCTCGAGGCGAAGAAACGCAGCTCGAGAAGTTCGCGCCACGCCCAGATTTGACCGATCAGGAAAAGCGCCGCGGTTACGGCCCCGACAAGCAGCGCCGTCTTGACCCGCTCGGCGTCGGCGCGCCGGGCGGCGAAGACCGCGACCTGCAGGGCGACGCTGCTGGCGGCAAGAAGGAAAGTGTTGACCCAAAGAACGCGGGGGATCGGCGGCATCTGCCAGTCAGGCGCGTCGCCGCGCATGAAAAAAGCCGCGGCGAGCAGAGAAAATAGACAGCCTGCGACAGCGAGAAAGACCGCGAGCCCCACTCTCCCGGCCGTCGGCGGCTCGGCGCCGCCGGCGCGACGATAATGCGCAACCTCGCCTTCCTCGAGCCAAGGCGACTCCATCACCCCCTGGCGGACCAACCACATGACGGAGACGGTGGCGATAAAGATGAAGAAGAGCCCCATGACGCTCATGGCGAACGCTCTCCTCTGACCGGCGGCGCGTTCTGCGGCAGATAATCCTCCGGCGCGCCGGGCACGCTGTAGGCGTAAGGCCAGCGATAAACCACCGGAAGCTGCTTACCCCAATTGCCGTGTCCCGGCGGCGTCTCGGGAGTCTGCCATTCGAGCGAAGCGGCGCGCCAGGGATTGCCGCCGGCGGGGGCGCCGTATTTCAGGCTCTTGAACAGATTGTAAAAGAAGATCGACTGCGCGAAGCCGACCGCCAACGCGATGACCGTGATGAAAATGTTGAGCGTGGCGGCCGATGCGGGAACGAAGGCGGTTTCGCCCATCTCATAAAAGCGCCGCGGCATCCCGAGCACGCCCAGATAGTGCATCGGAAAGAATATCGCATAGGCGCCAAGGAAGGTGATCCAGAAATGAATCTTGCCGAGCCGCTCGTCCATCATGCGGCCGGTGATCTTCGGATACCAATGATAGATGGCGCCGAAGATGACGAGCACCGGCGCGATGCCCATCACCATGTGGAAATGCGCGACGACGAACAGCGTCGCCGACAAGGGCACGTCGACGATGACGTTGCCGAGATAGAGGCCGGTGATGCCGCCGTTGACGAAAGTGACGAGGAACCCCAGCGCGAACAGCATCGGCGTCGTGAAGTGGATGTCGGCGTGCCAAAGGGTCAGCACCCAATTATACACTTTCAGCGCGGTCGGCACGGCGATCGCGAGCGTCGTCACCGCGAAGAAGAACCCGAACCACGGGTCCATGCCGCTGATATACATATGGTGGCCCCAGACCACCATGCTGAGCACGCCGATGGCGATGATCGCCCAGACCATCATTCGGTAGCCGAAGATGTTCTTGCGCGCATGCACGCTGATCAGATCGGACACGACGCCGAAGGCCGGCAGCGCGACGATATAGACCTCCGGATGGCCGAAGAACCAGAACAGGTGCTGGAACAAGATCGGGCTGCCGCCGACATAGTCCTTGCGCTCGCCGAGTTCGACGAGCGACGGCATGAAGAAGCTCGTGCCCAGCGTGCGATCGAGGAGCAGCATGACGCAGGCGACGAAGAGGCCGGGGAAGGCGAGAAGCGCCATGACGGCGGCGGAGAAGATCCCCCAAACCGTCAGCGGCATGCGCATCAGCGTCATGCCTCGGGTGCGCCCTTGCAGCACCGTCACCACGTAATTCAGTCCGCCCATCGTGAAGCCGACGATGAACAGGATCAAAGAGACGAGCATCAGGATGATGCCGTATTCGTGGCCCGGCGTGCCTGTCAGAATCGATTGCGGCGGATAAAGGGTCCAGCCGGCGCCGGTCGGCCCGCCCGGGAAGAAATAGCTCGAGACGAGAACGAGGGTCGCGAGCAGATAGACCCAGTAGCTGAGCATGTTGACGTAAGGGAACACCATGTCCCTCGCGCCGACCATCAGCGGAATGAGATAATTGCCGAAGCCGCCGAGAAAGATGGCGGTGAGCATGTAGACGACCATGATCATGCCATGCATGGTCACGGACTGGTAATAGACATTGGCGTCAATGAAGGGGATCGCGCCCGGAAAGGCGAGCTGCAGGCGAATCACCCATGACAGCGCCAGGGCCAGAATGCCGACGGTGATGGCCGTGCCGGCGTATTGAATGGCGATGACCTTGGCGTCCTGGCTGAACACATATTTCGTGATCCAGCTGTGGGCGTGATAGAGTTCGACGTCCGGCACCTCCGCCGGCGGCGGCGCGACGTTCTGTGGTACGCTGGCGTCGGTCATGGAACGTTCCTCCCTTCGCCGCGATCGCGCTTCCGGCGATCGATCGAGCCCCGTCGCAGCGGCGCTCGATCAGCGGCGATGAATGTCAAAGCGGCGCAACTCGCATCGGTGAGCGTCATTGAGCAGAGGCCCGCTTGTCTTGGCCTGCGGCGCTCTTGCGCGACTGCTCGAACGTCTGCTGCGCCGTGCGCCAGGTCTCGAAGTCAGCCTCCGACTCTATGACCATCTTGCCGCGCATCTGCGGATGCCCCGTGCCGCAATAGGCGGCGCAGAGTATCTCATATTCGCCGATCTTGGTCGGCGTGAACCAAAAATATGTGACGATGCCCGGCACGAGGTCCATCTTCGCCCTGATCTCGGGGACATAGAAGTCATGTAGGACGTCGATCGATCTCAGCAGGAGCTTGACCGGTTTGCCGAGCGGCAGGTGCAGCTCCCCGCTTGAGATCAGCAGATCATCCTGTCCCTTCGGATCGGCCGGGCTCAGACCCATCGAATTGGTTGAATCGATGTAGCGCACATCGCTCGAGCCGAGCTGGGCGTCGGCGCCCGGCAGGCGGAAGCTCCAGTTCCACTGGACTCCCACCGCTTCGACCTCCATCGCGTCCTTAGGCACGGTGATGAACTGGCCCCAGACAAGCAGGCCGGGCGCGAGGAGTATGATGACGGCGACCGTCGTGACGATGCCGAGCCAGGCTTCGAGCTTCTGATTCTCCGGCTCATAGGCGGCGCGCCGGCCCGGCACATGGCGAAAGCGATAGAGGCAATAGGCCATAAACAGGATGACGGCGACGAAACCGGCCCCCGTCACCAGGAAGGTCAGCCCCATCGTGTCGTCGATGAAGCCCCAGTTCGACGCGATCGGCGTCGCCCGCCAGGGACTCAACACGTGAAACAGGATCGAACCGGCGACGACCAGGACCATGGCGATGGCGATAGACATGCGTGCTTTGACCTCGCCGGTGGTTGCGATCGATAGGGCCGGACGGCCTATATAGACCGGCTAATCGCCGCGCGTCAAAGTGACGCTGTCGTTACGCGCGACTCGTCGGGCGTTCAGCGAATCTCCCGGAAAACCAGGGGCCGGAACGGCGGCGCTGCGCCGCGCGCGGTTCGCGCCCAAGGCCATGCCCTTAAAAAAAACCCGCGCGGGAGCGTCCCGCGCGGGCGTTCGTCTCGGGCTCGTTACAAACTTATTTCTTCGTGGCGGCCGGCGCGGGCTTCGGCGCGGGCGCGGTGGCGGCGCCCTTCTGAGCCTCGAGCTTCTTGCGCTCCTCCTCGGCCTTTTTCTGCAGTTCTTCCTGCAGCTTCTTTTGCTGCTCTTCGAGGACCTTCGGGTCGACGGCGGGGCCGTCGAAGGCTTTGCCGAAATTGGCGAGCGGCAGATAGAAGGTGACTTCGCCGTTCGCCTGATTCTTGACGACCACCGTCATCTTCTCGGCCTTCTTCATACCGTCGACGACCGCCTTCTTGACCTTCGCTTCGGCGAAGCAGCCATTGGGGAAGCAGATTTCGAACGCGCCGCTTTCCGGCGCTCCCTTGTCGATCGCAAAGCGGAAGCCGGGTTTCAGCATGAGGCCCGGCGGCAGCAGCAGGCGGATGATCTTCTGATCGTCGCCCTTGGGATCGTAAATCGCGAGCGCGAGCAGCGGCTGGGGCGCCTCGCCCTCCTTCGCCGACACGCCGAAGTCGCGCGTCGTGTAGCACATTTCCTTTTTGGTCTGCGGATCGGCGCCGCACACCTTGGTCCAGTCCGGCTGGACAGCGACGAGTTCGGCGGCGATCGGGCCCTGAGGCTGCTGCTGCTGCTGTTGTTGCTGCGGCGCTGCGCCGCCCGCGGGCGCCTGCTGAGCCAATGCGCCGCCGCCGACGAACAGCAACGCTCCCGCAAGGGCGATCGCGCAAGAACGCGAGATATGGGTCGACATCGGAAGTTCCTTTCGATTGTCCTGCTGGCCGGCGCTCTCCGGCTCCGGATAGTTTCAAGATCGCGTCATAACGGGAGCCGCCTTCGCGCCACAGCGCCATGGAACTAGACCAGCCCGTGTTCCAGCGCGATCGCGAGACGCCGACGAGGCGACGGCATCGCTCTTACATGGTCGCGGCAGTAAATTCCAGCCGGACGGAGCGCTCAATGCTTGGAGTCGGCGCTTTTTGCCCACAACTATCTCAAAAAAATGACCGAAAACTTAAGCGCGACTCGCTTCTTGCGACAGGACGTTGGATTATGGTCCGCCGATGAAGATTCACCCGATTCCTGCAAGACGCCCCGCCAGCGGCGGCGGCGAACAGCCAATGCGGGGGCGCCGCGCGCTCAGCTTCGCCCTCTCGCTCCTTATCGCCGCGCCCGCTTCGGGCGCCGCGCCGCCTCCCCGGGCGGCCGAAGCGCCCTGCCCGACGCATGGGATCGCCATGCACGGCGCGCCTGCTTTACCGAGCGATTTCCATCACTTCCCTTACGCCGAGCCGGGCGCGAACAAGGGCGGCAAACTTCGCGTCGGCCTCGCCGGCACCTTCGACAGCCTCAACCCGTTCAATCTCAAGTCGGGAACCGCCGCGCAGGGCCTTGTCGGCAATGTTTTCCAAAGCCTGATGGCCCGCTCGCAGGACGAGCCTTTCACCCTCTATGGGCTGATCGCGCGCTCGATCGACGTCGATCCGGCGCGTTCGCAGGTGACCTTCCATCTCGACCCGCGCGCGCGCTTTTCCGACGGCAAGCCGATCACCGCGGAAGACGTGCTGTTCTCCTTCGATCTCTTGAAGACGAAGGGCCGGCCGCAGCAGCGCATCGCCTATGGGCTGGTCAAATCGATCGACGCGCCCGACGCGCACACCGTCCACTACGACCTCTCAGGCGTCGGCGACCGGGAGCTGCCGCTCATCCTCGCGATCATGCCGGTGCTGCCCAAACACGCGACCGACGTCGAACGCTTTTCCGAAGCGACGCTCGCCAAGCCCGTCGGCTCCGGCCCCTATGTGATCGCCGACGCGCAAGTCGGCGCCCGCCTGCTGCTGCGCCGCAATGAGGATTATTGGGGCGCCGACCTGCCGAGCCAGCGCGGATTCTACAATTTCGACGAGATCGACATTCAATATTTCCGCGACGGCAACTCCCTGTTCGAGGCCTTCAAGGCGGGCCTGCTCGACTATCGCGACGAAACCAGCACGACGCGCTGGGCGAGCGGCTACGACTTCCCGGCGCTCGCCGACGGACGCGTGGTGAAGGAGACGCTCAAGAACGAAAACCCCAAAGGCATGGAAGGGTTCGTCTTCAATACGCGCCGTCCCCTGTTCAAGGACATCCGCCTGCGCGAAGCGCTTGGCATGATGTTCGACTTCGAGTGGGTCAACGCCAATCTCTACGCCGGCCTCTACACCCGCACCAAAAGCTTCTTCGACGAATCCGAATTGTCCTCCTCCGGCCGCCCGGCCTCCGCCGGGGAGCGCGCTTTGCTGGCGCCGTTTCCGGGCGCCGTGCGCGACGACATTCTGGAAGGCCGCTGGCGACCGCCGGTCAATGACGGCTCCGGCCGCGACCGCGAGATGGCCAAGCGCGCGCTCGATCTGCTCGAGAGCGCCGGCTACCGCATCGAAAACGGCGTGTTGCGCAAGGACGACGAGCCCGTCGCCTTCGAGATCATGGTCAAGGACCGCAATCAGGAGCGGCTTGCGCTCAACTACGCCGGCTCGCTGCAGCGCATCGGCGTCGACGCCCGCGTGCGCCTCGTCGACGAGGTGCAATATCAGCGCCGCCGCCAGAAGTTTGATTTCGACATGATGCTCGGCCAATGGATCGCCTCGGCGTCGCCGGGCAATGAGCAGCGCATGCGCTGGGGGTCGTCGAGCGCAAACCAGGAAGCCTCCTTCAATCTGGCCGGCGCCGCTTCGCCCGCGATCGATGCGCTCATCGCCGCCCTGCTGGCCGCGACAAGCCACGACGATTTCATCACCGCCGTTCGCGCCTATGACCGCGTGCTGCTGTCCGGCTTCTACGTCGTGCCGCTGTTTCATGCGTCCGATCAATGGCTGGCGCATTCGACCGACATCGCGCGCCCGGCGCGACTGCCGCGCTATGCATCGCCGATGTTCGGTCCGACGCTCGAAAGCTGGTGGAGACAGCGCTGAGCATCGAACACATGCGCCGGCGCACGCCTTCAGCGTGTCTGGCGCGCTAGATCTCGACCGGCGCCCAGGGCGCGCCTTCGCGGGAAGGCCGCCCCCATGCGCCATGAATAGGAGCGCCCGTGTCTCTGTCGCTCGATGACATTCTCTCAACGCGCCTATCGCGGAGGGTTCATTCCATGGGTTTCGCACTTTTTATCGTCGGCGCCGCCGCCATCGGCCTCTTGATCATCGACCGATCCTTCAACCTCGGCCTGCCGATCGGCCTCTTCCAAAATCCGCTGTTCTGGTTCGCCTATGTCGCGCTGCTGGCGCTGTCGACGATGGTGCGCTTCGTGCGCCAGCAGACCGTGCTCGTCATCGAGCGGCTGGGCCGCTACAACCGATCGCTGACCGCCGGCGTCAATTTCGTCTGGCCGATCGTCGAGCGGGTGGCCTACACTTTCGATCTGCGCGAACAGGTGATCGACGTGCCGGAGCAGGACGCGATCACCAAGGACAACGCCACCGTCACCATCGACGGCGTTCTCTATTACAAGATCGTCAACGCCAAGGACGCGGCCTATGGCGCGCAGGACATCCGCCGCGCCATCATCAATCTGGCGCAGACCTCGATGCGCTCGGCGATCGGCTCGATGGAGCTCGACAAGACCTTCGAGAACCGAAGCGAGATCAACGAGCGGGTCGTGCGCGCCGTCTCCGACGCCGCCCAGCTCTGGGGCGCGCATGTCACGCGCTATGAGATCAAGGACATCGCCATGCCCGAATCGCTGCGCCAGTCGATGGAGCGGCAGATGAAGGCCGAGCGCGACAAGCGGGCGACGGTGCTCGAATCGGAAGGCGTGAAACAGTCCGAGATCAACCGCGCCGACGGCGAGAAACAGGCGGCGATTCTGCGCGCCGAAGGCCAGGCGAAGGCCATCGAACTGGTGCGCACGCAAATCACCCAGCAGGGCGGCGATCAGGCGGTGCAGCTCGAAGTCGCCAAAAGCGCCATCGAGCAATATGGCCGCCTCGCCAAGGCCGGCAATTCCCTGGTGCTGATGGGCGACGGCGCCGACCCCGCCGGCTGGATCGCCAAGGCGATGGCGGTGCTCAAGGCCGTCAACGCCAGCCCCGCGTCGAGCGACGCGCAGCAGCGCCGCGCGCAGCCCTGGCGGGAAACGGAATAGATGGAGACCGCCTTTCTCTATGATCCCGCCAATGCGAGCCTGATCGCCGGCCTCATCCTGCTCGGACTCGACATTGTGGTGATCGGCCTCTCGCCGGTGATGTTCGTCGCGGTCGGGGCGCTGCTGACCAGCGCGGTTCTCTACGCCACCGGCTGGCGCCCGCCGCTCGTCGAAACCGCGGCGATCGTCGCCGGCGCCAGTCTCTTGATCGCCATCGTCGGCAGGAAGCCGCTGCAGCGGTTTCAAAACGCCGACATCGAAGAAGATAAGAGCAGCGATCTGATCGGGCGCGAACTGACGACGACGCATGAGGTGACGAAGACGCATGGCGTCGTCTTCTGGTCCGGCGTCGAATGGCAGGCGCGACTTGCGCAAGAGTCGCCGGTCGAGAGCCTCGCGCCCGGCGCCAGGGCGCGAATCGTGGCGGTGGAGAATTTGGCGCTGGTGCTGGCGCCGCTCGCGTGAGGTTTGGCGGCTTGACGAAATTTGCGGATCTGACGCCTCTAGATGCCTAATATTAGCAAAATTTGCTATTTCGCGGTATTTTGTCGTTAGGCGCACCCAAGAGGCATCCCAATGAATATGAACGTGTCCTTGACCGACGAGCTGGCGGAATTCGTCAAGGCGAAGGTCGCGGGCGGGCGCTACAGCTCATCGAGCGAGGTTGTCCGCGAAGCGCTGCGGATGATGGAGAAGGCCGAGCGGCAGGAGGCTGAAAAACTGCGGCTCCTGCGGGAAGCCTGGCGGCAGGGCGTTGACAGCGGCGACGTCGGCGAGCTGGACTTTTCCGAATTGAAGAAGGAAGCGCGCGCGCGCCAAGCCGCCGCAAAAGACTGATCGCGTGGCCAAACTCCATTACACGCGCCGCGCGCGCGAAGACCTCTTGGATATCTGGCTTTACATTGCTGCAAGGAATAGCGAGGCGATTGCCGACGCGATCTATGACCGCATCGAGGAAGGTTGCGCCCATCTCGCACGGCATCCGCACATCGGACAGGCGCGTCCGGAGATTGCGCCCGACGCGCGGGTATGGGTGATCGAGCGTTGGCTGGCGTTTTACCGTCTCACCGAATATGGCGCACAGATCGTGCGAATCATCGACGGCGCGCGCGATCTTGCCGCAATCGAATGGACGCCGGAATAAAGGCGGCTTGCCGCGCGCCGTATCGGGAAAGCAGAAGCCGAAATCCGCTCGCTCGCAAGCCGCATGGGCGGACACGACAACCCCGCACGGGCGGCTTATGCTCACCGTCTTTCTCGCCGAGTTCGAGCGCGAATTCATCCGCGCGCGCACCAGCGAAGGGGGCAGCCGCGCCAAGGCGCGGGTTGTGAAGCTGGGGCGCAAACCGAACCTCACCGACGATCAGAAGAACGAAGCCATCCGCCGACAAAGGCTCGGAAACGCTTGCGGAAATTGGCCTCGGCTAAAATGTGAGCGGCTGGACGATTGCGCGGCTTTAGCTTCCGTCAGAAGCCAGGAGCTTCTCGAAAAGTTTCTTCCAATTATCCAAAACGCCTGAAAACTTGTCCAACCCGACCGCGAGGGCTCGCTTCTTGACCTCTCGCGCAACGTCCACTTTCCAGCCCTCTTGCAATGTGATTCCTTGACTTGCCGCCCATGCTTCAATCTGAGGGACAATAGGCTTTCCCTTTTCCACTACGTCTGCAAACGGCGTATCGGAACGGCGCTCCCAACGGTCGATTACATCAGCCAAAAATTCAGGAGGGAACAAGTCTTCGATTTCGGAATCTTCAAAACCCACAAAGCTGTCTGTCAACATTATGTGGTCTTTCGCTTTTTGATAGAACCCATTCTGTAGATCCGTTGCCATCTTTTTTCCGGCTTCGTCACCATCTAGAAGCATAAATGGAAGAACTTCATCCCGACCACTCAGAATGCTAGCAACCACCTTGGCGTTTCTTGCTCCATGAGAGGGTGGGAAAACAATTTCGCGTTTTGGGCTTATTTTTTTCGTCCGTATCAGGAGCATCTTGATTGTCGCAAGATAATGTTGGTCAGACGGCCCCTCGACAATCACGGGGTGACATCCATAAAGAATGCTCTCCGCAACGTTCATGTTGAGGGCCGAGTAGATAGCGTAAGTCGCGCCGGACTTTCGTGGGTCTTCGTTACCCCGCCGGAGGTCGGCAGAAGCTTTCGTAGAGCCGTCACCCGCCACAAACACCTTACGCGCTCGGTCCAACATGTCCGCGTCCACTAGGAAAGGGGAATGCGTCGTATAGAGAATTTGGTTTGTTGCGGAGAGATTTTCAAAAAAAGCGGACAAATCACGTTGTGCTAGGGGATGCAGGGACAAGCCCGGCTCATCGAGCAACAAAATTGCGTTTTCGTGATCTTTGCGGCTCTCAACCAAAAACACGAGATAGAAGCTCAGAAACCATTGAAGGCCCGTGCTCCTGTCTTCGAGCTCAACTTTCTCAGGACGGCGAGCGTCACTAACCCAAATGCGGAAATGGTTGCCGTCAGCTTGAAACTCGAATGTGTAGTCGCCTTGCTTCCACCAGTCCTTGAATCTTTTTGTCAGGTCGGTGCCAGCGGAATTTAGCAGGATGGTGCGTTCCCGCTTCTTCTCAGCGATAGCCTCGATTTCAGCAGGAGTTGGCTGTCTGCCTTGTGCATCGCTGAAATCTCTGCCGAGTTCTAAAATTTCTTGGGGCTTCAAGCGAACAAAGCTAAACAGCACCCGAAGTGTTCGGGCTTTAGCAGCTTCGCGTGCACCAAGGTCGGTTCGCTTGAGATTATCAACGACGTGAGGAAGATAAATCTCGGAATCTAAATTCCCGTAGTTGGAGTAATAGACAAAGCGGGGAATACGCTCGATTACATAGTCAAGAACACCTTCGACATCCGAGGGAGCGGGAGCGTTAATTTTTTCCGCAATTTCAGCTAATTCCTCAGCAAGACGAGCGTAGCGGGGAACAATAGTGCTCGTTGAGGCTGGGCTCGACGGATTTGACTTCTTTAGGATGCTGAGGAGCTCTGCAATTTCAGCAGCTCCGATTTCATCAACTATTATCTCTGCATTCAGCGTCGCCAGTGCCTTGAGCAGCTCTGGCTTGGTGGCAGCTTCCTTCGCAAGCGGCTGCATCCCCTCTATCTCGGATATTGCTCCCTCAATTAAGCTTCGTATGTCAGAGGCTTTACGCGACCGCACCTGTTGGTGCTTTGGAAACGAAATAGAATATTCCTCATCGAAATTACGAGAGACACGAACAATATCTAACGCTTCCTTCGGCGCTCCTGACATTTTTGCGAGGTCACTAGCTAGCTCACTGCAATCAAATTCGGCGGTGATGAACTGGAATTCGGAGGGATTAGCGCGAACCGCTCCATAATTAGCTTTTGGGTAATCCGACGTGGGCTTCAGCTCCCCCTCTTGTGCGGGGTTTAGTTTCCACAATGGCAGCAAAAGGTTTGTCTTGCCGGACTCGTTCACGCCAACGAGGGCGGTTACTCCGTCAGTTTCAATCCACCCGCTATCGACGACAGAACGAAAATTTTTGACCTGAAATCCTGTTAGCCGCATCGATGATTCCCCTCATAGGAAAGCGACAAAAGGTTACACAGTCGGCAAAAAGAATGCCACGGCAAAAACTCTAGCTTTCACAATATCTGAAATACAATTGCTGCATTGCCAGCAATTAAGCAACTATGATTTGTTGCTGAAATTCGCCCGCAAGTCCGCCATGCGGACAATCATCGCGCGGCGCGGGTCGAAGGGCAGCTCCTGAAATCCCCATCGCGCATAGAAGCCCCTCACGCCGTCATCGAGCGGGTGCGTAATCACGCCCATGCTCCCGACGCTTTCGGAAACCCGTAGCGCGGTCTTCAGGGCGTAGTGCAGCAGGTCGACGGCATAGCCTCTGTCCTGACAGGCCTTATCGACCGCGAGCCGGCCGAGCAGCAGGACGGGCACGGGGTCAGGGCGGTTGCGTTGCTGAGGCTTGGGCAGATAGGCACGCTCGATTTGCGCGGCGCTCAGGGCGACATAGCCGACGACGCGCCCGCTCGTCGCATCCGCGATCACGCTCACGCGCGACATGTCGCTGGCGTGGTTCGCCCATGCATGGCGCCGAAACCAGCTATTGAGGGATTCCCGCCCGCAGTCGAATTGGCTGCGGTCGTCGCTTTCAGCGAGCGGACGGGGCGGCGTGACCGCCGCCATGCGCTAGCCTTTCCAGGACGGGGCGCGGCGCGCGAGTTCCGCAAGCGCAGGAACCGCCTCCGCAGGGCGGCCAATCCATGCTTCGAACGCCGCCCAGTCTTTGGCCGGAATGGTGATGTTGGAGCGATTGAGAACCTCTGCTTCCGCCGCCTCGATCGAGCGACGCCGCATGAATTCGCTCAAGGTGGTGTGCGATTGCGCCGCCGCTTCTTCCAGAAGAGCGCGCTCCTCGGCGGAAACCCGAACGCTTAGGACAGAGCTGCTCAAGGGCTGTTCTCTCATCTGTATGACACTAGCATACATAAAGTAGGGTTCAATTGAGTCTTAATGGGTTACGCGAAGAAATTTCCGCTCCGGCGCCCTGTCGTGAACCGAATCCGCCGCCGAACGCGGGGGGCTCGTCATTTCGGCTTCCATCACTGTTGTGCGCTCCGCCCCTAAGCGTCGCTCATAGCGATTGTTCCGCCAAAACCGCTATAATCCTGACCCCTGGCCCGCTGAGCCGATTCACATGCCCGTTCGCCGTCTCGATCCCATTCTCGTCGACCGCATCGCCGCCGGCGAAGTGGTCGAGCGGCCGGCGTCCGCCGTCAAGGAGCTCGTCGAGAATGCGCTTGACGCCGGCGCGACGCGCATCGACGTCGCGATCGAAGCGGGCGGCAAAAGGCTGATCCGGGTCATCGACGACGGATGCGGCATGGACGAACGCGACCTCGCGCTCGCCATCGAGCGCCATGCGACCTCGAAAATCCCCGACGGCGATCTGACCGCGATCGCGACGCTCGGCTTTCGCGGCGAGGCGCTGCCGTCGATCGCGGCGGTGGCGGATCTGTCGATCGACACCCGGGCGACGGGCGCCCCGCACGGCTGTTCAATCCGTATCGACGCCGGCGAAAAGCGCGGACTCTGCGCCTCGAACTGGCCGCGCGGCACCAAGATTGAAGCGCGCACGCTGTTCGCCGCGACGCCGGCGCGGCTCAAATTTTTAAAGACCGAGCGCACCGAAACCGCGGCGATCGTCGATGTCGTCAAGCGACTCGCCATGGCCCATCCGCGGGCGCGGTTCTCGCTGTCCGCCGACAGCGGCGCGCTCTTCGACTATCCGCCCTGCGGCGACGATTCGGCGCGGCGCATCTTCCAGATCCTTGGCGAAGAATTCGCCGCCAATGCGTTTCGGCTCGAAGCGGAACGCGACGGCGTGCGCCTTTCGGGCCTTGCCGGCCTGCCGACCTACAGTCGCGGCAACGTCCAGCTGCAATATGTCTATGTCAATGGCAGGCCGGTGCGCGACAAGCTCTTCGCCGGCGCCATTCGCGCCGCCTATCTCGATTTTCTGAGCGCCGACCGCCATCCCGTCGCCGCGCTCTTCATCGACTGCGATCCGCGCAGCGTCGACGTCAATGTCCATCCGGCGAAGGCGGAAGTGCGCTTCGCCGATCCGGGCCTCGTGCGCGGCCTCGTCGTCGGCGCGTTGAAGCAGGCGCTTGCCGAAAAGAGCGGCCGTAGCGCCAACACGGGCGCCCGCGCGGCGATCGACGCTTTGGCGCGCGGCGATGGCGCCCAATATCGCGCGCCGGCGCCGGCGAACTGGAGCCTGCCGCGCTCGCCTTACGCGCCTTCCGGCTTCGAAGATCAGCCGCAGGCCGCTTTTGACGCCGGCGCGCCGATGGCCGATTCGCGCGCGCATGATTCGCCGGCGCAAGAGGCCGAGTCGCCGCTCGGCGCGGCGCGCGCGCAGCTGCACGAAACCTATATCATCGCCCAGACGCAGGACGGTCTCGTCATCGTCGACCAGCATGCGGCGCATGAGCGCATCGTCTATGAGAAGCTCAAGCGCCAGCGCGAGGAGGCCGGCGTCGCACGTCAGATGCTGCTGATCCCCGCCGTCGTCGAACTCGACGAGTCGCGCATGAACGCGCTTGCGCCGGCGCTGGACGAACTTGCGGCGCTCGGTCTGGCGCTTGAGCCTTTCGGCCCCGGCGCCATGTTGGTGCGCGAGACCCCGGCGCTGCTCGGCGAGGTCGACTGCAAGCGTCTCGTGGAGGACGTCGCCGATCTCTTGGCGGAAGAAGGCGACGCGCGCGGGCTGTCGCGCAGGCTCGATCATGTGCTCGCGACCTGCGCCTGCCATCATTCCGTGCGGGCCGGCAGGCGGCTGTCGGCGCCCGAGATGAATGCGCTGCTGCGCGAAATGGAGGCGACGCCCGGCGCCGGCCAATGCAATCACGGCCGGCCCACCTATATTGAGCTGAAGCTCGCCGACATCGAAAAGCTCTTCGGACGCCGGTGAAGGATCGCTGGCGCGGCGTAACTTTTTCCGGACTGCGGCCGAATAGCAGTCGGAACGCAGGAGTCGATCGTGAATCGTCGCAGCCTTATGTCTGGCGCCTTTTTTCTGGCCTTCGCTCGAAACGCGCATGCCGCCGCCGAATCGGTCGAGATCGAAACATTCGACTTGAACGGCGGGAGCGCTGGACGTTCGCGCCTGGAAAAAATCGTCAGGACCGAGGCGCAGTGGCGCGCGCAGCTCTCGCCGCTCGCTTTTGAGGTGACCCGCAAGGACGGAACGGAACGCGCCTTCACCGGACCCAACTGGGACAATCACGCCGACGGTCTTTATCGATGCGTCTGCTGCGATACGGCGCTGTTCGACTCAAAGACGAAATATGACTCCGGCACAGGCTGGCCGAGCTTCTTTGCGCCCATTTCCAAGGCGAATGTCGTTGAAAGCGCCGACATGTCGTTCGGCATGAGGCGCGTCGCGGTCTCCTGCAAACGCTGCGACGCCCATCTCGGCCATGTCTTCACCGACGGACCAAAGCCGACGGGGCTGCGCTATTGCATCAACGGCGTGGCGCTGCGTTTCGTCGGTCGCGGACAAGCGTAGGAAATTCCTCATGAGGCGCGCCGCTGTTCTCATCGCCGTTCTGACGATTCTTGCGCCGCTGCATGCCGGCGCCGCCGAACGCGCCATCGTCTTGCCGGCGCCCGCCTACGATCCCCCGGCCGCGAGCGGCGGCGAACAGAAGCTCGTCGTCGCCGGCGGCTGTTTTTGGGGCGTGCAGGGCGTGTTTCAGCGCGTCAAGGGCGTCTCGCGCGCCGTGTCCGGCTATGCCGGCGGCGCCAAGGAGACGGCGCGCTACGACAGGGTTGCGCAGGGCGACACGGGCCATGCGGAAGCGGTTGAAATCACGTATGATCCGAAGACCGTGAGCCTTGGAGAACTGCTGCGCGTCTACTTCTCGGTCGCGCATGATCCGACGCAGCTTAACCGCCAGGGCCCTGACGCAGGCGCGCAATATCGTTCAACGATTTTCGTCGCGAACGCCGAGCAGGAGAAGACTGCGCGCGATTATGTTGCGCAGCTGTCTGATTCAAAGGCCTTCTCGGCGCCGATCGTCACGACGCTCGAACCGCTCAGGGCGTTCTACCCGGCGGAGGCCTATCATCAGGACTATCTCCTTCGCCATCCCGCGCAGCCGTACATCGTCTACAATGACCTGCCGAAGATCGACGATCTCAAGCGCCTCTTCCCATCGCTCTATCGCGATCGTCCGGCGCTGACCAACTGATCTCTCAGGGTGTCGACCCTACAGTGTCAGAATAGTCGCCATCAACTCCGAAGTGACATGTCTATCGATAGCGGATGTTACCTCGCGCGAGGGTATGCGTTGATGATGCAGGAAAGCCGGTAGTGCTGGTCGCGAGGCGCTCATTCGCGGACGAAGCTGCGGAGAAGCCGTAACGAAACGCTACCCGCCTTCGTCCAAGGGAGCGATAGACCTTAGCGAAAGGAGTCCCCCCATGGACGAGCGTATGAAGGAATTGTTCGCCATTGGAGCATCGGCGGCGGTGAACTGTCACCCCTGCATCGAACACCACCTTGCCGAATGCGACCGCCTCGGCATCGACCGTGCACAGGTGAAGGCGGCGGCGGAGGTCGGCCTGATGGTCAACCGCGGCGCGGCGGCCAAGACCCGCGACAAGCTCGACGCCCTGCTGGGCAAGGCCGAGAGCCGGACGGGCGGAGCCAGTAGCTGTGGCTGTAGCTCCTGAGCAATTCGCCGCGCACCGAACGATGGTGCGCGGAGTCCTCCTCCGTTTCGTGCGGGACGAGGCGCTGGCCGATGATCTGGTCCAGGAGGCCTTGTTGCGGGCGATCCGCGCCCACGCCGGCCTGCGGGGCCAGGCGGCCCCCGCCACTTGGCTCACTGCAATCGCCCTCAATCTCGCGCGCGATCATTTCCGCGCGGCCAAACGGGCTCCGCCATCAACCCTGATCGACGAGGCTGAAGACCTGCCGGCTTCCGATAGGCCCGAGGATGACATTCTACGGGCCGAAATGTCCGGCTGCATCCTCGGCCAGGTGGAGCGGCTGCCGAAACGGCAGCGCGAGGCCGTCCTGCTGCACTATTTCGCCGGCCTCGGCCTTCGCGAAATGGCGGCGAGCTTGGGAGTGTCGGAGGGCAACGCCCGCGTCATACTCCATCGCGGCCTGACCGCCCTGCGCACAAGCCTCGGCCGTGAATGCATCCTTGATTTCGGCGACGATATCCCATGCGAACGCCGGTAAGCGCTTCAGCGCTATGTTGAAGGATGGCCGGGTCTTTCCAGTCCTGCCGATCGATCGGTCGTCGACATATTCGCGCTGACTACGTCGGCGGCCGCCGGCGCGTCTAAGTCGCGCCGGACCTCAATCTTCTCGACGAATCTTTGCGCTGGGCGCCATTCGAGCGCGCTTTCACCCTATGCCGCCATTCGCGGATGCTCAACTATAGCGGCCGACTCATCCACGACGAGTTTCGAGCCGCCAGCCACGCTCGAGGACAGCGCCATTGGCGGAGAGGGAGGGATTTGAACCCCCGATACGGTTGCCCGTATGCCGCATTTCGAGTGCGGTGCTTTCAACCACTCAGCCACCTCTCCGCAACGCACGCGTGGCGCGCCGCAGATAACACGCGCTTGCCCGAGGGATCAAGCGCCGCGCGCCATGCGCGCGCACGCAGTTAAATGCGTCGGCCCGCCGCATCAAGCGCTGCGCCGTTTCAAAAATCGCCGTGACCGCGGCCTGGTCGCGGGGTCGGACGGGCCCCAATTCCGTGGCGGCCGCTCGGTGAATAATGTATATACTCAGATTGACAGAACATGCCGTGCTTGGCAGACTGACGTCATGAGCTCCACCCGCATTTTCAAATCCGGCAACAGTCTTGCGGTAAGAATTCCGCGTGGAATCGCTTTCGACGAGGGCGCCGAAGTCGTCGTCCGACGCCAAGGCGGAAGTCTCGTGGTGTCGCCGGCGCGGCTCACGATGTCGGAACTCGTCGCGCGGCTGAAAGCCGCGCCGCCGCCGGCCTCGGTCGCCCGACCCGAATTCAAGGCGCCCAAGCGGCTGTTCGACGTCCGCTAGCGCGATGGCGCGCTACCTCCTCGACACAAATATCCTCATCGCCGCGGCGCTGGGACTTCCCGGCGTGCTCGATCGGCTCGCCGCGCTGGAGGTCGGCGACGTGGCGGTCTCGGCGATCAGTCTCGCCGAAACGCGCGCCGCCGCAGCCGCCGAACATAACGGACGGCTCGCGGAGAATATTGCGCTGCTCGCCGAGAATCTGGATGTCCTGCCCTTCGACCGCGGCGCCGCCGACGCCTATGGCGCGCTGCTGCGCAAACTCGACCCGAAGCGCCGCCGCGCGCTGGATCGAATGATCGCCGCGCAGGCGCTCGATCTCCGGCTCACGCTGGTCGCGGCGAACAGCGAGGATTTCGACGATATCCCCGGCCTGACGGTTGAGAAATGGGCGTGAGCGCCGCTACTCGACGTCCTCGACGCTCTCTGGACCGCCGTATATGCGCTGGGCGAGAGAGGCCTGCATGAAATCGTCGAGTTCGCCGTCGAGAACGTCGGAAGGCGTGCCGGACGTGAAGCCGGAGCGCAGATCCTTCACCAGCTGATACGGCTGCAGCACATAGCTGCGGATCTGATGGCCCCAGCCGATCTCCGTCTTCGACGCCGCAACCTTGTTGGCTTCGGCCTCGCGCTTTTCGAGCTCCAGCTCGTAGAGCCGCGCGCGCAGCATGTTCCAGGCGGTGGCGCGGTTCTTGTGCTGCGAGCGTTCCGCCTGACACGCCACGACGATGCCGG
Source organism: Methylocystis sp. SC2 (assembly GCF_000304315.1). Taxonomy (NCBI): domain Bacteria; kingdom Pseudomonadati; phylum Pseudomonadota; class Alphaproteobacteria; order Hyphomicrobiales; family Methylocystaceae; genus Methylocystis; species Methylocystis hydrogenophila. Next base: position 2,483,123 of record NC_018485.1, on the reverse strand, counting down.
TAGGAATATGGGTGATGCGGATCGCCGAATCGGTCGTATTGACGTGCTGGCCGCCGGCGCCTGACGATCTATACGTGTCTATACGACAGTCGGATTCATTGACGTTTACTTCGATGCGGTCGTCGACCACCGGATAGACCCAGACCGAGGCGAAGCTGGTGTGGCGGCGGGCGTTGGAGTCGAATGGCGAAATCCGCACCAGCCGATGCACGCCGGACTCGGTCTTCGCCCAGCCATGGGCGTTATGGCCCTTGACGAGCAGCGTGCCCGACTTGATGCCGGCCTCTTCGCCCGGCGTCTCCTCGATCACCTCGACCTGGAATTTGTGGCGCTCGCCCCAGCGGGCGTACATGCGAAACAGCATGCGCGCCCAATCCTGACTCTCGGTGCCGCCGGCGCCGGAATGAACCTCGATATAGGTGTCATTGGCGTCGGCTTCGCCGGCGAACAGCGCCTCGGTCCGGCGCGCGCGCGCCTGCTTCAGGATGCTCTTGAGCGCCTCGACGCCTTCCTTTTCGGTCGCCGCGTCGCCTTCGGCTTCGCCGAGTTCGACGAGCGTCAGCGCGTCGTCGAGCTCGCGTTCGAGGCTCGACAGCGCGCCCATCTGCTCTTCGAGCTGGGTGCGTTCGCGCATCATTTTTTGGGCGGCTTCGGGGTCGTTCCAGAGCGCGGGATCTTCCGCGCGGACGTTCAGTTCGGCGAGGCGCCGTTGCGCGGCGTCGACGTCAAAGATGCCTCCTCAGCAGTCCGATGGACTGCTCGATGTCGGCTTTCAGCGCAAGCGGTTCGGCGCGCATGGTTTTCCCAGGTTTCACTCGGCGGGCGGTCTCGCCCTGTCGGCGCGGAAACTAGGGGGCGCGCACACGCCTGTAAACCCCGCCACTCGACGCCGACGTCAAAAACTCCTGTCGGCCGGCCGGTCGTCCCGACGCTCCGGCGCGGCCGACCGCGGGTCCTCGCTCTCGGGCGCGCCGGCGAGTCCCCAGCGGCGCATCAGAAAAAGCGCCGTCGCCGAGGCGAGCACGCAAAGGATCGTCGCGTAGAACGTGCCGTTGTCGTCTTCCGAAAAGAGCAGGTTCCTGGTGTTCATGCCGAAAAAACCGGTGACGAAGGTCGCCGGCAGCAGCAGCATCGTGGTCAAGGTCAAGACATACAGCCGGTCATTGGTCTCAAGGCTCAGCAGCGCGTTGAGCTCGTCCTGCAGGAGACGGGCGCGCTCCTGAAGGCTCGTGACGTCCTGCGTCAGCGCGGCAGCGTGTTGAACCAGCCGCGCCGCGGCGTCGCGCAGATCATTGTCGCGCTGTTCGTCGGCCTCCTCCTCGATCGTTTCGAGGCGCGCCACCGTCGACGACAGGCCGCTGATCTGGCGGGCCAGACGCACCGCGTCGCGCCGCGCGGCGCTGAGCGCCGGCCGCGCCTGGCGGCCGCGCTGATCGATGATGCGATCCTCGACGCGATCGAAGGCGGCGCCGAGTTCGGCCGCCTTGCGCGCCAGCCCGTCGATCAGCGCATCCGTCAGCAATTCGAACAGATGGATCGGCGAGGTGAGACGCGCGCCGCGATCGATGGCGATGCGCGTCGCCTCGACGCTGTCCATCGGCAGCCGTCGCGCGCTGATGAAAAAGCTTGCGCCGGCGGCGAAGCGGACATAGTCGGTGCGCGAGGTCGGGCCGCCGAGATCGCGCTCATAGTCGAGCAGCGCGCCGCTGACCAACCCTTCTGAATATTCAAGGTGCTGGTGGTCGACGGGGTCGCACAGCGAATCGCGGGCGTCTTCGGAAAGCGCCGCGATGCGCGCCAGCAGCGGGCGCGAGCGCACGTCGGCGAGATCCATGTGCAGCCACAAAAATCCCTCGCGCGGCGCGCCGATGTTTTCGAAGTCTTCGGCCGTTCCGGGCGCGGCTTCGCCGGCGCCGTCGAACCGCACGAACCAGAGACATCCGGGAATGGCGGCGCGCGGCGGCTGTGCGAGGCGGTCTGGGATCATGGCGGCGCTCACGGGAAGGGTCGAAAAGAGAGCCCGGCGAAATATGACAGGCTCACGACAAGCGGCGTCAATCTTCGGAGAGCCGGGTCTTGCCCGGCCCGTGCGGTTCGATCAGCGCGCCGAAATCATGCGGCTCCTTGCGGGCGCGGCGTAGCGCCGCGTCGAGAAACTCGGTGAAGGCGTCGATGTCGCGTTCTTCGGTCCGGTGGTTGATGATCGCGGCGCGGATCGCCGGAATCCCGTCGAGGATCGTCAGCGACGGCGCCGCCTCGCCGCGCTCATGCAGCTCCATGACGATTTCGCGCGCCAGCGACCCGTCCTCATCGTCCTTGACGCCGAAGCAGACGATGTTGAGCGTCACCGGCGCGCGCAGCGCGAAGGCGTCCGATTGCGCGATCCACGCCTCGAGCCGCTTCGCCATGCGGCAGGTCTGCTCGATGCATTGGCCCAAACGCTTGGCGCCGAAGGTTTCGATGGTGAACCAGGCTTTGAGCGCGCGAAAGCTGCGCGACAGGTCGGGGCCGAGATCGCAGGGCCAGGTGTCGCCCGCCGCGAGGCCGCGCGGCGCGCGCGTCAGATAGGCCGCGTTCGCCGCGAAGGCGCGCTTATGGGCTTCCTTGTCGCGAACCAGAAAAAAGCCGGCGTCATAAGGGACATGCAGCCATTTATGAAAGTCGAAGGCGACGCTGTCGGCCCGCTCCAGCCCTTTGACGAGCGGCTTCAGCGCCGGCGAGAGCGCCGCCAGCGCGCCGAAGGCTCCATCGACATGGAACCATAAATCCTCGGTGTGCGCGACGTCGGCGAGCCGGTCGAGCGGATCGATGGCGCCAGTGTCGACCGTGCCCGCCGTGCCGACGATCAGAAACGGCCTGAACCCCGCCGCGCGGTCGGCGGCGATGGCGCGGCGAAGATCGCGCACCTTCATCGCGCGCCGCTCGTCCGAAGGAATGAGGCGCAGATGCCGCGCGCCGAGGCCCGCCAGCTCCATCGCCTGGCGCACGCAATTATGCGCCTCTCGCGACGCATAGGCGATGAGCTGGCCCGGAAGCGCGCAGAGCCCGTTAAGCCGAACGTCCTTGTCGCCATAGGCCTGGTCGCGCGCGACGAGCAGGCACAGGAAGTTGGCGATCGAGGTGCCGGTGACGAAAACGCCGCTCGCGTCGGGCGGAAAGCCGAAAGCCTGCGCCATCCAGGCGGCGATCTGGCGCTCGACGTCGATGGCGATGTGATTGCGTCCGCCGCAGTTGGAGTTCATGCCCGCGGCGAGCATTTCGGCGATCATGCCGGCCGGCGTGCCCGCGCCCTGCGCCCAGCCCATGAACATCGGATGGGTGTTGCCGGTCGCGAAGGGCTTGATGTAGCGGTCGAAATCCTCGAGCACGGCGGAGAGGTCGCGGCCCTCTTGCGGCAGGTCGCGTTTGAAGCGCGCCCGCGCTTCTTCGCTTGGCTCGGTCCAGACGGGGCGCTCGCGGATGTCGCGCAGATAGTCGAGCATCATGTCGAGCGCGCGATGGCTCTCGGCGCGAAAGTCGTCCCAGTTTTCGGGGTCGAGATTGACCGGCATGTCTAGAGCCTCGCGCGCCGGCGGCTCAGTGGAGGCGCAACCACGGTTGCGCAAGATCGCGCGAAGGCGTTTCACGCCTGTGCAAATAGCCGGGTTTCCCTGCTTGGCGCAACCTCGGTTATTTTCCGATGCTTACGGCCACGGAGCCGACATGTTCCACCTCGCCGTCGACAATGTCCCCGGGAAGGAGCGGTCCAACGCCCGAGGGCGTGCCGGTGAAGATGAGGTCGCCGGGCGCAAGCGTGACATTTCGCGACAGCGCCGCGATGATGTCCGGCACGCTCCAGATAAGATCGCCAAGGTCGCCCGCCTGTCGCAGCGCGCCATTGACGCAGAGCGCGATGCGCCCCCGCGTCGGATGGCCGATGGCGGCGACGGGGCTGATCGCGCCGATGGGCGCCGAATGGTCGAAGCCTTTGGACATGTCCCACGGCCGCCCGGCGCCGCGCGCCGCGGCTTGCAGGTCGCGCCGGGTCAGGTCGATGCCCGCGGCATAGCCGAAGACGCAGTCGAGCGCCCGCTCGGCGGGAATATCGGCGCCCCCCTTGCCCAGCGCCGCAACCAATTCGATCTCGTGGTGAAGATTATGCGTCAGCGTCGGATAGGGAATCGTCGCGCCGCTCTCGACCACCGCGTCGGCGGGCTTGGAGAAGAACGCCGGCGGCTCCGCGTCCGCGCCCTCGGCAGGGTCCTTTCCCATTTCCCGGGCGTGCGCGGCGTAGTTCAGCGCAATGCAGAAGATCCGCCGCACGGGAAATCGCCGCGCATCCTGCGCGATGGCGACGCTTGGGAAGGGCGGCGGCGGAAAGATAAACTCAGCGGACATTCTATCGGCTTTGCGCTTGGCGGCTGATCAGTCGAAATCGGTCGGGTCGAAGCTGCGCAGCGTGCCGCAGAATTCGCAGGTGACGCCGATGCGGCCGTCGTCGCCGATCATATCGCTGCGCTCTTGCGGCGAGAAGCTCCTCAACAGCTTGTCGATGCGCTCGCTCGAACAGCGGCAGAATTCCTCGAGCGCGCGTTCGGTGAAAACCTTGACGCCCCGCTCATGGAAAAGGCGATAGAGCAGGCGCTCGCCCGAAAGCGCCGGATCGACAAGCTCGTGGTCCTCGAGCGTGGCGGCGAGCGCCTGGCCCTCGGTCCAATGATCGCTGTCGTTCTCGGAAGGCTCCTCCGCGCCCTCAGGCGCGTCGCCGGGCGGAAGATCGCGGGCGCGCGCCCCGCCGGGCGGCAAATATTGCAGCAGCAGTCCGCCGGCGCGCCAGCCGGCGCCCTGCGGCGTGACGATTTCGGCGACGGCGAGTCTGACGAAGGACGGGATCTGCTCCGATTGTCGGAAATAAATATGCGCGACCTCGGCGAGGCTCTCGCCCTCCAGCGGCACGACGCCCTGGTAGCGCGCGGCGTCTTCCTCGCGTTCGATGGTGAGCGCCAGATGACCGCGTCCGAACAGCGCCGCCGGCGAGGCGTCGCGCATTTGCGCGACCCGCTCGGCGTCGAAACGGGCGAAGCCGCGCAGCTTCCCCGGCGCGTCATAGTCGACGACGAGCATGTCGACCGGGCCGTCGCTGCGCGTCTGCAGCTGAAAGCGGCCGTGCGATTCCAAAATCGAGCCGAGCAGCGCGGCGAGCGCCACCGCTTCGCCGAGCAGGCGCGCGACCTGCGGCGGATAGGCGTAATGATTGAGGATGGAATCGACCGTCGGGCCGAGACGCACGACGCGGCCGCGCAGGTCGAGCGCTTCTACGGCGAAGGGCAGCACCCGGTCATCCTCGGAATGGAGCGCGACTGGCCGGCTCGGCGCCGAGCCCCCGTCTGGCGCCATTAGAATTGCCCCGGCGCGAGACACCAGCACAGCACGCCTTTTTGGGCGTGAAGGCGGTTCTCGGCTTCGTCGAAGACCACCGACTGCGGTCCGTCGATGACTTCCGCGGTGACTTCCTCGCCGCGATGCGCCGGCAGGCAATGCATGAAGATGGCGTGCTTGGCGGCCGCGCGCATCAGTTTCGAGTCGACCTGATAGGGCGCGAGCGCCGCGCGGCGCTGGTCCTCGTCCGCGTCGCCCATCGACACCCAGCAGTCCGTGATGACGGCGTCGGCGCCGGCCACCGCCTCATAGGCGTCGCGCGTCAGATTGATCTTCGCGCCATTGGTTTTCGCCCAGCCCATCAGTTCTTCCGAGGGCGCGAAGTTCGCCGGCGTCGCCACATTGATCGTGAAGCCCAGGCGGCCAGCGGCGTGCACCCAGCTCGTGAGCACATTGTTGGCGTCGCCGCTCCAGGCCACGATGCGCCCTTCGATTGGTCCGAGATGCTCCTCGAAGGTCAGCACGTCCGCCATCACCTGACAGGGATGCGACTGTTTGGTGAGGCCATTGATGACCGGCAGATTGCCGAAGCGCGCCAGCTCCATGAGATCGGGGTGCGACAGAATGCGGACCATGATCGCGTCGAGAAACCGCGAGAGCACGCGCGCCGTGTCGGCGATCGTCTCGCCGCGGCCAAGCTGCATTTCGGCGCCGGTGAGCATGATCGTCTCGCCGCCCAGTTCGCGCATCGCGATGTCGAAGGAGACGCGCGTGCGGGTCGAGGGCTTGTCGAACACCATGCCGAGATATTTGCCGGCGAGCGGTCGTTCGGTCGGCGCGACGCCTTTGACGCGGCGCGCCTTGAGCGACGTCGCGAGATTGAGAATGCGGCGCAGCTCTTCGCCGGAGTGATCGGAAAGATCGAGAAAGCTGCGCGGCCGCGTCAGCGAATGGGCGGTCATCACGCGGCTCCGAGCTTTTCAACGGGCGCGGCGAGCCGGGCGCATGCGGCGAAAAGGCGCGACGACGCCGCCGCGACGTCGCTCTCGTCGATGACGAGCGGCGGCAAAAGACGCACGACATTGTCGCCGGCGAGCACCGTCAACAGGCCTTCGGCGCGGGCGGCGGCGGCGAAGTCGCCGTTCGGTATCCGCGTCTTGAGGCCGAACATCAGCCCTTCGCCGCGGATTTCTTCGATGAGCGACGGATAGCGGTCCTCGAGCTCCGCCAGCCGCTGGCGCAACAGCGCGCCAAGCTGCGCGACGCGCGCCAGGAAGCCCTCCGCGAGCACGACGTCGAGAACGGCGCCGCCCACCGACGTCGCCAGCGGATTGCCGCCGAAGGTGGAGCCGTGCGCGCCGAGCGTCATGCCTTTGGCGGACTCGCGCGTCGCGAGGCACGCGCCGATCGGAAATCCGCCCCCCAGCCCCTTGGCGAGCGCCGCGATATCGGGCGCGACGCCGGCATGTTCGCAGGCGAGGAACTTGCCGGTGCGGCCGACGCCGCATTGGACTTCATCGAACGCCAGCAGCAGCCCGCGCGCGTCGCACAGCGCCCGCAGCTGCGCAAGGAACGCCGGCGAAAAGACGCGCAGCCCCCCTTCTCCCTGAATCGGTTCGAGCAGGACGCCCGCGGTTTCTTGCGTGATCGCCGCCTCGACGGCGTCGAAATCGCCGAAAGGAACCTGATCGAAGCCCTCGACGGGCGGCCCGAACCCATCAAGATATTTCGCATTGCCGCCTGCGGCGATCGTCGCGAGCGTGCGGCCATGGAAGGCGCCTTCGAAAGTGATCAGCCGATAGCGTTCCGGCTGCCCGTTGACCGCGTGAAATTTACGCGCGGTCTTGATCGCGCACTCCACCGCTTCCGCGCCGGAATTGGTGAAAAAGACCAGATCGGCGAATGTGGCGTCGCAGAGCCGCTCGGCGAGCCGCTCGGCTTGCGGGATGCGGAAGAGATTGGAGACATGCCACGGTTCTTCCGCCGCGCGCTTCAAGGTCTCGACGAGGCGCGGGTGATTGTGGCCGAGCGACAGTACGGCGACGCCCGCGCTGAAATCGAGATAGCGGTCGCCGTTTTCCGCAGTCAACCACGCGCCTTCGCCATGTTTGAACGCAAGATCGGCGCGCGGATAGGTCGGATAAAGCGCTGACGTCAAAAGCCCTGCTCCATGCTCCCGTCGCTGGCTTTAGCCAGAGGAAGCTCGAAAAACAAAGCGCCGCCCTTTTCGGGCGGCAGTTCAGAGCGGATTTTAAGCGCGCCGCCCGACGCGGTCAAATCCATGGCGCGGTTCGATCATTCGCGTCAAAGCGGCGGGCGCGGCTGCGCAAGGGTGAGTCCTGCGAGCAACAGTCTCGCCGAAAGCCTGTTGAGAACGCCAGCGCACGCTTGCCAGCGCGACTCGCGCATGATTCAAAGTAAATAGAAAGTTTCTAGTCGGCGCCCGCGTAGTTCGTTTGGGCGTGTTCTCTCGAGTGTTGATGCGCAATCACATCGCCGCAGGGCTTCAGGCCTGCGCTGCGGTCGGAAGAACCATCCGAGCCGCGCTCGACCCGAAAGAATGGAGAAGCCTGATGTCATGGACCGACGAACGCGTCGAACTGCTCCGCAAGCTCTGGACCGATGGTCTAAGCGCCAGCCAAGTGGCGGCTGAACTTGGACCGGGCATCACCCGCAACGCTGTGATCGGAAAGATCCATCGTCTCGGACTCGCCGAACGCGCCAAGACGGCGAGCGCGCAGCGGCCGCGCGCGGCCAAAGCTCCTCGCCCGACGCACCCGCGCATGAACGGCGTCGCCTCGCACGGCAATCTGGCGCTCGCGTTCACGCCGCATGCGCTGGCGGCGCCGCGGCTTGCGCCTGAAGAAGAAGTGGTGATCCCGATTTCGGAGCGCGTCACGATCATGGAGCTCCGCGAATCCATGTGCCGCTGGCCGATGGGCGATCCGACGTCGCCGGAGTTCCGCTTCTGCGGCTGCAAGTCGACTGTTGGCGGCGGGCCGTATTGCGCCTATCATGCGCGCGTCGCCTATCAGCCGGCCCAGGATCGCCGCCGCGCGCGCGATCAGCTCCGAACGCAGCGCTACGCGTAATCTGCGTCGGCGGACGCGTCACTCGTGTCCGAAGGTTTCGTCGAAGGAATAGCCCGCGCCGCGGACCGTGCGGATCGGATCCTTCTCGCGGCCGCGGATCAGCGCCTTGCGGAGCCGTCCGACATGGACGTCGACCGTGCGCTCGTCGATCTCCGCCGACATGCCCCAAACGCTGTCGAGCAGCTGCGCGCGCGTGAACACGCGTCCGGGCTTCTCCATAAAATATTCGAGCAGCCGGAATTCGGTCGGACCGAGGTGGATTTCGCGGGCGGATCGCCGCACGCGACGGGTGTCGCGGTCGAGGTCGATATCGCCGAGAGTCAGCCGTGAGGCGACGCGCTCGGGGCGCGCCCGGCGCAGCAGCGCGCGCACCCGCGCCATCAGCTCCGGAGTCGAAAACGGCTTGACGACATAGTCGTCGGCGCCGACGGAAAGACCGCGCACGCGCTCGCCTTCCTCGCCCCGCGCGGTCAGCATGATGACAGGCATGTCTCTGGCGCTGTCCCGCGCGCGCAGGCGTCGGCAGATTTCAAGTCCGGAAACGCCGGGCAGCATCCAGTCGAGAATGACGAGATCCGGCGGCGACTCCGCGAGCCGCAGCTCGGCTTCGTCGCCATTGTCGACATGCTCGACCTGATAGCCTTCAGCTTCGAGATTATACACGAGCAGCGTCGCGAGCGACGTTTCGTCCTCGACGACGAGGATGCGCGGCGCCCGATCGCTTTTCCCGCTCCGCTGTAAAACGGCGGACGTCACGTCACTCATTGGGCCGCCTCATCCTTCCCGAAGTCGGCGACGCGCGATTTTGGCCGCTCTGTAGGCATCGCCTCGCCGGTGACGAGATAAACGATCGTCTCCGATATATTCGTTGTGTGATCGCCGATCCGCTCCAGGTTCTTTGAGCAGAACAGCAGATGCGTGCAGAAGGATATATTGCGCGGATCCTCCATCATGAAGGTGAGCAGATCGCGGAATACCGAGTCCTCCAGCGCGTCGAGATCGGAATCGTTCTGCCACACCGCGCGCGCCCGCTCGGTGTCGCGCAAGGCGTAGGCGTCCAGCGCGTCCTTAAGCTGCATCGCGGCGATTTCGTGCATCGACTTTAGACCGACGATCGCGCGCGGGACGCGCGCCTCCGACACGATCTTGAGCGTTCGCTTGGCGATGTTCTTGGCGAGATCGCCGACGCGTTCGATGTCGCCGGAAATACGGATCGCGGCGATGCATTCGCGCAGATCGACGGCGAGCGGCTGTCGGCGCGCGATGGTGAGAATGGCGTTCTCTTCGATTTCTCGCTGCAGCGCGTCGAGCCGCGGATCGCTGGAGACGACCCGATGGGCGAGGTCGACGTTGAAGCCGGAGAGCGCATCCATCGCCTCCGCCAGCATCTTCTCCGCGACGCCGCCCATTTCAGCGATGCGACGTCCGAGCGCCTCAAGGTCGCGGTCGTAGGATTTAACAATATGATCGCTCATGAGCGCCGTCCTTGAATCGCTGGTTTAGCCAAAACGGCCGGTGATGTAGTCGAGCGTCCGCTTTTCCTTCGGCTTGTTGAAGACGTCGTCCGTTTCGCCGAATTCGACGAGCTCGCCGAGATACATGAAGGCGGTGTAGTCGGAGACGCGCACCGCCTGCTGCATGTTGTGGGTGACGATTGCGATCGTGTAGCGGTGGGTGAGCTCGTCGATGAGCTCCTCGACTTTCGCGGTCGAGATCGGATCGAGCGCCGAACACGGCTCGTCGAACAGGATGACTTCCGGCTGCACCGCGACGCTGCGCGCGATGCAGAGGCGCTGCTGCTGTCCGCCTGAGAGGCCGAGACCGCTCGTATGCAGCTTGTCTTTCACCTCGTCCCAAAGCGCTGCGCCGCGGAGCGCGCTTTCGACGCGCGCGTCCATGTCGGCGCGCGACAGCTTTTCATACAGCCGAATGCCGAATGCGATGTTTTCATAGATCGACATCGGGAAAGGCGTCGGCTTCTGGAAAATCATGCCGACGCGCGAGCGCAGGGCGTTGAGATCGATCGCCGGGTCGAGGATGTTCTCGCCGTCGAGCAGCACCTCGCCCTCTGCGCGCTGACCCGGATAAAGATCGTACATCCTGTTCAACACGCGCAGCAGGGTCGACTTGCCACAGCCGGAAGGCCCGATAAACGCCGTCACCTTGTTGGTGCGCAGCGGCAGGCTGATGTTCTTGAGCGAACGATCCGCGCCGTAATAGAAATCGAGGCAGCGGACCGAAACTTTCGTTGGCGGCTCTTTGGTGGCTTGGACAGCGGCGTTCATTTCGGTTTCCTCCGGCCGGCGCTGAGCGCGCGCGCGGCGATCGATAGGGCAAGAACAGCGACAGTGATGAGCAGCGCGCCCGTCCAGGCGAGTTGCTGCCAGTCTTTGTACGGCGATAGCGCGAACTGGAAGATGACGACCGGCAGACTCGCCATCGGCGCGGCAAGATCGGTGCTCCAGAACTGGTTATTGAGCGCAGTGAAAAGCAGCGGCGCCGTCTCGCCCGAGACGCGCGCCACCGCGAGCAGCACGCCGGTGATGAGGCCGGCTTTTGCGGCGCGGTAGGCGACCTTCCCGACGACATGCGCGCGTGGGGCGCCAAGCGCGGTCGCCGCTTCGCGCATCGATCCCGGCACGAGCAGCAGCATGTCCTCGGTCGTTCGCACGACGACAGGGACGACCAACAGCGCCAGCGCCACGGCGCCGGAGATCGCCGAGAAGTGGCCCATCGGATGCACCAGAATGGTGTAGACGAAGAGGCCGACGACGATCGACGGGGCGCTAAGCAGGATGTCGTTGATGAAGCGCACGACCAAGGTCAGCTTCGTATAGCGTCCATATTCCGCCATGTAGGTGCCGGCCAGCATGCCGAGCGGCGTGCCGACCGCAACGCCGATCGCGGTCATGACCAGCGAGCCGGCAATGGCGTTGAGCAGTCCTCCGGCGCTGCCGGGAGGCGGCGTCATTTCGACAAAGACCGCCGGCGACAGACCGCGGACGCCTTCATAGAGAAGCACCCCAAGGATCACAAAAAGCCAGGACAGCCCGAAAATCGCCGCGACCCAGCAGAGCGTCGTCGCGATGGAGTTTGCGCTGCGTCGAGATGCATAAAGAGACATGAAGCGCCTCCCTTACGCCGACTTCTGTTCGATGCGCATCAGCATGTAACGCGCGGCCGCCAGAACGACGAAGGTGATGAAGAAGAGGATGAGGCCGAGTTCGATCAGCGCCGAGGTGTAGAGATCGCCGACCGCCTCGGTGAACTCATTGGCGATCGTCGCCGAAATCGTGGTGCCGGGCGCGAGCAGCGACCCGGAAATCTTGTGCGCATTGCCGATGACGAAAGTGACCGCCATCGTCTCGCCCAGCGCGCGTCCCAGTCCAAGCATGACGCCGCCAATCACGCCGACGCGCGTGTAAGGGATGACCACGTAGCGCGTCACTTCCCATGTCGTGCTGCCGATGCCCCAAGCGGCTTCCTTCAGCACCAGCGGCACCGTTTCGAAGACGTCGCGCGAGATCGAGGCGATGAAGGGCAGCACCATGATCGCGAGAATGAAGCCCGCGGTCAGCATGCCGATGCCGTAAGGCGGGCCGGCGAACAGCGTCGAGAACACCGGGATATCGCCAAAGGCGGCGATCAGCGCAGGCTGGACATGCGACTGGAGAAACGGCGCCAGAACGAAGAGGCCCCAAATGCCGTAGATGATCGACGGAATTCCGGCCAGCAGCTCGATCGCGGTGCCGATCGGCCGACGCAGAACATAGGGGCAAAGCTCGGTGAGGAAAATCGCGATGCCGAGGCCGACGGGCACGGCGATCAGCATGGCGATGATCGACGTCATGACCGTGCCGTAGATCGCCGGCAGCGCGCCGAAATTCTCGGTGACCGGATTCCAAGCGTCTGAGAATAGGAAACCTATCCCGAACGCGCGTATCGCCGGCAGAGAGCCATGCACAAGAGAGACAATGACCCCGCCTAGTATAAGGAGAACGACCACGGCCGCGGCGCGGGTCGTTTGGAAGAAGATACGGTCGGTTCGGGCGATGCGCGCCAGAACTCGCGTACGATCTATCGCCACCTCGCGGGCAGCCGTCTGCTCCAACACAACATCAGACACGTCGACTTCTCCGCCTGACAAACGCCGATCTGTCTCGACCTCGAGCATTCCGGCCAACCCCACCATTCTCGCCAAGAGCTACGCCCAACCTCGGAGCGGCGCGCATTCGCGCCGCTCCGGATGATCATTGCGGCGTGAACGCGCCGGCTAATGCCACAACTGCTTGCCGTCGTCGTTCTTGAACTCGGTCGCCCAGGTCTTCTTGATCTGAGCCACGACGGCGTCGGGCATCGGAACATAGTCAAGCTCCTCCGCCAACTTGTCGCCAGTCGCGGTATACGCCCAGGCGAAGAATTTCAGCGCCTCGGCCGAGACCGCTGGATCGGCGGGCTGCTTATGCATCAGGATGAAGGTGGCGCCCGCGATCGGCCATGATTTGGGGCCGGGTTCGTCGGTGAGGATCACATAATAGCTGTCGGAATTGGCCCAGTCCGCGCTTGCGGCCGCCGCCTGGAAGCTGTCCGCATTCGGCGCGACAGGCTTGCCGGCCTTGTTGACCACCTTGGTGAAGGTCATCTTGTTCTGTTTGACATAGGCGTATTCGACATAGCCGATCGCGCCCTTGGTGTTGATGACGTTGTTCGCTACGCCCTCATTGCCCTTCGCGCCGATGCCGACCGGCCATTCGACTGACGTGTTGGCCCCGACCTTGTTTTTCCAGACATCGCTGACTTTCGAAAGATAGTCGGTCCAGATGAAGGTTGTTCCCGAACCGTCCGAGCGATGCACCACGACGATCGGCAAATTCGACAGCTTCATTTTGGGATTGAGTTTCTTGATCGCGGGATCGTCCCACTTGGTGATTTCGCCCAAGAAAATCTGGGCGAGGACCGGACCGTCAAGAACCAGTTCGCCAGGCTTCACGCCCTCGAGATTGACGACGGGGACGTCTCCGCCGACGACCGTCGGAAACTGCACGAGTCCGGAAGACTTCACATCGTCCGGCTTCAGCGGCATGTCGGACGCGCCGAACGTCACGGTTTTAGCCTTGATCTGCTTGATGCCGCCGCCCGAACCGATCGACTGGTAGTTGAGCCCGTTGCCGGTCTCTTTCTTATAGGCGTCGGCCCATTTGGCGTAGATCGGATAGGGGAAGGTCGCGCCGGCGCCGGAAATGTCTATGGCGGCGGCCCCGCCGCACATGATGGCGAGCGCCAACGCCGCGCCAGCGCCGCGCCTGAAAATCGTCGAGATCATTTGAGGGTCTCTTTTGCTCGAGAATGGACTTGCGATGCGCCCCGCGTCATCACGCGGCAGAAACTACTGGTCCGACAACAGCTTTTTGTGACAAAAATATTACAGTATGATGACAGCAAATGCCGTTTTATTTTAAGTGCTTATCAGATTTAGGCTGAATCGCTCGCCGGCAGTATGACGCGAAACAGCGTTCCCTCGCCAAGCGCGGACTCTATTCCGAGCCGGCCGCGGTGGCGCAGCACGATATGTTTGACGATGGCGAGGCCCAGTCCGGTGCCGCCCTTGGCGCGGCTCTTGCCGGCGTCGACCCGATAGAAGCGCTCCGTCAGACGCGGAATATGCTCCGGCGCGACGCCGGGACCATAGTCGCGCACCGAGAGAACGACGAGCGCCCCCTTGCGGGCCAGCGAGATGTCGATGGGCCTGCAGCCGCCGTCGTCGCCGCACCCGTATTTCAGGGCGTTCTCCACGAGATTCTCGATGACCCGGGCAAGCTCGTCCCGATCTCCAGGCGCGACGACGTTCGGCTGCAGATCGAGATTGATGGCGACGCCCCTGTCTTCGGCCATTTGCGACAGCGTGTCGACGATATGCGCGACGAGCAGCGTGAGATCGACGGGCGTGGCGGGCCGCAGATGCATGTGCTGCTCGATGCGCGACAGCGACAGCAAATCATCGACGAGGCGCGCCATCCGCTGCGCCTGTTCGCGCATGATGCCGAGGAATTTGTTGCGGGTGACGGCGTCCTCGCGCGCCGGACCTTGCAAAGTTTCGACAAAACCCAGCAGCGAGGCGAGCGGCGTGCGCAGTTCATGGCTGGCGTTGGCGACGAAGTCGACGCGCATGCGCTCGACGCGCCGGGATTCGGTCAGATCGCGCAGGCTCACGACGGCGGCCGCCTCGAACCCTTCGATCTGCATCGGCGCGACATGCGCTTCAAACCAGCATTCGACCGGCAGGCGTTCGACCCAGACGGTCTTCTCCGTCTCGCCTCCGGCGAGCACGCGCGCCACAGCGTCCAGCATGTCGGGCGAGCGAAGGCTGCGGGAGAGCGGTTCGCCCGGCCGAATGGCCGGCGAGAGCGCCTGCGCCGCGGCATTGACGGCGGCGACATGGGTTTCGGAGTCGATCACGAAGATCGGCTCCGGGAGCGCGTTGATGACGGGCGCCAGGAGATCTATCGCCTGGTCGCGCCATTTGAGGCGCTGGGTCGACAGGGTCGTGGCGACTGGTCCGGCGCCGTTCAATTCAAGCGCTCCTCCAAAATGCGCGCGATCGCATCCCGCAACGTCGCCCAGCGGCGCGCGCCCTCATCGGCGCCGAGAAGCGCAAGCGCGACAACGAATGGAATAAAATAATAGATCATGCGAAACAGAAGCAGCGACGCCAGAATGCTTTCATGCGACGCCGCCGGGATGGCGTGCAGCATCGTCGCCTCAAAGACGCCGATGCCGCCCGGCGCATGGCTGATCACGCCGAGGATGCAGGCGACGACATAGACCGCGACGAATGGCACGAAGTCCAGCGGGACGCCCTCGGGAAGCAGCACATAGAGCGCGCCCGAGGCGCAGCACAGGTCGGCGACCCCAAGCGCAAACTGCGCCGCGGTCGGGATAAAACCCGGCAACTCCAGCGCGTGGCCGCGAAGTCGAATCGTGCGGCGGTCAACCGTCACCCAGGCGAAATAGAAGAGAACGCCGGCGAGTATGAGAACGCCGGGAATGATGTGAAGGAAGGCCGGCAAGCCGTCGAGCGTCTCAAGCGCCGCCGCGCCATAAATAAAGCCTATCCCCATCACCAGCGTCATCCCGAGCCAGAACGTGACGCCGGCGAAAACCGTGATGTTGGCGACCTGCAGCGCGCTCAACGCGACGCGAGAGTAAATCCAGTAGCGCACGGCCGCGCTGGTGATGACGGGAAATCCAAGGTTGAAGGAAATGGCGTAGCTTGCGAAGGACGCGAGCGCGGCGACCCTGTACGGCGCGCGCGTTTTCATATGATAAAGAGCGACGACGTCGTAACCCGTCAGAAAGAGATAGGAGAGCGCGGAGAGGGCCAACGACGCTAAAATCTGCGCGCCGCTCGTCGCGCGAAAAGCATTCAGCAAATCGGCGTAGCTGAGACTTGAGAGCGTTCGGCCAAGAATATAAGCGGCGAGCGCAAAGACGGCGAGACTGGCCGCCACGCCCAGCGCGCCCAGCGCGCCTCTCGGCAGCCGTTGGCGCAGCGACTCGAAAAATCCGCCGCTTGCTTGTGGCCTCGCGACGGGCAGCCCCGGCGTTGCGGCTTCGAACACGTCGTTATTGCGCGGAGTCACGTCGCCCTCGCGCCCAACGTCCGAATCTCGTAGCCTTCAATGCACAACCCTCGCACTCGTCATATCGCTTGAAGCTTGCCTTTGTCTTCTTGCAAGCGTCATCCGGTTCAATCCCTCGATCATGTCATGGCGATGACTGGCGTTGCGACGATTGACGTGGCGATGACTAGCACGATCCCGGTCGCTTGCGCCTCTTAAAAAGTTGGCGCTCCGCGATGCGACGTCAAGCCCGCGCCTGCAGGCATGATGCTCGCCCAGAGCGTCGAGCCCGTGACCCGTCGCCTGCTCTCACCACGTAAAGCGTCTGCTTGGCAATGCCGCGCCGCCGATCGCCACGCTCTTGAGCATCTGAAAATTGAGCACATGCTCATCGAATATTGAGCGTATGAAGAGCGCCATCTGGTTCTGCGGACCGTCGCATGGCTGATCGCGCGTGACGAGATGCCGATCAGTCGTACCCGATATCGCCGCCGGCCTTAGCGACGAGCCGAGCAGGTCGGACGTCATGAGGTCGGACGTCAGGATCAAGAACTGGCGCATCGACATGACGTCGAGCATTTGGGATCAACTGTCGCGAACACGGCGGTCGCAGCGCACATCGCCGATCCAATCCGAATTGGGGCGGGCGATCGATTACAACGACGTCATGTGTTCGGCGACCAAGGCGGGCGCGGAGTCCTTACGACTCACGACGTTCTATGACGCCCGGCCGTCCGACTCGCTCGCTTTGTCTCAAAAGGCGCTGGCGTGGTACGATTTGCCGCTCCCGTTTTGCCCCAGCCGGGGGGCGCAGTCAGAAGCGCGCAGGCGACCGCGAATATTGAGAGATTGGCGCTCGTTCGTAAGGGAAAATCAACCAGCGAGTGGACCGAGAGCAGCACGATCGAGATCGTCGCCGCGCGGGGTAGCAAAACGTCGATCGGGGCGACCCCTTCTTCTATAGGCTGGCGCCAGACGTCGATTGCGCGGCGAAAAATCCAGACGAACATGACCCCGATGAGGAAGACGCCAACGACGCCTGTTTCCGCCCAGATCTCTGCAAGATCGTTATGGGCGTGGTTGACGTAAACATTCGCGATGAGATCCCTTGGATGCTCGAACATCGCGAATAATGGCACAAAAGCGCCGGCCCCGGCGCCGAGCGGCGCGACCGACAACCCAGCCGATATGGTTTTTCCTGCGAGGGCTACGCGTTGGAGCACGTCTAGGCTCCCCCCAAGACGGGAAGCCAGCCGACTGATCGCATAATTGGATATGAGAAGGGTAGCTGTTGCGCCGATGACGGCGACGGCGAGGCCAGCGCCGGAAACAATTCCCGCTGACCGCCTCTCACGCCATAGGAGCAAGGCGGCCCCGACCAGAGCGACAAAAATCAGCGCGATGCCTGCACGCGAGCGGGCCATGACTTCGGCTATTAGCAGGATGATGGAGACGCAAGCGCCAAGCAAGAGCGCCATGAACGCGTTCAACCGCGTCTCCGACGACTGCCTTCTCAGCGCATCGTGGCTAAGGCTCAGGACCCAGGCGCCGACGAAGGGCACGGAGGCATAAAGCAAAGCCGCGAAGTGATCGCGATTGGCAAAAAATCCTACCGCTTCGGTGCTGGTCCCTTCATAGAATCTCAGCGGACTGTCGGGTCCGCCGCTGATTTGCGCGAGCCCGAGAAGCGCGTTCAACACCGCGCCAGCGAGTGCGACAAGCGTCAGAAGACGACGCTCCTTTGCGCCAAGAGCGAGCGCGCACAGGAAAACCGACAGAGCAGGAATGAGGGAAAGCGCCACGAGCCATGAGGCGTCCGGCCTCAGGCTGACGCTCCGCCATGTGGATTCGCCTCCGACGAGCTTTAAGGCGGAAACCACAGGCTCCCTCCCCGGGAGATGGGTCCAAATGATCGGGGGAAGCGGAACCAACTCCAGCAGAGCCAATACGACGACCGCCGCGCAGAAAAGGACAGGCCCTCGGGAGAGTCGAGGGGCGTCCCGGTCCAACTGCATCCATAATCCCGCGAAGATGAGGGGCAGGCAGAGAACTTCGAGAATGATCTCGGATAAAAAGCCGTAACCCGCGCCACCCCCAAGCGCCAAACATGCGAGTAGGCCAACGGCGCAAAAATAAAAGAGCGGGCGAACCCGCTCTTTTTCAACCTGGTGGGCGACCATTCCAGAGACGGCCATCTTTTACTACTGACAGATCACACCCGTGCCGCGGCTCAGCGGAATCAACGCGGCGGAGCATCCGTTGCCGTTGTTCGACAGCGCGAATGCGGCCGCGATGCCGCCGCCGAAGAGCAGCACCGTGCCGCCGGCCAAGAGGTAAGGGTTCGTGCCGCCGCCGGCCCCGTCGTTGAACTGGGCGTTGAAGGAGCAGGGAGACGCGGACGGAACAGTCGTAACGCCTTGCGCCAATTTCATACGACAGCCATCTGCGTAAAGGAGATGGGCGGAGCCGCCCTTGCTCACCATAATGCGATCGCCGGGCGCCAGGTCGGTCGGACTGGTCTGCGCGGAAAAGCCCGACCCGCGATTGACCTTGATGCCGCCCGCAATATTCTCGATGGTCGCTGCGCCCGCCGGGCAACTCGCAATGACCGAAGCTACCATACCAATTGCCACAAAAACCTTATTCATAGCTGTCTCCATCCGAAAGACGCCCACAATTCAGACGACCTCATTCCTCAGGTCTTCTCGAAGCCCCCTGCTTCCCCACAATGCAGCTACGACTATTCGCTACAGAACGGAATTGTGCAAGACCGTAGTTCGGCCAACCGCGCGTTAAATCTAAGCCTTAACCGGGTTAAGCGGTTGGCGGAGACGAACTAAACGTCCCAATTTCAGGCGCTTCTCACAGGTGTTGTACGAATGCAACATCGCGGCGTCTTTTGGTTTCATCTCTCTAAGGATAAGAAATAGTTAGCCCGCTCGCGTCCAGGCGCCCTCGCTGCGAACTGCTGCGCCAGCCCGGCGCGAGCCGTCTCGCCCCCTTGATCGCGGCAAAGGTCGCTTTATCGCGGCAAAGGTCGCTTTCGCCTTGCGCGCCGGTGCATGCGTGAGGCGCCTTCGCTTCGTCGTCGATCGCTTCTGACCCGCAGCGAAAGCCCATGCCGCCGTCAGAGAAACTCCCCTCAAGCGGCTATCCGGAATTTGCGAAGCCAGCTGTAAGTTTACGCCGAATTCCGCTTCTTGCCTCCTCCGCGGGACTCCTCTCCAGCTCGCCGCCATATTCTGGCCACCAACGCACTTAATTAAGTTCTTTCATTAATGTTAGTTGGCGAGGGGCGGCGCGAAAAGCATCGGTTGGCGCCACTCGGCGCGCTCCATGACTTCTGTCCGTCGAGCCGCTAATGCCGGCGGCCCAGGCATGGCTAGGCAGGTGACTTATGATAGTTTTAAACCTTTGCCCATGGTCGATCCGAACCGCTAGCGCGCTGTGCCCCGCCGTTCTTTTCGGTTTGGCGGTTTTGCTGGGAGGTTGCAACGGTTATTCCGGCGACGACGCGTCGCCCCTGTCGGCGGAGCCGGATCGCGCCAAGCTCGCGCAGTTCGCGGATCGCTATGGAAGCGCCTCGAATCGCAAAAGCGCCGGTTACAAGATCGGTCCGCAAGACGTCTTGGAAGTCACAGTCTTCAAAGTGCCGGAACTCTCGAAAAGCGTCCAGGTCACTGAAAACGGCATGGTCAATCTGCCCTTGATCGGCGAGGTTTCCGTATCGGGAAAGACGGCGAACGGCCTTGAGCGCGACCTCGAGGGGAGACTGGGCGCAAAATATGTGAAGTCGCCGCAGGTGTCCGTATTCATCAAGGAATACAATAGTCAGCGCGTGACCATCGAGGGCGCCGTGAAAAGACCAGGCGTCTATCCTGTCCGCGGAAATGACAGTTTGATGCAGACCATCGCGCGCGCTGAGGGACTGGATCGGGAGGTCTCCTCGACCAACGTCGCGATCTTCCGCGACGGTGGGCGACAGATGCTTCGTTATGACGTCGCCCAAATTCGTTCCGGCGCCGTCGCCGACCCCGAAGTTCAAATGGGGGACGTAATCGTTGTCGAAGACTCGTCAACGAAAGCGGCGTTTCAATATCTCAAGGCGTTGACTCCCGTAGCTAGCCCACTCGTTCTGCTGGGAACAGCGCTGTAGCTCAGGCCTTGTGAATAGTGTGAAAGACGAAGACATCCAAAATAATTCCGGCGACCTGCCTCCTGACGCCAGCCAGGATGAAGAGGAGCGCCGCCTGCTCGCCGTTACCTCGGAGCGGCGAAGCTATCTCGCGCCGCCCCTTGTGCAAGACGCATCCGAGGACACCAGTCGCGCCCTGCGCGAAATTCTGAGGATGCTCCTAAAGCGGTGGCGGCTGATCGCAAGCATCACAGCTGCTTTCACCGTGGTAGCGCTTGTCTGGGCGCTCGTTCAGCGGCCGCTTTATACGGCTACGTTACGTCTTCAGATCGAGCGGAGCGTCACGAAGATCATTGAAAGCGGCAACGTAACGCCTACAGAGATGGGCGACAGCGAGTTTCTCAGGACACAATACGAGTTGCTGCAGAGCCGCAGTCTAGCGCAGCGCGTCGCGTCCATGACAAGAAGCCCGTCAAGTCAGGCGGCAGACAAGCCCGGGCTGCTCGAAACTGTGTTTGGCGGAGGGAAGAAATCTGCCGCGAAGGAAGAGCAGAAGGTGTCCGACCAAGACGCCACGGCAAACATCCTGGCGAACCGCATCGTAAAGCCGGTGCCGGGATCTCGCCTCGTCGACATTTTGTATTCCGATCCGGAGCCGGCGAGAGCTCAGAAAGTGGCGGCCGCTTTCGGCAAGGCGTTCATTGCGGCTAATCTCGACAAGAGGTTCCAGGCGAGCTCCTACGCCAAAACCTTTCTTGAGGATCAGATTCACCAGCTCAAGACGCGGCTGGAGGAGTCGGAAAAAGTTCTGCTCTCCTTCGCGGAAAAGGAGCAGATCGTTCAGGGCAACGACAAGACATCTATCGCCGAGTCCAACCTTCAGGCGGCGAATTCGGCTCTTGGCGCCATCGTCGCTGAGCGGATCAAGAACGAACAACTGTGGCGGCAAATTGAGAATGCGACGGCGATTAATTTTCCGCAACTTCTCACGAATAAGGTCATTGACGATCTTCGCGCAAAGCGAAACGCGCTAACGACTGACTTTGAGGAGAAGTCAGAGACGTTTCGCCCTGACTATCCGTCGATGGTGCAGCTCCAAAATAGAATAAAGGAGGTTGACCGCCAGCTCGCATTCGAAGTGAAGAGCATAAAGTCGATGCTCAAGGCGGCCTACGAAGCGTCCGCAAGCCAAGAAACAAAAATGATTGAGCGGATCGAAGCCTTACGCGGGGAGGCTCTGGATCTGCAGAAGCGAAGCATTCAATACAACATCCTCAAACGTGAGGTCGATACGACCCGCTCGCTGTACGAAGGGCTCCTCCAGCGCTACAAGGAGGTGGACATCGCAGGAGGCGTGAGCGCCAACAACGTCTTCATTGTTGACGACGCGGAACTGCCGCGCTCACCTTCCTGGCCCAGCAAATCGCGGGCGGTCGGCCTTGGTTTACTGCTCGGTCTGCTCGTGGGCCTGGGCGCCGCCTATCTCTTCGAACGGCTGGATGACATTGTCCATTCGCCGGACGACGCGGAACGAATATCCGCGCTCGCCACTCTCGGCATGATTCCGAAGGTCATGCCTCCCAAAACCTTGGAGGGCGAACTCACCGATCCGCGCTCTGCGATCGCCGAGTCGTACCGATCGCTTTGTACGTCGCTTCAATTCTCGACGGCCGCGGGCTTGCCGAGAACGCTGCTTGTCACGAGCTCGAGTCCCGGAGAAGGCAAGTCCACAACCTCCCTCGCGATCGCTCGGCATTTTTCTGCCATGGGCTTGAAAGTGTTGATAATCGACGCCGATTTGCGTAACGCGTCGCTCCACAAAAGGATGGGGCTCACCGACAGCCCAGGCCTCAGCAACTACCTGACGGGCAGCAGCTCTCTCTCCGACTTGATTCAAACGACGGACCTTCAGCACCTGCTTTTTATGGCTTCTGGGCCGCTCCCGCCGAATGCGGCCGAACTCCTCGGCGGTCCCAAACTCGTGAACCTGCTTTCGCGCGGCAAGCAAGTTTTTGATCTGATCGTTGTCGACGGTCCGCCCGTCATGGGACTTGCAGACGCGCTGATTCTGTCCAACGCCACGGTCGCGACGGTTTTCGTTGTCTGCGCCGGCCAGTCAAGAACCGGCGCTTTGCGCAACTCGCTTAAGCGCCTCGCGATGGCGCGGGCGTACGTCATAGGAACGGTCCTTACCAAATTCGATTCGCGAGCTGGAAGCTATGGTTATGGTTATGGCTATGGCTATGGCTATGGCTATGGTGAGGGTTACGGACAGAGATCTGAGGAGCCTGAGCGGGAAGTCTTCGGGAAAATGCTTCAATCCGGTTTCGAGCGGGCCAAGAAGTTATTGGGACCAAAGAATTAACTCCAAGGCTGCGCGCGAGCGTTGAGCAGACGAGTGAGCGTCGCATGGATGCACAATTCGGCATAGATGGCGTGGCGACGCCACCGCCATCGCGCTTCCCGTGGGTCCGCGCAGTGCTGCTCGCCGCAGTCTGCACCCTGCTCCTCGGGTTGATTTTAAGGCACAATCTGGTCGCCTATCTTGCGGAACGGAATCCGGAGTGGGCCCTATCGATCAGGGCCAATGCTCCGGCTGCGATCGTCGCGCTCGCGGATCGCCAGTTGAACGGTCCCGAGTTTTTATCGACCGATGAAGCAACGCGTCAGTCGGTCGCGCGCCGCCTAGAACCCCTTTTGAAAAAAGCGATTCTCGAGGATCCGCTCAATCCCCGCGCATTTCGTCTCTTAGGCCAGATTGCGGACGTTCAGAAACATCCTGACGCCGCTGAGCTGATGATGCGAGAGGCTACACGACTATCCATAGGACAATCCCTCGCCGCATTCTGGCTTATGCGCCGAAACTTCGAACGCAGGAACTACTCTGCTGCGGCTTATTTCGCGGACGCGGCGTTGCGGAGCCAACCGCAGCTGATGAAAGACGTGATTCCAGCACTTGGACTTATGGCCGAGCAGGAGCAGGCGAGACCCTTCGTCGTTCAACTCCTCGTCGCCACGCCCGCGTGGCGGAGAGCGTTTTTCGACATGATTGGCGAAGCCATCACCGACGCGCGAACGCCTTTCAACCTCCTGATCGCGATGAAGGACCAAGGTTATGCGCCTACATCGGAAGAGGTCCGTTTCTATTTGGACTTTCTGGTCAAGCAAAAGCTTTATCCCTACGCATACGAGGTCTGGCTCCAATTCCTCTCTCCGGAGGAGCAGAAAAACGCCGGGTTTCTCTTCAACGGCGGGTTCGACTCCAAGCCTTCGGGAGTCCCGTTTGATTGGACGATTCGCACGCGAGGAGACGTTGACGCCGACATTGTGAAGGATCCCGACACAGACGGAAAACCCACGCTGCGAATCGAGATGGGGCCTGGCCGCACAGAAAAATTGGACGTATCGCAAATGATTGTGCTCGCGCCGGGCGCCTATCGCTTCAAAGGTATGCTGAGAGGAAATGTCGCGGGGCCGCGCGGGCTGAAATGGCTCGTCACCTGCGCTGGAACCTCACCACGACCGCTCTCTCTCGGCGAAAGCAAAATGGCCGTCGGCGATTTTCCCGAGCCGCGTTCGTTTGAGTTCGCGTTCAGCGTCCCTGACGTTGGATGTCAGGCGCAAATCGCCAAGCTCACCCTGGCCGCGCGTTCAGCGTCAGAGCAGCTCGCATCCGGGATAGTTTTCTATAGCGATGTCGCAATCGAGCGAGTCAAGTAGCGCATTGAGCCGCCCTGGGTTCATCTTTAACTATTTTACAGGCGCGCGACACTTGGAACTTTTGCCGCGACGTAACTCTCCCGCAGTCGGAATGGACGAGATCTACACTTGGCGTCCTCGGCAGCGCGCCGATTCACCCTCAGTTTGATCCGGCCCAAATGACCAAGACCAGCATCATGAGCGTGATCGACATGCTGAGCCTTGCCTGGCGCGTGCAGGCTAAAATCCTGCAAGCGTCGACGTCAGAAGTTTATGGCGTTCTAATTGTTCACTCCCAAACCGAAAATCATTGGGCGATGTATCGGATTTCGCTCCTGCTACGACAAGGCGAGCGCTGCGCTGAGACACTTGTGCGTCCGCCAGCGCGAAGTGGCGGCGAAGGTCGTCCGACTTTCGATACCGATGGCCCGCGCATGCATCCAAATGACGCTCGCTTGGTCTCGAACTTCGTCGCGCAGGCGCTTCGGCCGACCGCCGCGGGCTTATGCCGCACAAGGATTGACGGCTTCGATCGGAATCAGCAGCCTTCCGCTCGAGACGATCGACTGGCGCCGATGATCGACCGCGAACGCACAGGGCGCCCGACGAGTTCCTCGGCGGGCGTCATCGACGACCAATCGGTCAAAGCCGCCGGCGTGCGACGTCGGCGAGAAACTCAAAGGGCGCAAGCGCCACATTGCGGCAGTCGATGCGGACGGCTGCTCATCGTCAATCTGTTACAGCGGATGTTTCCAACTCCGCGGGAGCGCAGTATATCCTGGACGCCTTCCGCAAGCGCTGGCGCGGTCAACCATGTCTTCGCCGATGGCGCCTATGATCGCAGAAAATTCATGGACGTCGTTCGAGGAGTTCGTAATAGAGATCGTGCGAAGGATCGACGCCGATCCGGGCTTTAAAGTTCTGCCGCGACGCTGGGTCGTCGCGTGAATCTTCGGGTGGGTGACCGGCTGGCGGGGCGGCGCGCGAGCTTTCGAAAAGCGCATCGACGTCTCAACAGCCATGATCCGTGTCACAATGGGTGGCCTCGTCTTGCGAAGGATTGCTCGCTGAACGACGTTCTCAAAACGGAATCTTAAAATCATCGAAGTGTGTGGGGAAGAAATATGCATCTTGAAAACGAAACGATAGCCGTCGTCGGACTTGGCTACGTCGGACTGCCCATCGCCGTGGAATTCGGTAAAATTCGTCCTGTCGTGGGCTTCGACATTCAGCCCCATCGCATCGCTGAACTCCGTTCAGGCCATGACAGCACTCGCGAGGTTGAGTGTAGCGAATTGGCGGGCGCCCAGCACCTGACCTATACTTCAGATCCCAATGACATGAAATGCTGCCGCATTTTCATCGTGGCGGTCCCTACGCCCGTCGATCAGGCCCAACGTCCTGACATGACCCTACTCAAAAAGGCTTCCGATACGGTTGGACGCGTCATGGAAAGGGGAAGCATCGTCGTCTTCGAATCGACTGTATACCCAGGATGCACGCGCGAGATTTGCGTGCCAATCCTTGAAGCCACTTCCGGCCTCGCCTTCAACAAGGACTTCTTCGTCGGCTATAGTCCCGAGCGCATCAACCCCGGTGACAAAATGCACCGTCTGCCGACAATCACCAAAGTGACAAGCGGCTCGACGCCGGAAGCGGCCGACGCCGTGGATGCTCTTTACAAATCCATTGTCGTCGCCGGCACGCACAAAGCGAGCTCCATCGAAGTCGCTGAAGCGGCTAAAGTGATTGAGAACACTCAGCGCGACCTCAACATCGCCTTGATGAACGAACTCGCGATCATTTTTCACAAGCTTGGCATCGACACACAAGACGTTCTGGCTGCGGCGGGAACCAAATGGAACTTCCTCCGGTTCACGCCGGGCCTGGTCGGCGGTCACTGCATCGGCGTCGACCCTTATTATTTGACGCACCGCGCCCAGGAGGTCGGCTACCATCCTGAAGTCATCCTCGCAGGGCGACGCATTAACGACAGAATGGGCCCTTATGTCGCCGACAGGGTTGCGCGTCTAATGATGCGCAACCAATTTCCTGTCGTCGGGAGCCGCATTTTGGTGATGGGCCTGACATTCAAGGAAAACTGCCCTGATTTGAGGAACTCCAAGGTTGTCGACGTTATCGAATCTCTAAGGGAGTTTCATGCGGAGGTTGACGTCTTCGACCCGTGGGCGAACGCGGAGGAAGCCGAACATGAGACGGGCGTCAAGCTAATCACATCGCTGCCGGACGGCATGCTTTACGACGCCATTATTGTCACAACCGCGCATAAAGAGTTCATCGAAATGGGCCCGAAGCGGCTGCGGGCGCTAGGCAAACCTCGAGCAATTCTTTTCGACACTAAAGGGATTTTCGCGCGCGCCGAAAGCGACGGGAGACTATGAGATGAAAGTCCTCGTAACCGGCAGCGCCGGCTTCATCGGGTTTCACACGGCGAAGGCGCTGCTCGAGCGGGGCGATGACGTCGTTGGGTTCGACAGCGTCAACGCCTATTACGATCCCGCGCTCAAGATGGCGCGTCTCGCGGAGCTCGAAAAAATCGCGCAGACGAGTGGCGGAAGCTACGCGTTCGTGCAGGCGAATCTAATTGACAAGACGGCCCTCGATCGGTGTTTCCGGGCGCACTCTTTCGACCGCGTCATTCATCTCGCCGCGCAGGCCGGCGTCAGGCATAGCATCACGCACCCGCAAGATTACGTTGAGTCGAACCTCGTCGCCTTCACGAACATTCTAGAAATGTGCCGGCATGCGGAAACCCCGCATCTGACCTATGCATCGACGTCGAGCGTCTACGGCGCAAATACGCAATTCCCATTTTCGGAGCACCGAGGCGTCGATCATCCTCTCCAATTTTATGCGGCGACCAAACGTGCGAATGAACTCATGGCCCACGCCTACAGCCATTTGTTTCATCTGCCGACGACCGGTCTACGTTTTTTCACCGTGTACGGGCCTTGGGGGCGCCCCGATATGGCGCTGTTCCTGTTCACGAAAAACATTCTAGCGGGCGAACCGATCAAGGTTTTCAACCATGGCAATCACACCCGCGATTTCACCTATGTCTCGGACATCGTCGAAGGCGTCATCCGCGTGAGCGATCAACCGTCTCTGCCCAACCCCGACTGGTCGAGCGACGATCCCGACCCGGCGACTTCGAACGCGCCATTTCGAATCCTCAATATCGGAAGCAATGCGCCGGTAAAATTGACGGAATATATCGATGCATTGGAGGAGCGCCTTGGACGTAAAGCGATCAAGGAGCTTCTCCCTCTCCAGCCCGGCGATGTGCCCGATACCTACGCAGACGTTTCGGAACTTCTGAAATGCACCGGCTACAAGCCCGCAACGCCGGTGCGCGAGGGCGTCGCGAACTTTGTCGAGTGGTACAGATGCTACTATGGCGTCTGACCGGCCCACTCACGTCAGGATTAGATTGATCGCGAAAGCGCGCTCCCCGGTGCTCGACAGCAAGCGGCGGAAGCAAAGTCAACCATTCGGCGGCGGCGCGCTGATCGCAAAACCGGTGGTGACGCCGCTGACCGTCTCGCGGGCTCCGCCTCGCATCGTAATCACGCCATTCTCGCGATCAACCGATGCGACAATCGATTCTGGCTTTTGGGCGAGCCAAGCTCGGCTTTCAAAGCAGAGCAAAAGAGCGTCGGCGGGCGCAAGCTCCGATGGGAACGCCCCGCCGTCGATTCTAAGATGCGGGCTTCCAGCCTGGGCCGCGACCGAGACGTAGCCATCGCAAAACTGATAAACCCTGCAATTGATAAACTCCCAAACGCCGTCATTTTGTATTTCTTCGATGCAGCCGCCGCCAGAATTCCGAAAATTACTTTCCTGCTGGTATTCCAACACAGCGCCGACGCGGCTTTTGCAGACAAAGACAGTCCCCGTCTCTCGGCATCTCAACAGGTCCCCGGGGCAGAAGCCGTCGAACATCGCCTGCGAGTCGTCTATCTCATGAGGCAACCTCAAGATGAGCCGCCGCTCCGAGAGTTCGAAACGAGTGCGCTTTTTTGGCGCGAGCTTCGACCAACGAGGCCGAATGATGGTTTTCTGTTCCGGCCCGTAATCAGTTTGACGGGGCTGTGAATGCTGCTGGAAATAGGGAAGGAACTCGTTACGGCCAAGCGTCAAGCCGTCGGCGCCACTGGTTGAACGCCATCCGATCTCTATTCCCTTCGTCCGATCCGGGCTGAGCTTGTGAGCCCGATAACGAATTTCTTGTGGGGCGTTCGAGGCCCCTCCTGCGAAAACACCTGCGGGAAAGGCCTGGTGGCTCGGGATCGACCACGGTTGGATCGGCTTCATGTTGCTATACGCCAACAGCTGCCCGTATCCGACGAACCTTAACAGCCTCGCCTCGCTTGAGAAGACCGTGGCGTAGCGCAGGGAACAGCGATTGAACTCGACGTTCGCGCCATCTCCCGCAATCACATGCGGCGGGACGCCAAGCCCGGGGTCAAGTTGCCAGCTGAAATTAAGGTCGCAAGCTTCGAATGAAATAGATCCGCCAATTCCAGTCGTCTTGAAGCAGGCCCAGACGGATTCACTCTTGCAGCCCGTGAACTTCAGATTAGTGGAGAAGCTCAGATTCATTTCGCCGAGCCAGACCGCGATGCTTATTTCGCAGGTTGAAAACTCTCCTCCGAATTGACCGATTTGGCGCCCGTGCCGAGAGTTCGTCAGCGCGCAGAATGCGCCGTTGAAGAGACTATTGCGCGCGCCGACGATCCGAGACTGTCCATTGCCGACGCTAATCGCGAATTTGTTGTAGTTGACCGAGCATCTGTCCAGCAGCAGGTAATCGCCATTTCCGTCCGCGTCGCACGGCTGAACGCAAACGCCAACTATAAAGCCGCTAATATCCACGTCGTCGAGCGTCATTTGAGAAGAAAAGCGCTTGCCATATTGAGGCACGGCGCCGAGTGATTTGTCGTACGCCACATCGGGGTAAGAAGCTTGCGGGCGATCCCCCGCGAATGCGTCGATGGTGACGCCGGCGTAAGGATTGTAGCGGCCGTCGCCGCCATCCGATCTGTCGGGCGCGACATTGTAGCTCTCTTCGTGCAATCTTTTGTCGGCAAGCGAGAAAAGCGTCTGGTTGATGGCGTCATAGAGCGAACCTCGAATCGAAAGATGGCTCAGTCGCGGCTCTCTTTGGCCCTGCATGTTCCAGGCTTGGTAATGGGTCGATCCCCGATGCCAGAGGATCGTGCCGCTTCCAGGCACAGAGCCATAGCGGCGGCCCGCGCCTTTGACGACGATGGTAGTGTAGGAGACGCCGTAACCTTGATGGATGGTGCCGCTGAATTCGTAATCTCCGGCCGGGATCGAAACGTAGCCTTGCGCCGCGCCGAGTTGGATGAGGTCGATCGCGCGCTGGATGGCGCGCCGGTTCTTCTCCCACACTTCCGGCGATTTGCCGGTTCCTTTTTCGAGTCCATACCAGCGGGGGTCGATCGCGCCGTCGTGAACCCGGCGCCACGCGCCGTCCTTATCGGCTCGCGGCGCCACGAATATGCCTTGGCCTACGCCGTCGTCGTCGATCGCGTCGATTTGGTGCGTCTTGGCGCTGATGGTCGAGTCCCAGACAAACACGCCGCTGCGACTCGCTTCAACGTCTGAGTCCATCAAGTAAATTGCTCTGACCTTGCGCGGAGCGCAGCGCAGAGCGTCAATGCTATTGACGATAGGCATATTCGGCGTGAAAGGGAGGGCGCACTCGCCGTCTACCGCGATTGCCCGAGAAGACATGCCTCCCGCCACGGGCGCAGCGATCAAGCCCGCCATGACCACCCGCCGCGAACGAGAATTCTTCGAAGTCATCGGCGCGCTCCATTGGAATGTGCTCGCGAACCGGCGGTTCCCGTAAACGGTGCGTCTTCTAGCTTTCGCTTAACGGGTCCAGAAGTCCCTCGACGGCCTCAGACTGCCGCGATCGCCCACTTCTCGGAAGCGCCGATTGCAAGAATTTCTCGAGCTTTTCAGCGCCTGCGTCCCAATTCAGTCTGGAGATGTCGCAGGCATTGGCGGATATGTCGCCTGCTCCCCAGCGTCTCCATATGGCGTCGAAGGCGGCGATGAGCTTTTCCTCGTCTGAACAGACGATCAACTCGCCTTTCACTTCTCGTGAAAGACGGCAGGATTCGTCGTGCTCGCCCGGAAAAGAGATGACCGGGCGACGGGTCGAAAGTAATTCCAGAAGCTTATGGTGGAACCCGTAAGGCGCCCAAAGATAGCAGTTGGCCGCAGCGGACTGGCAGAGTTGGGCCAACTCGGCATGGGGAATATTTCCACTCGTTTCGGTCGCGCAGCTGACGTTCGCGCGCGACAACACCCGATCGACGGCGGATCGCGCAATTCCGACGTAGCGCAGCGACACCTTCTGGCGATCGCTCGAAGTGAGGGTCGTGAGCCACCGCTGGAGCCCCGACAGGAAATGCGCCAGCATCTCATCCCGATATGTGCTTCCGACAAGAGTGAGGAGGAATCGGTCGCTCCGGGCTTCGGCGTCGGGTGGAGCGGCCATCACATCTGCGACGCCGGAGTAGAGTATCGTTCGCCGATGCGGCAGGAAGCGGGCAGCGATGTCGGCATGCAAATATGCATTGCTGGTGTAGCCGGCGGCATCCTTGAATCGGCGCGTCATCAAGCCGCGAACTGCGGCCGGCGTGTAGATTTCCCAATTATCCTTGATGTCCATAAACCAGGACGCGCCCGCCGCGCGCGCCAGTTTCTGCGCGACGACGAGCGTGCTCGCGTTTCCAAACACGGCCCATACGGCGTCAGGACGAAACTCGGCGGCGAGCGCACGGGCGAGAGGCCGAGCTCCACGTTCCCAATCTCCATGCACGCCGCCTTCGAAAGCCAGGAGATAAGCCGTCAGCATTCTACGCAAGGGCGCCGGCGCGTTCTCGTTCCGGGATGCTTCAATATGCGGGACCATTTCGGGGGGGGCGGTGACGAATAAAGGCGCGGCCCAATCATGGCTTTGAAGCAACGCCGCAAGATCTTGGGGAGCGACGGGAACGTCTTCGGGCTCGTAAGTGGGAGAAAGCACGACGACGCCGTGCCCGCGCCGCGCCATAGCGCGCGCAAAGGAAGAGACTCGTAGGCCATAGATATGGCCCCGGGCGGGACTTACGTCGCTGACGAAAACGGCCTTCATTGCCTTCTCAGCCATGGAGAGAAATTAACGCCGGTAGCTCGGGCGGATCTGTAAATCGGACAGCGGGCCGCGGCTCGTCGACCAAGCAAGAAAATTACATGTTTCCGGCTCTGCGGCATCGACGTCGAGGGGACGCAGCGCGCCTGTCATCGCGATCGCATACAGATCATAGCCGACCGAAATGTCGAGGAAGAATTTGCGGCAAAACTCCAAGACGTCAGCCTCATAGGCTTCGAAAACGACCATCGGCGCGCACCGTTCGATCATTTGTCGGGCGCCGCCCAACACGGCCGGTTCAAAACCTTCCACATCGATCTTCAGAAGGTCCACCATGTCTCCGGAATGTAGGGAATCCAGAGTGACGACCTCAACGGCAATTGTGTCCGTGACGGGCGCCTCGCCCTTGCCGGCCAGGGATGAGCGGTCGATGGACTGACGCTGCAAAAAATGCGCTTCTCCGGGCGCGTCGCCCACGGCCTTGCGAACAATCTCGATGTTTCGAAAATATTCGGCGACTTGCTGGAGGTAGGGCTGACAGACGGGCAGAGGTTCATAGCAGATGACTCGCGCCTTTGGCGCCGAGGCGGCAAGAAGCGCGGCGGTGAACCCAATATTGGCGCCGACGTCGATGATCGTGTTCGACCTCTTGGCCAAATGCGCGAGGATATCGTCTTCGACCAGTTGGTGTCGATAGAACCCACACGTGGCGAGAGGATAGAAGACGTTGTGGCTGACGTCTCCCTTCAGCTCGAAGTCCGCAAAAGGCAGACTCGCCGGAAAATGGCGTAGGCTCGGTCGCAATTCGGCGGCCATTTTCGCGAGGGCGTAACCGCCACGCGGCAGGCGCGCGCAGAGGCCCATAACGGTACGATCTATCACATTGGTCATTTATCGTCGGCCTTAAAGAGACGCCTTACGCTCATGCAGAGTGGTGCTTATCTCAGAATCGATAATCGCGCATTGGGATATCGCCGCGCGCCAGGCGCTTATCGCTCACCCCAACGTACATGGCCGACCGGGTCGTGCAGCTGTCATTGCGTATGTCGTAGACGAGCGGACAAAGGAAACCGTTGAAGAGGTGGAACAAGCGATATGGCTTAGGCTCCATGAACTCGACGGCTTCCCAGAGGTACCGTTTGCTCGCGGCCCAACCGCTCGCAAATTCGAACATGAAGATGTCGATGGCTTGGCGATTAAGCAGATCGCTTGCGCCTTCGAGCACGTTCAGGTCGTAGCCCTCGGCGTCGATCTTCATCATATCGATGTGCTCGATCCCCCTGCAGCTGCAGAACGCGTCGAGCGTGGTGACAGGAACGGTATAAACCGTCGGAACGGCGCCCGGCATTTCCTTGCGCGAGGCAAGGCTGTTGCACATATTTTCATAGTCGAAAAACTGCAACTCGCCTGGCTTTTCCGACAGCGCGACATTGGAAAAAGTCACGCGGGGATCGTCCTTAAAGCGCTTTGCATAGCTCTCGGCTCCGAACCTCGAGGGATCGAAGCCATAGACATGCGCCTTGGGGCGAAGCTTGAAAATTTCGTCCGTGGACGTGCCATCGTGGAATCCGACATCGAACACGACGGGCGTTTCGTCTATGAGAGTCGAGAGCCACCGCTCCCCGTTGGAGCCCGTGATAAGCGAATAGTTTCGAACGACCGTGTCGAACAGCGTCTCATATCGGATAAGATGGCGCACGAGAGCGGCGCCGGCAGAATTCCAGAACAGCTTCTGGAGCAACGTGTGACGCGCTTGTTGGCTGAACATGCTGATAACTCCCCTCTCACTTCACAACTCGTGTAACAAGGTGATGTGTTACTTCGCGAGGCTTAAGCATACACAGCCAATGGCGCATCTTGTCTTCTTAGAATAAGAAGACTGATACTGAAGTCGCAACAAGAAATTGGGGATGTTCATCGCGAAGGTCCTTATCCGGTTGTATACAGTGCGCGAGCTTTGCCTGCTCACTTTTTGAGAAGAGACGATCTCGCAGAGATCGAACCTGCGAAAGGACATTTCCGTGCAACTATTGTTCTGAATATGCGCGCATCCGACACGCCTCCGCTGTATGAGCGCTCGTCGGCAGGGCCTCGAGGAAATATTTTCTCCAGAATTCAAACATCAGCGGCTGCCACAGCGTCCAACCGAGTCCCCGTTCGCCTTTCTCTATCCGGCTGAGGAGCCGCTCCCAGACCGGGGCGATCCAAAAAGGCGACGCGCGGAATGAATCGGAGGAGAAAGTCTCCCGCGCCAGCGTCAGCATTCTTGGCGAACTCAGCCAGAGGTCCGTGGGCGGATTGAACCCCTGTTTTCGCCAGCGGGTGCGAATGGATTCGGGCAGGACCCCGCGCATGGCTTCACGCAGCAAACGCTTGTTCTGGGCTTCGCCCATCAGCAGGTGCGGCGGGAGAGACAGCGCCAGATCGGGGATGCGGTGATCGCAGAAGGGTAGGCGTACCTCTCGCGAATGCGCCATGGAGTTGCGGTCCCCGTAACGCAGCAGCGTCGTCAGAAAGCGGCCGAAACTATCCTCGACGAGCGCGCTTGAAAGCGCGTGAAATCCATCGACGCGCTCGCGTGTATTAGCTTCGGTGATCAATGCGGCGAGATCGGGGCGCATCCCGAAAAGGATGCTGCTGCCGGCGCCGGACAGTCGCGCGAGCATGTGACGCAGTCGGTAGGGGATGCGCTCTTTCAGGCTCTGAGCGGGCGTGGCGAGAACGCCAGGGTAGCGTGCGACAATTTCCGGCCGCTCGCGGCTGAGGCGGTCCAGATCACCCGTTTCCGCGAGGGCCTGCACGTAGAGACGGAAATAAGTTTCATACCCGCCAAGGAGCTCGTCCGAACCCTGCCCGTCGAGGAGGACGGTGACGCCATGCTGCTTTGCGAGATCGAAGACGCACCATTGTGCGAATTGGCTCGCCCCGCCCACCGGCAGTTCGTTCAGCCACATGAAATTCGGCAATTCGTCTATGAAGCGGTCGACAGTCGGCTCCACGAGATGATTTTCGACACCTTCCGATTCGACGACGATCCTGGCGAAATGAGCTTCGTCTGCGTCCGTGCCCGGAAAATGGCCGGTGAAAGTATGGTAGGAGGCGTCATCGCCGAGTAAGCGGCGGGCGATGCAGACAATGGCGCTCGAATCCAGGCCGCCTGAGAGACAGGAGCCGACTTTGACGTCGCTGCGCATCCGCAGGCGGACGCAGTCAAAGAGGAGTTCGCGAAACTCGGCGAAAATATCCGCGTCGGACTTTTGAGCGCGCGTGGCGTCGAATCGCGGCGTGTAATAGCGCCAGATGCGCGGCTTGTCTTCGTCGAGACCGATCTCCAGCGCTTCGCCCGGCAGAAGCTGATGAATATCGTCGAAGACTGTCTGCCTTCCCCGTCGAGGCCGGTCGACGGATTCGTCGCGAATCGCAGAAGACGAAAATCGTCGTGCGCGCGCGAGACGCCGGGCATCGTCAGCAGCGCCTTATATTCGGAGGCGAAGGCGAAGAGCTCAGGTTTGGCGACGAACAGGAAGGGCTTTTCGCCAAAGCGATCCCGCGCAGCGAAGAGGCGGCGCGCCGATGTGTCCCAGATCGCAAACCCATACATGCCGTTGAACCGCGTGACGCAGTCGGTTCCCCAGACCTTGTAGGCTTCGAGGATAACTTCGCTGTCCGACGCGGTTCGGAACCGCGCGCCCATCGCCTTCAGTTCGTTGCGCAATTCGATGTAATTGTATATCTCGCCGTTGAACGTTAGCCAGTAGCGTCCACTGACGTCGACCATGGGCTGGCTTGCGGCGTCGGACAGGTCGATGATGGAAAGCCGGCGATGGCCGATCGCGACGGCGTGGCGCTCGGAGTAGGCTTCGCCCCATTGCCCGCATCCGTCGGGTCCCCGATGGAACATGAGGGTAAGGGCGTCCGTGAGATCGCGGGGACCCGAGCCTTCACGAGTGATCGCGCCGACAATGCCGCACATTCGTCAGTACCGATGTTCTGGAGCCCGGAAGCTCAAAAGCCCAAACCAGGATTTCACAAGCGGAACGGCTCCCCGGATTTGGGCCGCGATCGCGGCCCGCAGCTCTTTCCGTCCGAGCGCGCCCGACGCGGCCTTGAGTTCCGATTCGATGTCCACGCCGTGCTCGCGCCACCAGCTTTCTCCAGATGGACAACGGCGCAGCACCGTCATGGCGAGATCGATATGGCCGATGGCCGCAAGGATGAGCGTAGCGGTGGCGACGTCGCGTCCCGGCGCGTCGGGCGAAAGGCGGCGCAGGAAAAAAAAGTCGGCCTGCGCGATTCGCCCGCGCGAGTAGGGAAAGTCGAAGCCTATGGAATAGGGGTGGGACGGCAGCGGGCGCCTGCGCCAGTGATGAATGGCGCGGATGTCGATCAGATCGAAACCGCGTTCCGCCAGCCAGCATATCACTTCCGCCGCGAGAGGCTGGCCGAGGCGCTGCTCAAGGAAAGAGCATTCGACCTTGATGACTTTCGCGTTCGCCAGCATTTTGGCGCCGCCTTCGAGAACATCCAATTCGGCGCCTTCGATGTCGATCTTCAGATAATCGACGCTGCAGACTCCGGCGTCGCTCTCGAGGTCGTCGAGGGAGAGACCTTCGATCGGGATCTTCTTGATCGTGCGGTGCAGCCCTTCGTGTCCGAATTGCTCGATCATCGCGTCGTTATGCGGGAGAAGGGAGGCGCCCTCCGGTTCCCGCGGAACGTGGAGCGTCGCGAGACCGCGCGCGCGTCCGATGGCGAAGGGCAGGATTCGGAGTTCGCGCCATGGGCCTTTCTGTTGGGCGGCGAGACGCGCGGCTTCCTCGGGGTCCGGCTCGAAACCGATGATGGAAACAGCCGGGGCCAGGGCGAGCAAGTCGCCGTCGACGGCGCCGCGGGCGCCGAGGTCCAGAACGACGAGGGGATCGGTTCCCGCCGCTGCGATCACGCGATCCGAAAAAATGTCGTTTGCGGCCATCATCTCATCCAACTTGTCTGTCGCGCCGAGACCAATGCTGAACGCGAGCGCGATACCTTAGCTTCACAACGAAACCGCGTGAGAAAACACGTCAGAATTCTGAATTGACATTCTTCCCAACTGCTCCAGAAATCTGATCTACGAGGCAGAGGTGGATGACGACGGCAAAGACCGCGGCAACAAGAAGCGTGGCTAAAGAGAAGCCCACGACGCCGAAAGTGGGCACGATAATTGCCATCAATATGAGCAGGAGTGCGTTTTGGCCAGCCTGCCAAGCCAACGTTTCCCACATCCGCCCACTGCTAACGAGATATTGCAGAAAGACGTTTGCATAGGCCGCCGGCGCTGTCGATGCGACAATCAGGATAAACGGCAAGCGGCCCTCGCTGAAACCACTGCCATAAGCCTGCAGGATTAGCGGCGATAGAAGACTCGTCAATGCGACTATTACAAGTCCGGTGAACAAGTTCAGTCGAAGATTGATGTTGTGGAGGCGACTGGCTCCCGCGGTGTCGCCTAGTCCGAGCATACGGCTCATCATGGGGATCGCAACGGTGGCCAGAACCGATGTGACGAACAACACCGTGCCCCGCCACTGAGTTCCTGCCGTGACATAGCCCAACATTTTGAATCCTTCGGCGCTTTTGCCGAGGATCAGCATGCCATACCAGCTTGAGAGCCCGGTCAGGCTCGTCAGGAGCGACGGCACGCTGAAATTCATGATGATATGGCGCACCCTCCACATCGCGGCCATGTTCGTTCGGAGCTTGTGCCGGCGTAATGTCTGCTCCTTGAAAAGGAACAACATAGTGACGCGAAGACCGGCGCCGCCGATCGTCGCAACAACTACCGAAAACAGATCGTGAGGCCGGGCGATGAGTAATAGCAGCAAGAGGTTGCTCACCGCGACTGTAACTCGAACAATTGTCAGTTTACGAAACTCCTCGAATCCCTGCAGGATGCCCTCTTGTACGCCTCCCAACACCGAGAGGAGCGCAATAGCGGCGCCCGCCGCCATAACATCCGCATCCTGCGACGAATTGAAAAGAAGCGACGCGACTAAGGCCGGCTGCGCCGCGAGCAGGATTGTCGCGAGGAGCGC
Source organism: Methylocystis sp. SC2 (assembly GCF_000304315.1). Classification (NCBI taxonomy): domain Bacteria; kingdom Pseudomonadati; phylum Pseudomonadota; class Alphaproteobacteria; order Hyphomicrobiales; family Methylocystaceae; genus Methylocystis; species Methylocystis hydrogenophila. The sequence continues at coordinate 2,445,954 of NC_018485.1, read as the reverse complement.
AAGACCGAAGCTCACCGCCTCACAAAGGCGCATGACCGCAGCGGCCTTCGCCTGATCTACGCTACGGTAACGGGAGATATGGACCGATGCGGTTAGTCCGAGCTGCAGGCCTGCGAGCCCGGATATGATCCCGACGGTTGAAAAAAGAAGGCCATACTTGCCGAACAGCTCGACGCCCAAGAGCCGCGCCACATACAGCGCCAGGATGAGGGAAACGCCCCTCTCGAACGCCAGCGCGCCCGTCGTCCAGGCAACGTTTTTCAGAAGCAGCAATGCGAGCTCGTCTGCTCCCCGCCGACGCGCGAATCTTTCAAGCACTCCAAAAAAATATTCGGCGGTCGAGACAGACCATTTGACGCATCGAGCGACGCTAGTGTTCATGCGTGTCCCTAACCGTCAAAGCGCGTGAGCCCTAGCGCGCTTAGGCGAGGCCCCGGCCCTTCCGCGCGTAAGAGTCGAATGGCGCCCACTGAGTGCCGCGACGGAGCGCTTCCATCGGCGACCGGTGCTCTCCGTACCGCGCCGCCTTCTCGATTATGCCGATGGCGGGATACAAGTGGATCGAGTCGACGGCTTTAAGGAAATCATTGTCCGTCCCGTTGTAGAATGCACTTGATAGCCCCAAAAGATAAGGGATGAATCCTGCAGGATAGCCGTAGACGTCTTCGCACAGGAAGACTCCGCCCGGCGCGACATGAGGCAGCATCTCTTCCAGCGTCACGATCTGGTGCTCTGGGAAATGGCTCCCGTCGTCTATGAAAATGTCAATTTCCGGCACGGATTCCTTCACCTGCTTCCAGAAGCTCGGGTCTCCCTGGTCACCGATGAGTATCTCGACGCCATCTCTCTTGTAGGACAGGCAGGCAGGCTCGATGTCCACACCATAAACGGTACAGTCCGGGCCAAAGTATTCGCGCCACATGCCAAGGCTGCCGCCGCTATACACGCCAACTTCCATCACATGCACTTTCTTACCTCTGAAACGGGAGAAATGCCGGTGATAGACGTCGAAATAATGCATGACCTTGAAGATGCCGGGCCCCTCCTCATGGGCCAGGAAATAGCCTAGCAGAGGGTTCGACTCAGCCGGCTGCTCCGACATGGTCGATTTTTTGGCCTCAACAAACTTCTCGTTTGCATAGCGGACGCCGCGAGCCGCCGGCTCCAGCATTTTCGCAATCCGAGGGTCGGAAGCGATCGTCCGAACAAAACGGCCGAACAACCGGGCGGCATCAACGGGCGCAACCATATCCAAATCTCTCAGAAAGTGAAATCGACACCAAACTTTACCGACACGAGGCGTATCAGTAAAGTTCGTTCGAGACGCTCGTTCTGTCTATTGGCGTGATCGACATTGTTCCCCATCAGTCCGTCGAGTTGTATCTCAGCTTCGTCTCGTGGACTCAAGCGATCCCCCCCCCCGGCCTGTTTCATCGCCCGGCGCGAAAGAGACCGAATTCCCTGCAACGACCGGATTGCGAAAAGGCCAGCGCCAGACCGCCGGGATCGAAACGGGAGAGCGCCATCATGGATTTATCTCGACGAATTTCGCGAGCAGCGGCTCGAATCTTTTCATGAAGGACGAAAAGCGGAAGTGCTCCCGCCAACGCTGCTGGCCGGCCTGGCCCATCGCACGCGCCTTATCCGGGTCGCGCAACAACGCAATCAGGCCGTCGGCAAGCTGCGCGTGTCGATCGAGATCGACATTGTAACCGGTCTCCCCGTCGAGATTGACCTCCGCGCCTGCGTCATGGATCGACGCGATCACCGGAAGCCCCTGCCGCATCGCCTCGATGTAAACGAAGCCAAACCCTTCCTTGCGGCTTGGCATGGCGAGCACATGCGCCTGCCGCCATAAATCGGGCAGCGCCTCCTCGGCGACAAAGCCCTTGACCTCTATTTGGCTCGCGACGCGCGATTGCGCCACTAATTCCCTGAGGCGAGGAAGCCCGGCGCCGCCGCCCGCAAACACCAGTCTCGCCTCCGGCACGGCGGCAACGACTTTCGGCCACGCCTCGACGACTTCCGCATGTCCTTTGAAGCTTGAGAGTTCGTCGATGCGGCCGAGCAGCAGCGCTGTCGGGGGACCGCCGAATCCGGGCGCGACGTCGGGCGCGTGGTCCTCGTCTGTCGCCAGCCAACAAACAGACGCCGGGCCGGGATCGCCATGTAATTCCCGGTGGCGTTGGAGCGTGAAGTGAGAGATGGCGAAGCGCGCGTCTGCGCGCCTCAGCGTCGCGTGCGTTTGCGGGCGCAGACCGCTCCAAACCTCGATCCCGCACATCCAGAGGGCGCAGGGACGGGTAAAGGGGCCAAGCCGCGCGTGCCCCCGCGCAACGCCGGCAGATTCATAGATGAAATGACGGGGCCGCAGGGCGTCGATGAGACATCGCGCCGCGAAGGCGGCCTTGCTTCCCTTGCAGAGCCTGGCGGAAACGCCGTCCAACGCCACCGGCTGCGGATCGAGAAGCGAGAGCAGGCTCAGGTCGCACCCGCTCTTTGCGACAGCGAAAGCGGTCAGGCGCGCCAGCCGCGAAATGCCCCCCATGCCAGGCGTCAGATAGGCCGAGCCGAGCGTTACGGGGCGGCCAGCCAGCGCCCGGCGTTCCGCCGCAGTATCCGAAGGCTGACGCGGGGGCGAGAAATTCATCAGCTTCCCTGCTCAGGCGAGATCGCCGGTCCGCGAGGCGTAGAGATAGTGCCCTTTCGCCGGCGCGACGGAATTAGCGAACTGATCGGTGACGACGACTGTGAAGCCCATGTCTTTCAATGTCCGGACAAGCGCATCGGCGTCCCCCTCTTTCGGATGAAGCTCCATTCCGATGTTGTCGACCTGTCTCAATGCGTCTGGATCGCCGAGGAAGACGTCGAACTCGCCGCCTTCTATGTCACATTTGAGGAAGCCGATCCGCGAGAGGCCATGACGCTCCATGATCTCCCGCAAGGTGATCGTATCGGCGCGCAGGGTCGCCGAAGCGAAGCGCTCATAGCGCGTGTAATCGCCAGCCTGCAGGCCGTTCGCGCTGGCTGCGGCCGCAAACACCGGCGTGTAGAACGACTGCGGTTCGACGCCCACCAGCGTGCGCGCGCCCAGAGCCTTCGCCCCGAGCAGCAGGAAAAGCCCGCGATTGCTGCCGAGATCGACGACCGTGTCGGCCTTCAGTCCCTTGCGGAACGCGCGGAGATACACATTGCTCGCGTACATCTCTCGTGCGCCGCCAAAGGTCGGCGTCTCGTCGTGGCCGTTCAACATTCGGGCCATTGCGTCGAGGGGCACCAGAATGCGCACGCCTTCAACAACGAAAGCGATCGTGCCGCGCATCGCCTTGTCCACTGGCGCGAGCGTGCGGTACTTGACCACGGCGCCCGCGTTCCCCGCGAGAGCCGCGCAATAGCCGAGAAAATCCCCCATATCGAGCGATTGACGCAGCTGACCAAGCTCCAAGACCAAGCGGGCGAACGGGTTCATGGCGTCATACTTTTCGCTATTACAGGAAATCAAGAATCATGATTTTCGACAGACATATGCGATAAGGTTGTCGGCGTATTCCGCTCGTCCAACCGCGCGCGCGGGACCGGACAACAACGGCGCGGCTGCATAGTAACGCACATCGACAGGCGTAAGACCGCGCGCCTTGAGACCTTCAGCTATCTCGGTATGGTTGAAGCAGAATTTCACGAAGGCGAGATAGCGTGGCCGTCCCGTCATGTCAAATATCGTCCGCTCGAAACGGCGATACAGACTTTGCACATTGGGTACGGAGAAAATCAGCGCGCCATCGGGGGCCATCAAGGATGAGAGTGCGTCGATCGCGCCCCAAAAATCGTCGAGATATTCGAGAACGCTCGACGACATGACGAGAGAAAAGCTCTCGCCGTCCAACGCCTGGAGATTTTCCATTCGCATTTCACGAAACGACACATTCTCGATTCCGCCCGATCGCGCTTGCTTTTCGCGCGCGATGCGGATCATCTCCGGACTGGCGTCAAAGGCGAGGACCGAGCGCACATGCTGCGCCGCGACGAAAGACAGCACGCCGCTGCCGCAGCCGGCGTCGAGGGCGCGGGCGCCGGGGCGGGCGTATCGTCCAATCAACTCGCGCCACACGACCAAGCGCTCCATGAACGCTGCCGATTTCGTGTAACCCTCGTCGAATCGGAGGGCGATCCCGCTATGCCAGTCGACGGCGTCCCGAATCTGAGGCGCGGAATCAGTCTGATCGACCATTATCCAACCTCTGGGGCGGGCATCGGCGCGTCCGCGCTGATAAGGAAACAATCATTCACCCAGGCGATCGACGTGCAGCTGCGCATCGACCACCCCGGCACGAAACCGAAGAAGTCTACTCGGCGGCAGTTGCGGCCGCGGAGAAGTTCAACGAAGCGGTATTCTTCGGCGTTGTCCATGATGACGGCGCCGTTTGGCGCAATATGGTCGAACGCCAACGCGACGAGCTCCTCGCGCAAATGTCCGTCTATGACGATGACGTCAAACTTTTCCACACTTGAGTTTTTGATGATTTCGCGGATCGGCTCGACCGTGCGCGTCGTACGATCTATCGGCACGTGATGCACCTCGACATTGGAGCCGACGTTAGCGCGCACGTAAGCGGCCCAATCTGCGTCGGAGTCGACCGTCACCACGCGCGCCGCGCGCTTCGACCACCAGAGCGTCGATTGGCCGCCGCCGAATTCCAGAACGCGCTTGCCCGTGAAGTCACGGGGAGCAAGGAAGTCGATAGCCGGATAGGTATACCACGGTTGCGGCTCGCCGTCCGGCGTGCAGGCCTTACCGAGAAGGCTCGAGCGAAAATGCCCTGTCTTGAACGCGAAGCGCAAAGGGGTGAAGAGCGCGGTCCCCAACTGCCGCAAGGGCTGCCAGGCACCCTTCGGCAGAATGTCCTTTAGCGGCGCGAAGGCCTTGTGGATGTATGAAGTCATTAAGTTGATCCTGCCGTGTTGTAAAGGGGCGCGCGTTTGCGGAAAAAGCTCATAAGAGGGCGCTCGACCCAGATATGCAAAGCAACGCCCGCGGCAGCGCTCGCCGTCATCATTATGGCGAAAGCCGTCCAAGCGAAAAGAGGAGACGTATCGCGGTGACTCATTGCGTGGGAGAGAAGGCCAATCAGCGGGTGATGGATGAGGTAGATGCTAAAAGACACGTCGCCCAATAACAGAACAATGCTGGCGCCGAGCACCTTTGCGCGCCAATCTGACAGTGTCCCGCCGATCACAAGCGCCGTCGACGCGATGCCGTAGCCGCACTTTGTGACGAATTTCAGCACTGCGACCCAAGCTGTGCGTGGAGCGTCCTCGGTCGCCGCGGGCCAAAGGATGACCACGAATCTCGTGGTACCTGCGCGTAACGCCTGCAAAGCATGGATCTGGCCCCGCGCTCGTTTACAAAATAGAGTTTCTAACACTCCCGGGCTCCATGCATAGTTGCGCCACGAACAGAAGTGATTAACCTTGCGCGCTCGACGAGCATTAGGAGGGCTTGCAGCGCAAATATTAGAATGGCGCCTCCTAATAAGCCTAATGTCGCGTTGTCAATCGTCAGGCCCCAGCGCATCATGAGAAAAAGGACTGGCATATAGGTATATTGTGCTTTATGCATAACTTTCTGAGCAAAGCGCGAGAAATAAGCGAACAATAAGCCGAAGGGCATGACAAGAAATACTAAGCCATACCACCCCATGCTCCAATACAGATCGGCGAAAATTCCGGGCGCCACCGAATTCTCTCGTATCATTCCTGAGTATTCGGTGGAGAATGCCTTGCCAATATCAAGTATTGGTTTTTCGGGCCAAATGAAACGAGGAATGAAGATCACCCAAATAAGGTCCAGAGTCGCAGCCGGCTGTCCGGCGTCATAGCGCGCGATCGCAAATGTTGCGGGGCTCAGATAACTGATCCGCAGCAGGCTATTCTGCTCTTCCCCGAACTGCTCGGGAGCAGTCACCACGCTCCAGATAATTTCTAAACGCTCGGCAATGCTGACCTGGCCCCGCTCCGGGCTGCGGCGGTTGATCTCATCTCGTCCCTGGGTAACGATCGGCACCAAAAACATGAACAGGAAAACGAGGGACGCCGCCGCCAACAAAAACCTTTGGAGCGATGCTTTTTGTGAGATGATCGCAATGAGATAGACGATCAGCGGAAGCATCGCTTCGGCCTTGGTAAACAAAAGAAGGCCGGATGTCATTTCCACGATGACAAATGTGGAAATAAAAAACAATGCCGTCCAGTTACGTATCGAAAGCGCCCACAGCGTGAGCAAATAAATGCCGGCGAGCGATAGCGAACTCAGCATCGCGACAGCGCCGGGAAGCACGTCTGTGGTCCAGCCCATCGCCTGGGGAAAGACATAGAGATATTTAATGGCGCCGCCAATGCAAAGAAGCAGCAAGCCGGTCCGCCGCATGCTCTGCGCATGTTCTTGCGGCGTCGCCATCATCTGTTGAAACCGCGGAGGGGCGATCTTGGCGTAAATTTGGGCGCCCAAAAGGACTGCGATGACGCCCAAGGCGACCAACAGATTGAGCTTTAATATCTCTTGTGGCTGGGGCGCATAGTATTTGTTCAAATAGAGGAGCGACGCATCGTTCATGATAAAAGGCGCGAACTGGCCAAATCCAAAGTATACGATCGTGGAAATCCTAAACCAGAAAAGCGCCGCCCAGATGTTCGCGGAGTTCGATCTGAGCATGCGCCATGCCCCCCGCGCCAGGATGGCCATGAGCGCCATAGGTCCGTAGAAGTTCACGGAATCATAGCTCTCCGGCCCCAAAAATCCTTCGCTGATCGCGTAAGCGCCGGCCAGACAACTGAGCGCTGCAAACTCCGCGCCCGTCGTCTCGAGCGAGCGGTCGCGCCGAGAGCTTTCACCCTGTTCTTGAAGAAACCCGCTTTGGACCGTCATCCTGTTCCCCGGTTGAAAGGGTTGTCAGATTCGGAAACCCCTGAGGAGCGACGCTTCCGGGCCGCGATGATTTCAAACCGCGAGAGCACCTCCTGAATGCGTGCGTCGACGGAGTATCCTGAGCGAAGCGCCCGAGCCCGGCCTGCTTCGGCCACAAAGGCGCGTTCAGATTCATGGTCGAGGTAATACCGCGCTTTGGCGACGAGGTCTTCGTTGTCGCTGAATAGCGCGCAATCGATCCCCTCCTCGAAATATTGCGTGATCTCAGCGGTTCGTTCGTGGAGCATGAATCCTCCGCAGGCGGGCATTGCAAAGGTCCGGTGCGTAATAAGATCTCCGCTCGACGCCCCCTGCACCTGTTCACTGAGTAACCCAAGATTGATGCGTGACGCGCGGACGCATTTTGCGTATTCGAGCCCAGTCACGACGCGCCCTTCAATCGCGCTTCGAAGGCTCTCGGATGAAGCCCTATCCCATGTGTTGCCCCAGATACGAATACGAGCGTCCGGCATGGCCTGCGCCAGGGCCGCCATCACCATTTCCTTCTTCGGCGACCAGCTTCCGATGAACGAGACATCGGCTTGGTAATGTGCGCGGTCCGCCGCATCTAACTCACAGGGAGCATGAACCTCTGGATCATACGCCGGTGGAAAAAACGAGGCGTTGCGGACGCCGAGCGTCGACTCCAAATCCTTCAGTCCGAAAGTCTTCGTCGTGAACACCCAGTCGTATAAGGGCAGGGTCTTCGGCAGCCGCGGACCCTGCGCCATGAAGCTCACATCCGGGTAGACATTGATCGCGACCGCGCCCGTATCTTTGATCACATGCATCGCGGCGGGCGTGACGTAATTGGCCTTGAAGCCGATGAACAATTGCGGCGACAGATGGCGGGCCATGTCGATCAGCGCCCGCTCGTATTCCGCAATGAGCCAAGGCTCCAGGATGCGGCGCAGGCCGCGCAGCCATTTGGAGCGCCATCCTGTCGGTAGAAAATTCGCCGCCTCGATGGCAGTCACGGAATGTCCGGCCCGACGCAACGCCCGCACATACGCATACGAGTCGCTGCCACTCCAAAGCGCACCCTCAAAAAGAATGCGCAGAGAGGCGGATTCGCCGCAACTCCCAGATGTCTTGTCCACGGTTCGGCGTATCATTTCCATTGCTAATCTCCGATTTGCCTCAAGGCGGCTTTCAGCATGGCCAAATTCCGCGAGCGCGCGTCGCTCTCTTGCACCGTCCGCTCCGCCGCGGCCCGGGCGGCGCTGCGCCACTTGTCTTGCGTCTCCGGGTCTTTGCCGCCGAACGCGTCAATTGCAGCGGAGAAGCGCGCCGGTTCCTCGAGGGGCAGATCATAGCCGGCTTGCGCGGCCTCAAGATTGCGAAACGGCGTCTGGTCGGAGATCAGCACCGGCGTGCCTGCCTCCAGCGCGTCCAGGATTGCGTGTCCGAAATTCTCGCCCTTTGTCGGGAGATAGAAGAGATCATAACCGGCGAGGATGCGCGTCATCTCCTCATTGGGCGCTTCGCCCTTCAGCCTCACCGAAACATGCGCCGGTAATGCGGCGATCAGCTTCTGGCATTCCGCCCAGTAGTCGGCGTCCTGCACAGGCCCGAAAATGTCGTATGTGACCGGCGTCCGCACGTCTCTCAGCGTGCGGATGGCGTAGTCCAGATTCTTGACGCGCGAGATTCGTCCGACGAAAGCGAGGCGCAGTTCCGCTCCTTGTCTTGCTCGTTCAGGCCGCGGCGGGAGCGGTCCGAGAACCCGGACGTTCGGCGCTACCACCACGCCCTTGCTGTGTGGATAGCCCCGCGCGATGTCGGCGGCCTCGGCCGGCCCGGTGGCGTGCAGCCAGACGTCGCGATGCAGGCCGGCACGGCGCGTCAGCGTCAGCATCATGTTCTTCCGCAGCGATTTCAAGCCGAGGGCGCCTGATCCGAATTCACCGCGCGCCGAAACGATTGTGGGTTTGCGCGGCACGTGTCCAAAATGCCGCATCGCGAGCGCGGGCAATGTGAACTCGCGGTCGAAAAATCCGTTCATCATGACGAGGTCATGAGGCGTCGAACGCATGATCTCGCCGAGCGCGATCGCGCCCGTGAGCGGGGAAACGTCGCAATAGCAAAAGCGCGCAAAGCCGCAATCGACCCACCGCCCGGTCGAAGCAGCCGTCTTGTCGGCGCCGAAGGCTCTGTCGCGCGCGACGACGAGAAAGTCGAACTGCTCTTTCAACGCGGTCGCCAGGCCCTTGAAGCTTTGATTTGGACCGGCCGCATCGTTCCCCGGCCAATAGGCGCCGAGCAACGTCAGGACGACGGGTTTCTGGCCTGCGCTCGCGGATTGCATCGCCGCTCAGCCTCTCAAAGTTGTATTCGATGCCGGTCGACGAGATGTTGCTTAAACGCTTCGATCCCATGCGCACGGATGAAACGGCGCGCCTCGTCGATCTTTGCGTCGATCAGCATGAAGACCCAGCAGCCGTGCATGAAGTGAAAGACCAGACCTTCACGACCGTCGAGGAAGCCGAGTCTGAAGATATAGCGATACGCATAAAAGAGGAAGGCGCGAAGATAAAGGGGCGCGCGAGCGTAGAGGCTATTCTTCAGGAAGCGCTTTTTGCCCGCGGATGAGTCGGTATCTTTGATCCGCTCATCCTTCCAGAATATGGGATGCTCACGGTTGATGAAGTCGACCATCGCGCGGGTCGCGTAGCGATTATGTTTATCGATCCAGTAGGTCATATCGTTGAGATTGTCATCAACGAGATCGCCAGCATCGACCCTAGTCGACCGCCCATGAAGAAGAATGGCGTGTTCGTCCATCCAGCGCTGTTCGATGGCGCCGCAGCCGCGCCGCCACAGACGCAAGAGCACGGTTTGATAGTACCGACCGTGACGGATGAATCGTCCCTGGAAAATGACCTTCCTCTTGAACTCGAGTCCCGTAACGTCGGCAGGAACGTCCACCAGCTTCTGCCGCAACCACTCCTGGGCGCTCGGCTCGAGATATTCGTCTGAATCGAGCTTGAGCACCCAGTCGGTCTGGATGTCCAGCGTATCGAGCGCCCACTGAAACTGATCGGCTTGATGCTTGAACGGGTGTTGGAGGACTTCAGCGCCCAAGTCCCGCGCGATTTCGACCGTTTTGTCAGTGGAGAAGCTATCGACGACGACGACGCGCTGAACGTGCGGAAGAATTCGCTCGAGGCAACGGCGAATATGGATCTCCTCGTTGAATGCGAGGACAATCGCGGTGATCGACAGTCGATCGTCCGTCGTCTTGTCACATACAGCTTCGATCGCAGCCCCTGGCTTCATCACCGCCTCATTGGGTCCCGATGACAATGACGGATCCGGTGCGGATCGCCTCCTCGATCGCGAAAGTCGTCTCGGTCACAGCGACCAGCTCCCGAAGGGGGATTGGCGCGTCCTCGCCGCCCCGTGCGGCCTTAAGGAAAGCGTCGACGAGCGCCAGCTGTCCTTTGTCCTGCGCGCCCTTCGTCGAGGTCGACTTCCCGTTGGCGGTGACGCGCAGCTGACGATAGTCGTCGAGCAAAATGACGCGGCCGGACGCGAAGATTTCGAGATACTCCTTCGGCACGTTGGGATCGCCGACGGAAGAATAGACGATCGTTCCCGTCGATCCGTCCGCGAATTTGATCAGTATCGAAACCGCATCCGCGAGATCACGGGCCGCGACCGCTGACACTTCCTCGGGGAGCGCGCCGCAAAGATAAGTCAGCGTATCGACAAAGTGACATATTTCACCAACGATTCGGCCGCCACCCTCGTCTCGCTGGATCCAGCTGTCGCCGGGAATGGCGCCGGCATTGATTCGGTAAAGCATCACCAGCGGCCCGGCGCGCGGACTGAGCGCCGCTTTCGCCTTCATCAGGAGCGGCGAGAAGCGCCGGTTGAAGCCGACGGTGAAAATTGTGTCCGCCGCCGCCGCCGCCGCGGCGACCTCGGCCAATTCGTCGCCATTCATCGCCATTGGCTTTTCGCAGAACACATGCTTGCCAGCCATCAACGCATCGGCGGCGAGTCTCGCGTGGGAATCGTGGCGCGTCGCGATAAAAACCGTGTCCGTGTCCTCGGACGCGATAATCGCGTCGCCGTCCGTCGCGATAGACGCAAATCCAAACTTCTCGCCTGCATGCCCCGCACTCAGTCCGGTCGATGTGGCCACATGGCTCAGCGTGACCCCGCCCGCCTTGCGCACGGCGGGAAGCAGGACGCTCTTGGCGTAATTCCCCAGTCCTATGAAGGACACGCGACTTCCGTCCTTCTTCGCCTTCTTTGGCGCCGCGCGTTGAATCAGCCGCGTGACGCCTTCTGGGGTCGCCTCGGGGTACGTCAGCAGCATGGCGAGATGCGGCTCGCCCTTCTCCATCACTCTATAAGCGGATTCTGCGTTGGCGATCGTGAAGCGATGCGTCAGGAGCCGCTTCGGCGTCACCCGGCCCGCGCCGATCAGTTCGAGGAACGACTCAAGATTGCGTTGCTCGGTCCAGCGAACGTAAGGCAGAGGATAGTCATGCCCCGAAATCTCATAGGCCGGATCGTGGCGTCCCGGACCGTAGGACAATGAGAGCTTCAGTTCGAGCTCCCGCTTGTAGAAGGGCTCGCGATCGAGAGTCATGCCAACGAGACCGACAACGATCACTCGCCCCTTCAAGCGGCTGATCTCCGCCGCGACATTGATTGGCTCGTTGGATTTGGTCGAGGCGGTCAGCAACACAGCATCCGCGCCATAGCCGCGCGTGAAGTTCGCCACGCTCTCCGTCAGGGCGGAGCTCACCGCGACATCCGCGCCGAGTTCTTGCGCAAGCGCGGCCCGCTCCGGCATCGGATCGAAACCCAAGACACGGCATCCGCAGGCTTTGAGCAACTGCACGGAGATGAGGCCGATGAGGCCGAGGCCCATTACGACGACGCGTTCTCCGAGCGTGGTCTCGGCGAGGCGCACGCCTTGCATCGCAATAGCCCCGAGGGTCGCGAAACTCGCGTCCTCGTCGTCGACGCCTTCTGGAATGCGCACCGCAAGATTTTTGGGAACGACGTTGACCTCGGCGTGATTCGCGAATCCCGCCCCGGCGCAGGCGACGCGATCGCCGACAGAAAAGCCGGTGACGTTGCGGCCCACTTCAATGACTTCGCCAGCGAGACTGTATCCGAGCGGAATTGGCGTATCGAGTTTTGCGAACACCTTCTCGATCGTCGGCCTCAGCCCGTCGCGCTGAACATTGCGCGCCACTCGGCGCACGAGATCAGGGCGCGCCATCGCCTTGCCGGCGAGCGAGGCTTTCGCAAGGTCCATCAGCTGCTTCTCGGTGCCGGAGCTGATCAGCGACACACGGGTCGCCACCAAAATTTGGCCGGCGCCCGCGCGCGGCGCAGGCACCTCGGCGACGCGCAGTTCCCCTGAACGATAATTCTGTTCAACCTGTTTCATGAAGACATCTCGTTGGACGCCCTTACCGCGACGAAATCGTCGTATTCTTCGACGTTCATTTCATTGTGGCGCGCGGAGCTAACTTTGTACCCACGCTGCTCTAGGAAAACATTGATCGAGTCGAGCGGCTGCCCCTTGTCTGCAAAGCGATAGGGGCTGTGCTCATATACGCTACGTAGCATCCGCTTATCCCTCTTGTTGCAATTCTGCGGTCAGCGCCGTGGCGGAAAATGCGGCACCTCGCTCAAGATTTTGATGGTCCTGCGCAAATCGAATTTGCGACTCTTCCACACCCGGCGGCAATTTTATGACCAGACGGGTTGTTGCGCACTCGGTCCCCATGTCCGGCCACCAGACCGCGGGCTCCTTGGTCGCCGGCAAGCTCGACGTGAAACTTATCTGCTTGCCGCCACACTCCAGAACGCAACGGCCGTTTTCGATCGTCGCAACGACCTCCGGGTGGAGGAGAAAGCTGATCGCGCCGCCCTGCACACTGCTCGGCGAAATTCGATCTGTGATGTCAAGTTCGCCCGGACCGATCTCGAAACGCCGCAGATGAATTGGCCGGCCCGGCAGATGACTGTAACCATCATGCGATCCTTCGAGAACGAAGCCCTCTGCGTGAGGTCGCCAAAGACGCAGGTCAATGTTGGGCCTGCGCCCGCATCGGAATGCTCCAAAGAAATCCGCCTGATCCGCGCCGGCGAGGCAAAGCGTATTGTGGCTCGCCGCGCTTCGCGCCGCGCGTCGGCGCTCTCCCGCCAGGTATTCGAATACGCCTTGGTCGACAATGAACCGGCGACCACCGATAGACCATTCGAAGGACAGGACGTCGCCGTGACCATGCGCAGGCAAGTCATCCGGCGCGATCCGCCCGCAATCCGCAATGAAATAATTATCGCCGGATCTACATCCGAAATAGCCGGCGTGCGGAAATTCAAAGTGCGCGCGCGCGGCCGGCTGACGGTTGAAGATGCTGCCATAGACGGCGAGACACTCGGCTGGCGAATAGGCCATCGTCAATCCCGCGTCATTAAACTGCGCGACGCCGCCATCGGGATGCGCAAGATCAGCCGTCGCCTGCGCCATACGGTCGAGCGCCGCGTCGAGCGCGCCCTCGAGCGGATCATTCCCCAAGGCGTGCCGGCATTCGAGGAGATCGGCGAACACCTGGCAGTGATAAGATGGCGAGCGCTCATAATGAACGCCGTCAGGCAAGATCTGTGTGGAAATCTCTTCCGCCAGCATCCGCAGCGCCCGTCGGCGCCATCGCAGCGCCTCGTCGCCCTTAAACAGGGTCGAAGCGAGAATGAGCGCCTTGAGATTCTTCACGAGATGGTTGCCGCCTATATCGGTCTCGAGATTGTTTTCGAGAAACCGAATCTGCTGGGCGAGCGACGAAAGAAGCCTGTCGCGCATCTCAATGCCAAGCCGCTCTTGGCGCAAGGCGAACTGCTGCATCCAGACGACAATGCGTAACGACAGTGCGTAGCTGTTCCAGCTATCGGCCCAGTAATGCGGTCGGTAAGGCGGATTGGCGTCGAACCATTGGCTGACCAAATCGATGAAATCCGCGTCGTCGACCTCCTCAAGATATTCCATGTAATGGAGGTTCATCCGCCATAGCTGGTGCGTCGAACCCTCTCCGCCGGCGCGCCAGTCGATGATGTCGCCCGCATAAATCCGACGCCCGAGAAACTCGAAAACCCGTCCCTCGGGGACGCGCCGCACCTTGCCGCGCCGCGGGGCAAACGGCGGCCTCAGCGCTTTGCATGCGCCCACAGGAGGCGGCGGCGCTGGGGCGACATTATGCGAGCTTTGCGCAATGCGGCGTTTCGCGTCGAGCGTAAGTCTGCGGATAACTTTCCTGAGCGGAATGTGGCGAGCGAACGCCAGCGCTCGGGGAATCTCGCGCATGAGAGAACGCTGGCTCACGAGCCGGCTTCGATTTTTTCGCACGACACATCTGTGTCGCAAGCTGGCGCCTTCGCCGTCTCTTCAAGCGCCTCGATGTACTGCGCAGCGAGCTTGGTTCTGTTGTAATGTTCGTTCACGAAGGCGCAGCCGGATGCGCCGAGCTTTTCGCCGAGCGATCGGTCGTCGGCGAGTTTCTTCATCGCCGCCGCAAGCTCTTCGGCGCTCTCGGGGGTGATGGAAATCGCCGCGCCAGCTTCGCGAAGCAGTTCTTGCGCCTCCCCTTCCACGCCAAGAATGATGGGCCGGCGCATCGCCATGGCCTCGAACATCTTTGAGGGCAGCACTTTCTTGAAAAGATCGTTACGGCGCAGCAGGATCAGGCTGACGTCGGTGGCGGCCCAAATGCGGGGCATCGAATCCTTGGGTTGCTGCCCGAGCAGGACGACATTGTCGAGAGCCATTTCCGCCTTGCGTCGCTCCAGTTGTTCCCGTTCGGCGCCGCCTCCAACGAGTAAGAAGGCGATGCGGGGATCGTCGCGTAGAAGCGCCGCGGCCTGCAAAATGGTGTCGAGCCCGTGCGCCATGCCAAGGGTTCCGACATAAGCGCCGATGAAGCGACCTTCGAGCCCCAGACGCGCTCTCAGCCCTCCGTCGTCATTCGAAGGCGTGAACAGCTCTAAATTGGCCCCGTTTTTTATCACCACGACCTTGTTCGCGCCGCCGCGCGCGGCGATGTGCGGCACGAAGGAATCGGTGACGGAGATGATTTTGTTCGCCCTGCGATACGCAAGCGACTCAATACGCTCCAGCGCCTCGATCAATTTACCCTTGCCCATGGCGCCGACCGTGACGATGCTTTCGGGCCACAAGTCGCGGACTTCGAGCGCCCAGGGCCGCTTCCAATAGGCCTGCGCGATGAGCCCGGCGAGCCCGCAGAAAAATTGTGGGGAGGTCGAAACGATCACATCGGGCCTTTTGAGTTTCAGCAATGCCTGGCATGCTGAGAACATGTACGATGCATAGTTGAGCGCGCGCAGCGCGAAGCCTTCATTCGCGGCGAGGAAGGTCCAGACTCGCACGACTTTGACGCCGTCAATCGTTTCCTCCTGCCAGAGTTTGTTCGCATAGCCAGGGTAGGCCTCGCCGTCCGGGTGATTAGGCGTGCAGGTCACAATCGTCACGTCATGGCCGGCGCGCGCCCAGATGCGCGCGTGATCAGACGTGCGGGAAGCAGGAGCATTCACCTCCGGGGGATAATAGTGGGAGAAAAAGATGATCCGCATGGCAGCTGACGCTTAACAGGCGGTCGAAAAACCATCCCGCGTCTCTCTGAGGATGTTTTCGTCGCTGCTGTCGTATTTGAATTGGACAGTGATTGATCTGTCGGCTCGCAATTCAGGATTTTTCTCTCTCGACATATCGTCCGTTTCGTCGAAGCCGCTGCAGGGCCATGCGGTCGATGTCGAGGCGCATGCCATGTCGAGCGTCGCTTGCATCGCGCCAAACGCGATCTCGCCCCCGCCTCGCCGGCGGGTTGCCTGCGGAAGACGTAACTTCCATATTCGCGTCTCAAGATCGGCATGATTGAAAAACGCCCCAAATTTCGCGTCGCCGCGTCGCATGATTCTTCCCTCGTCGTTGCAGCCCCACTGAATCATGCCTCGTTTCCAACCGCTGAAAACTCTTTCAAGGGCCCGCTCGTCGCGACGCGGGCGTCAAGATACGCCGCGATGCGGTCGGCTATTCGTTCAGACGCCTTGCCGTCCCATAAAGCCGGAATGCGGCCGCCTTTGCCGCCATTGCGCAAGACGTCGTTCGCCGCGGCGATAATCGCGTCGGGACAGGTGCCGATGAGCGTGTTGGACCCTTCGTCTATGGTGATCGGCCGTTCGGTGTTCTCTCGCGCCGTCAGGCAGGGGACCCCGAGCGCGGTCGTTTCTTCCTGAACGCCGCCGCTGTCGGTAATGACGAATTTTGCTTCGCGCATAAGCCCGAGCGCGCGCAAATAGCTCAACGGCGGAGCGACCAGCACCCGAGAGTCTTGCAACAGATTTCCTAGTTCGGCGTTCTGGATCACCGCCTTGGTGCGCGGATGCATCGGGAACACCAGCGGGATGTCGCGCGAGATCGTCGACAGCGCCTTGAGAAGCCCTGCGAGCTTTTCGGGGTCGTCCACGTTGGAGGGTCGATGTAGCGTGACGAAAGCGAAGCCGTTAGCGGCGTCCGCCGCAATGGCGCTCGAGGGATCAAGTTCGCTCAGCGTGCCGCTCGCCGGCTCGGCGCGCTCCAGCGACGCGAGCATAGAGTCGATCATGACGTTGCCCACGAAGAAAATCTTTTCCGGGGAGACGCCCTCCTCGATGAGATTTTCGTTGCCGGCGCGCTCTGTCGTGAACAGAAGATTAGAAAGGCGATCGGTGACGATGCGATTGATTTCCTCAGGCATTGTCAGATCGTTGCTGCGCAGGCCCGCTTCGACGTGCGCAAGCGGCACGCCCAGCTTCGCCGCGACGAGCGCCGCCGCAAGAGTCGAATTAACATCGCCGACAACGAGGAGCAGATCGGGACGCCGCGACGCCGTCACTGGTTCGAGCTTGAGCATCACCTGCGCCGTCTGCGCGGTGCTCGTGCCTGAGCCAACCTCCAGATTGAGGTCGGGCTTTGGGATTCGCAGATCCGCGAAGAACACCTCGTTCATCGCGACGTCGTAATGTTGGCCTGTGTGAATGAGGCGGGTGGAAAAGTTACTTCTCCGCGCGAGCGCCTTCATGATCGGCGCAATCTTTACGAAATTTGGACGTGCGCCAACGATGCAATCAATCAGGCGCGGTTGAGATGACATCTAACTAACCCTTGGTCGCTAGCGTTCTTCATGCCGGCAGCGGTTCGATTCCGCACTATTGCGCCGACACCGTGACAAGGACGCGAAGAGGCGTCCACTGTCCAAGAATGTGCTTGCCATATATGCCGTCGCTACGCTGACGGATGTGTCGAAGACTCACTGTATGTGCAACCTTTCGAAAGTTTACCCGCCGTCCCTATGCGGCGCAAGGTCGAAAAACGCTGCGATATCGAAACCTTCCGCGTCGGACGCGACTCGCCCCGGGCAGAAGGACGACGGCGTTCCCAGGATGGTCGCCGCTGCGAACGCACAAACGCGGCGACGTCTCTTCGTCGATTGTGAAAGCCGTGATGCTCAACCCGCGCTCAGCCCCTCGTGATGATCTCGACGGCGTTCTGCGCCTCGACGCAGTCGGATCCAATGGTCAGGCGGAGCAAGCGTTCACGCAAGCAGCCAAGCTGTGCGTTCACGGCTCGATTATCCAAAAAAGCGGTCGAGCAACCCTGAGAAACCGCGATCCGCCCCGTATCGGCGCTTTTCTCCCGACCCGCTGTCGCGCCGAGCCCCGGTCCATCGGGACCGCGGCCCGCGAGTACGGCTCTCTACGTTATAGGGCTCGCCCGAGTTCGAATGCTGTGCGCGGCCAGGAGGGGTCACGCTACATGGAGCGACATTCTCCAAAATTGCGCGCGGACGAATAAGAACAAGCTGATCCGCCTCTGTCTCGCCCAGCCATTTCGCCGCCGCCGCGCGTCCCTCGGCAAGGTCAGGCCTACGGCGCCTTGCTCCGTGGGCGTCCGAAGCCAGGATATGAACCATCCCCTCCTTCAACATTCGTTCAGACCAATATTGAGGTCTCTTGCCGAAGGAGCCTGTCACTGAACCGGAGGTAAGTTGCATCCAAACGCCAGCGTGGAAGAGCTGAACGAATGTCTCGAAACGACTTTCTATCCACGTCAATCTCTCAGGATGGGTGAGAATTGGCACGTAGCCCGCACTGAGGAGTTCAAAGAACAGATATTCAATACGTGGCGGCGCAACGTGATGCGGCGGCTCCACGAGCACATATCTCGTGTCAGCAAGCGATAGGATTGCGCCAGATCGCAATCCTTCAACCATGTTTGGAACGATATGGGCGTCGGCGCCGGTCACCAGGCGCAAAGGAATTTCATGTTCATCCAGGCAGTGCTGAAATTCGTCGACCGCCAATCGAATTTGCGGGCCGGAATTATCATAGACGCCAGGAAAGATGTGG
This sequence comes from Methylocystis sp. SC2, assembly GCF_000304315.1. Taxonomy (NCBI): domain Bacteria; kingdom Pseudomonadati; phylum Pseudomonadota; class Alphaproteobacteria; order Hyphomicrobiales; family Methylocystaceae; genus Methylocystis; species Methylocystis hydrogenophila. Next base: position 2,427,563 of record NC_018485.1, on the reverse strand, counting down.
GGAGTGCAAGCCTGAACGGTGACGCCATTGGCGACGGCGATGCGCGCCATCTCGAGAGCAATGTCGACATCGGCGGCGCCGTCGTCAATTCCGGGCAAAATGTGCGAATGGAGATCAATCATGAAATGAACCTCGACGCTCGGCTTGCGAACAAAGGTAACATCGCATCAGATAATGCCTTTTCTTTGACATGACCGCCGCCCCAAGCGCGCCTTGAGCGCGGCAGCGACGCTCGGCGCTATCGGATTGAGATTCGATCGCTTGGTCGATGAGAAGAAAGCTGGCGCCGCAGATTTCCATCCTGGAGGAAGCTCGCGTGCAGTCGGCGGACTGCTCCGTCGTGGGCGCTTCCGGCGCAAGATACGCAGTCGGGCTCCAACGAGAAGGCTCAGCTTCTGCTCGCGTCCTGCGTTGGATATCTGCGCGACGGTCTCATTTTCTCATCGGCGATAACTCTCATCTTGTTCTTGCGCTGAAGTTTCGCGATCGGCCTTTTTAGTCTTCGAAAGGACCGTTGAATCGGAGGGCGCAATGCGCGAGCCGGCGTGAGCCCAGGGCATTGACGGCGCAACGGAGGAAGGCTAGGACTTTTCGGAAAATAAGCTTATCAGGACGATGGCTTATATTGTAAAGCTGCCGCTTCACGGCAGTGCGTTCCGTTACCCGATTATCAACACTGATTAAATAGCAGGAATTACCAATGCTGGAGGGGAGCGGAGCCGTCAGATCCTGGAAGGGTTGCGTTTTTTGGTCAGTATTCGTCATTGGACCGATTTTAGTACTTTTACTGGTCAGACCTACTGATCAAGATTTTACTCTAAACTATCGGGTATTCTCCGGCCTCGTGGCGCTTTTTAGCGCCCAAGCGCTTCTTGCCGAGGCGATCGGAATTCGCGCAGATGCGCAGAAGATTTCGTTTCCACGCAGGCTGTTTCCGCATCTTGGCTATCCGACGCTGTGGCGCAGGCGAATAGCTTTGAAAGACATTTCGCGAGCAGATTCGCTCAATGAGCGAATGGTTCGTTTTTTTCTCAACACCACAGAACTGGTCGACCTTTTATTTCCAGACTCAACGAGCAAGCGACAGTTTCTCCGCTTCGTCGACAAAGAGATCGCTAGGTTCGTTCGACCTATAGCCGCCGTGAGACCTCACGTTCGGTCAGTGGGCAGCGAACCCAGATGGCCACGCCCTTGATCGACAGGAGCGACGAGCCGCTGGCAACTCCCGACGCGACGGCGCGCGCGGGCGTCATCCTCACTCGCACTTTCCAAGCGCCGTTTGGTCAATTCGGGCGAAGCGAAGGGCAGGAGATAGAATTCTGCGTCGGCGGCCTGCCGGAGAAGAAAGTTCGCAAGCCGCTGGTCTCGCGACGCTCCAAAGATCAGATCGGGATCTGGAAAATCCGGTCCATAGATTTTTGCTGATCTTGCATCCGCAGCGAGAGCGTCCGCCGGCATGGAGCCTCTGACCCCCACCACGAAGAGAGGGCTTTGCCTGCTACGCCAAGCTTTAGACCTCAATCGCTACGGCGAGACGCGATGCCATGAACGAAAAATTAACTGATTGCGAGCAGCGTTGATCTCTCGCGCAACTTGATCGCCTGCTGCTTAGCTTCAATAGCGAGAACGCGCCTCAAGCAAGCTTTCTGGCGCGAACTGCTCTGCCTGGACGAACCTCGTCACGGTCGCATTCTCGTTGCGCCAGCGCATCGCCTGCTGCAAAACAAGATCGTTCACCTTCTCGCCCTTAAACGCGAACAAGAAGGTGCTCACCACGATCTTGAGATCCAGCCATATCGACGCGTGATGGATGTACCAAATATCCAGCGCGTCTTTTTCGTCAGGCGTCACGATCGTTCCGCCATTGAGCTGCGCCCATCCAGTTATGCCTGGCCGCGCCAAGAGGCGCCGACGCGGATCGCTGGGCTGGTCGTGAGGGAGAAGCGGACGTGGGCCAATGAGCGACATATCGCCGATCAGCACGTTCAACAATTGCGGAATTTCATCCAGTCGCGCAGCGCGGATGGCGCGGCCAATTTTGGAAAGACGCTGGTCTTCCGGAATTTTTCGGCCGTGCTTATCGTAAGGCGCGTGGTATGTGCGGAATTTGTAGAGCAGAAATCTACGCCCGTTTTGGCCGATTCTCTGTTGCCAAAAAATCATCGGCGCCCCGACATCGACGAGCACCAAATATGCGGCGATTAGCGTCAGCGGCATAAGCGCCAGGAGCAGTGCGCCGGCTCCTATGAGATCGATAATACGCTTCAACTTGAAATAACCGCCGAGTCGCATCGGGTCATCGGCATCGCTACGCCAGTCGCCGGAAGCGCGAACGACCGAAGGCGCCAAATTCAGCGCTTCGGAGATTCGCGTAAATCTAAGCCCTCGCTCCCCACATTGCTCGCTCACCCGCTCTAAAATGTCATCGGACAAACTCGTCACGTCATCCGAGAGCCAGACCTCGTCGATCTCAATGCCGTGTACCGCATATTCGTCCACGATGGCTTCGAAATCTTCGACCAGTCCGACGATCTTTACCCCTGCGATAGCGCGCCCGATTAAAGCGTCCCGCGGATCGAGCGCGGCGACGACCTGCGTCGTCCGGGGACGCTGATGGTCCAGCAACTTTATCGTCAACGCCGAAAAGCGATCGGCTCCAATCAGGACGATGCGGCGCAAATCCTGCGGCGTTGCAATGGCGCAGCGCTTGGCTTTGTGCGCATTGAGCTTCTGATGATAGACTCGCGCGATCGCCCGATCGACAATCAAGCCCGCGCCCAGGACCAGTCCGCAAATGAGCGGCGTAGAGCGCGGCACGCCATCCAGGCGAGTCAAAACGAACAGGAAAAGGCTGCTGGAAGCGACCGTCGCTGCGACGGCGCCACAAACGGCGAAAGCGTCGTGAACGGAAAACAGATGGTTCATGCCATCGCTGATCCGGAACACCAAGAAGGCGGGGATCGCACAGATGATGGTGACGAGCACATATAGATAGCTCGCAGGGATGCCTTCCGTTAAATCGTGAGCTTCGAGAAAGTTCGGATCGCGCAACGCCAAAGCGACGATTGGGGCCGCAATCGCCCAGAAAACGTCAAGCGGCGCGAGTTTCGAGAAGCCCGCCTTAGATGTGGGAACGTGCATGCGCATGATAAGCTTTCCGTCAAATATGTAACTTTATCCCCTACTTAATATGCCTCAATTGCGGCAAAACATTGCACGCCGCTCGAACCGCCCTTTGCATTTATTATCCGGATTGGTTAGCGATAAGCGAATTTCTCATGCGCCTTGACGTCCAAAGTGGCGCCACACCCAACAGCAAGCCCTCGGGGGAGAGGGCTGGCGGCGCAGAGAGATCAGCGGCGCTGTCCATAAGTCCAGGCGCGGGCGCTGTTGGACGGACGCGGCGGCCTTGCGCACCGTTAGGCGCTTTACGATCGTCCCATCCCTTGCCCGGCGGAGCGCGCTCCCTTGATGCGTGCGCGCGATCCTCCGGGCGCAGGCCTCCTAGACCTCGGGCGACTAACGCCCTGTTAATTTTGATCAGAGGCCGCGCGGCGGCGTGGCGTAAAGACGACCGAAGAGTTTCAATCGCTAGGCGAGCGGTCCGCTTCTACGTGGGCGACCCGACGTCTCCGACGCTCTGGCGGCCCCGAAAATAAATGCCCACGCGCAAAAAGCGGCCGCCAACCACAAGGCCATGACCGGATGGCCAAGCGCAAAAATCCGCAGAACGATAGCCGCTACAGACGCCAGCGCCGTCGCCACGAGCGCCAGCCTGCCGACGTCCAGCATCCTGCCCCGCGGTAAGGCGGGTCTTGCTGTGAGGAGGAACCTTTCTGCGAGCGCCATTTTCTTCTTTCCTTGTCGGCCTCTTGCGAGCGGCTCCCGCCGATCGGAGCACAAAACGACACGCAAACTGCGCCTCACGCAAAACGCGCAACGGGCCTCATGGTTCCCGCTGCATTCAGGGGCGGGCGCTCCGCCCAGAAACATGACCGATGAAGCGCTACGCGAAACGCTCGCTGTCGCATTCGAACGTCGCGGATCGGACTTTTCGAGGCCTCCCCAAATCAGCGCAGGTTCGACTGCACGACGGCCATCCCATTTTTGCGCGCGTTCGGTCAAGGACCTCTGGCGCGGGACGTCAGGCGACGTGCTGATATTGAGCGGGACCGGCCGGCCGGCGCCACGCGAAAGCTTCCGAAAATGCGAGAAAGCCGCCCATTCGGGCAGGGCCGACAGGTCATCGCGGGGGCGATCCAAGCCCTGCTCCATTTCGAGGAGCAGGGTCCCGCGTCATAGCTCTGTCGCTTGCGGCGGCAACGCAGTTACCGGGAAAACCGTTGCTGTGCGCGCCAAATAGCTTTAGCTTGGCTATTGTCTGATTTTTTTTGCGCCGCGGATGCGGACGGCTGCGAAGCCTCAAATCCCGCTAAGGTTACGCCTGTGCCAACCGGAAACCCAGGTCCGACCCCAGACGATATACGGGCTAGAATACATACTGTAGAAAAGACATTTACTCCTGGAAGGCCTATTTCCTCCCTCGCAGAACTGGTTGGCCGCGAAGCCAGCCTGCGCGAACTGCTCCGTGTCGTCGCCAGTCCAGGAAGGCATGCCTTCGTCGTCGGCGGACGGGGAGCCGGCAAAACGTCGATGATCAGCTGCTTTTTAGACTGCGCGAGCAGAGCAGCCCCTCAAATCACATGCGTTCGCATGAACTGTGAAAACTCAAGTTTTAAGGCGATCTGGAGTAAGGTTTTAAAAAGAATCCTGGCGCTCCAGGGAAGAGCGCCGACCCAATTTGATAACGTTGATCTTTCACGCCTTGACGTGGAATTCGAATTGGCCTGTGTGAAATCGCCTCTCTTGCTTGTATTCGATGATTTTGATGAAGTATCAAACCTAGAAGACTTAGCCAAATTTGCTAATTTGATAAAGGTAATCTGCGATAATGCCGTGGACGCTAAGCTCATATTGGTTGGATCGCCGGGAGCTGCAACACTCTTTAAGAGAGCGCACATATCTGTTCAAAGGCATTTGCAGATAATACCCTTGGACGAGCTTGATCCTGCGAACGTGCAGGAATTCCTATCGGATCGCTGGAGGCAGTGCGGATTCGAGATAATGGACGATGCTCTGTCGCTCGCCATGGAATTAAGCTGCGGGCTCCCTTACTCCTGCCAGGTTATCGGCAAGCATGCCGCTCTTTTGGCTTTGTCTCACAAAAGGAACGTAATAACCGTAGAAGACGTCGCCGCGGCGACGGGGCAGGTGGACGAACACATCCTTTTAATGAGCGCAATCAACTCAAAACAGGCGTTGAACAGGCGCAGTGATTAGAGCGGATTCATTTTAAATCGGCCCGACCGCCACCCCCTCCCCGCCCCCGGTAGCGCTTATTCGAAACCGCCCGCGTTCTCGGCGGCTGGTGCGCGCATATTCTGGACGCGCCGCCGCCGCGCCTTTGGCGCCAAGCGCCAGCGCCTCCATCACCTCCTGCGAAAACATCCGCAAATGTCGCAGCTTGTCGGGATTTCGCGTGACGTAGAGGCCGACGACCTTCCCTTGCTCGATCTGCAAGGCCGTCGTCTGCAGGACGCCCTCGGCCTCGATCGAGACGAATCCTGGCAAGCCGCTGATGACGCCATAGCGGATCAGTCGAGACGGGGTCACCGTGAAACCGCGAGCAAGGGCTGCGTGGCGCTCCAGCACTCTACGAAGGCCAACCAGCGGCTGCGGCGACGCGGAAACCTTGCCGCCGCCGTCCGCATAGGCGACGACATCCTCCGCCAGCAGCGACCGCAGCGCTTCGATGTCGCCGCTTCGGGAGGCGGCGAAGAAGGCGGACGCGATCTTCAGGCCATGCTCCTTGGCGACTGGAAACCGTGGCCGGGCCGAGCGAAGTCGTTCTCGCGCGCGACTGGCCAGTTTTCGACAGGTCGCCGTTTCGCGGCCGATCGTTTCAGCGACCTCGTCGAAACCGGCGCCGAACACGTCGTGCAGCAGGAAGGCGGCCCGTTCCAGCGGCGACAGGCTTTCCAGCGCCACCATCAGCGGCAACGTGATGTCGTCGATCCCGTCTTCCGCGTTTTCCGGTTCGACAATCGGCTCCGGCAACCATGGTCCGATATAGATCTCGCGCCGGCGCCTCGCGGATTTGAGTTCGTTCAGGCAAAGGTGTGTGACGATCGTGCGCAGGAAGGCCGACGGATCGCGCACCGCCTCTCGATCCGTCGCGAGCCAACGCAGCCAAGCATCCTGAACCACGTCCTCCGCGTCCGCGATCGTTCCCAACATCCGGTAGGCGAGCCGAACCAACCGCGGACGCTGGCGCGCAAAGACCCTGTCGGGATTCATTTCCGACATGTCGGGTTGACGCTCTTTGACGATCATTCCGCGTGCACGGCGTTCACCTTGTAAAGACCAGGCGATACTGTTTTCACAAGGGCCGCGAATTGTTTCAACTTTTGCTGGGTTTCGGGCTTCTTCATGAAGTCCTCGAAATGCTCCTTCGACGCCCACTGGGCATAGTTCACGATCCGCTTGCCGTCCATGGCGCTGTGGACGCTGACTGAGACGAAGCCCGGTTGCCGTCGGAAGACCGTCTCGGTCGCCTCGGACAGCAGGCGCACAAGGTCGGCCTGCTTTTCCGGCTCCACTTCGTAGACATTGATGAGCGTCACGCAGGCGGCGTCGGCGTCAATTTTCGCAACTTCGTGACTGGCCATCGTAATCTCCTTCGACAGGCGTCGGCAAAGTCATGACAAGACAGCTATCCTCAGCGTGACATGCGTGGCGAAATTTTTTTGGAATGCGCGAATTAGGAATGAGCGAGACATAAAGCTGGCTGCTTCCTTGGCCTCGTGTCGCACCGGAGACAGCCGCGAACCTTTTGCGTGGGGCCGTCGGCGTGCTCCACAAATGATTTAAGCTTCAGCTCTCGCCTTCAAATCGGCGAGACCGGTCTCAAAAGCGCTCGAGACCATTTTCTCGGTGTTGACGAAAACGCTGAACAACTTCCCCATGAATGGTTGCTTGCCGCTCATTGCCCAAGTGACGTCGGTGCCGTTCCCGTTCGGGACAATCGTGAACTCGACACGGTTCTGGCATTTCATCGGTCGATCCATGCGCAGCGCCACGACAACTTTCGACGAAGGCGCAGACTCGATGATTTCCGCCCGGCCGGCGCCGACCTTGTTATTGCCGTCGAAATCATTGGCGGCGCCGACTCCGTTTGGCGGGCCGCTATAGGAGAGCTTGATGTTTGGATCGGCCTTCACGAAAGGGTTCCATTCGTTCATGGCGCGCGGATCGTCGATCAGCGGAAATATCTTCTCGGGCGGCGCCAAGATGTGGATCGACCGTGAAAAATTGCATTCGTTCGGCTTTGTCGAAGCATAAAACAGCACTGCGCCGAGAAGGCCGACCAAGCAGGCGAAGAATATGAGCATCACGAATCTCCTTAGTGCGATCTTTCGACATAGCGAGCGAAGTTGTTGAGGATCGCCTGCCAACCGCCGCGCTGCTGCTCGATCGAATGCGTCGCCTCCGCGTCAAATGTCACCCGCACATTGACGCCCGCTTCGGCGTCAGTGAATTCGACCGAGGCCGTTCGATCGCCGAAGAGGTATTCTATGAGTCTTGGCGCAACGATCTTCGTGTAGGTCCCGGCAAAGTCGAAACCCATGCTGCCATCTTTGGCTTCCATGCGCGAAGAAAACATTCCTCCCTCACGCAAATCAACCGTTGCAGCCGTCGTGTGCCAATCGTCGGACGCGGCATTCCATCGTTTGATGTCGTCAGGGTTCGTATAGGCGCGCCAGACGTGTTCGATCGGCGATGCCACCGTCGCTTCAACCGTAATTTTCATCGTGTTCGATTCCTGTGTTGACGATCAAAGGGCGATTAGCCGCCTGGTATCGGAAGCATCGGCGTCATCACTTCGATGGATCCTCCAGGGAAATGCGTGAAATGCGTTTGCCTAACGGCCCACCCATTGCGACAATAGCCGCTTGGTTGCATGTCGAGACGCCTTCAGTGAATTTTCTGGACGAGTTCGCTCGCAAGTTGCGCGAGATTCTCGAACGCGCCGGTCCAGCCATGTTGATGCGAGCACGCGGACTCTTCGGTCGCGAGGCCTGCATGGATGAAGATCATCTGGGTCTTGCCGCCAATTTCATTGAGAACCACGGTGATCTTGGTGTTCGCGCGCGGTTCAAGGCGGTTGCTCTCCCATGTGTGCGTAAAGACAAGACGCGAAGGTTTCTCGATTTCCAGATATTCTCCGCAATGGATGAAGTCCTCGCCTTCCGGCGAGCGCATGCCCGAACGCCATTTGCCGCCGATGCGCAGATCATTCTCGGCGAACAGCACCTTGAACGCCGCAGGGCACATCCAGCGCAGCAGATGGTTGGCTTCCGTCCAAGCCTTCCACACGAGAATTCGCGGTGCGTCGAAGGTTCGATGTATGACCAACGTATGGCCGTCGCCGTCCTCACCCGTAGCGCGCGCCAATCCTTCGAGAGCGCTTTCCCAGCCGGCGCGCACGCTGACGTCGACCGACGCCCATTCCGGCAAGAGGCGATGCGTGAGCGTGAGGACGCTTCCTGCGCCGTCTGGTTTGATGTCCACGGTCACGACGCTGAAGGGACCATCCTTGCTGCTTCCGAAAGTGAAAACGATTCGACGGGGACGGAGGATTTCGCGGTATTCGCCGAAATGCGTCGCCAATATCTCGCCGCGTTGCTCCTGAATCGCGAAACCGCCGCCGACGCGCGCGTCAATCTCGACATGTTTCGAGACGCCGCCAGGCGTAGCGAACAGCCATGCGCCGACGGCCTTCGGATCAAACCAGGCGTCGAAGAGAAGCTCCGGCGGCGCGGCGAAATGACGCGAAACGACAAGCGTCGGGCAAGACAAGTCAGTTGCGAGGCTCATCGGGATTCCCCTTCTGCAGTTCGTTCAGATAGGCGTCGAGACGGTCGAAGCTTTGATCCCAGAAGCGACGGTAGGTCTCCAGCCACCCGGACAGATCGCGCAGCGGCGCCGCCTCCAACCGGCACGGCCGAGACTGCGCAAGCCGCCCGCGGCTGATGAGGCCAGCACGCTCCAAAACCTTGAGGTGTTTCGAAATCGCCGGCTGGCTGATGGAAAAGGGCGCGGAGAGTTCGTTGACGGACGCCTCGCCTTGCGCCAGCCGGGCCAGGATGGCGCGCCGTGTCGGGTCCGCCAAAGCGGCGAGCGTAGCGCTCAGAGGGTCTGGCATAATTTTCCTATCGGTTATATAATTCTAAGGTTAAATAAATGGCCTGATCGCCGGCGTCAAGCTCCGAATTTGTTTCGCGGCCGCTGGAGCATGTGGCGCCCTGCCGAGACGCTGGAAGCAGATATCGAAGCGGCTGCGGATCGGCGCATTTTCGGACCGGGCCGCCATGTCGCTTGCGCGCCGCACCTGGAGGCCGTTCTTCCGGGCGATTGCGCGCGTGGGTTTTACGCTCAATCAATCACGCATTGACGTCGCCGAAGCGAAATGCCCATGTCCGAATCGAAGCGCCAGTGCGTCGACGCCGGATTCGAGTCCGTCCAAACCTACATGGAAGTGGCGACACAAATGGCTGACAAGTCCTCCGGCAAATCGAAAGGGGTGGGCAAGAAGAATTCCGGCGTGTCGACGGTCGGGAAGACGACCACAACCGATCGGACGCACACCAATGCCTACGCCGTCAAACCCGCCCTCCTTGCGGGCGGCAATCCGCAGATCCCGAAGGGCTACGGCGACGCTTTCGTCCAGGCCTACATCGTCGCCTTGCCGGGCTGGAAACAGGACGTCGGCCGTCGGCTCGATCGACTCATCATCGCGGCCGTACCAGAGATGAAGAAGGCCGTAAAATGGAATTCCCCCTTCTATGGCGTCGAGGACAATGTCTGGAGCCTGAGCTTTCACTGCTTCACAAAATACGTGAGGGTGGCGTTCTTCCGCGGCGCGGATCTCACGCCGCCGCCACCAGGCGCCTCCACGCAGAAGCACGTCCGCTACCTCGACATCCATGAGGGCGACGCAATCGACGAGGCGCAATTCGCCGATTGGGTCCGGCAGGCGAGTCGGTTGCCTGGGGAGAAAATTTGAGGGGGCTCACAAGTGTGGGCGCTCCGGTCGCGCCCTTTAGAGCAGGTTTCGAAAAAGTTGACAGACTTTTTCGATGAGAACCTGCTCCAACGGTTTGATTTTGAGCGATTCCTTTTCGATCACATGATTCCATGTGATCGGGAAGCGCTCTAGATGTGAGCTTTAAATTGGTGGCGTAGCGCGCGAAATAGAAAGAACGCGCGCGAGCCGGCGTTTCCCTGGGCGCGCCCTATGAGCGCCGATGATGTTGTCGGAGGAACAAATCGATCCTCTCGCGCTCGGCGCCAAATGGGTGGCGCGCGGCACGGGCGACGGGCTGTCTCACGCCGCCCGCAAGGCAGGCCGTCACGAAGATATCGGCTGTTCTGCCTCAATATCTCAAACCAGAACCGGAAGACGATGCGGAGGAGCGCTACCGCCTTTCCCCACAACGCCCAAGTATCCTCCTCCGCTGAACCGATTGGAAACTTTCTTATCTAAATGAAAAGTAATCTTCCATCTTAACAGCGGCTCATGAATTCAAAAGTCTTAAAAACACTTTTAATTTCAATGATTAGTTAAAAATGCGCCACTGGCGCCGGCCTTGGCGCCTTGATTGCAATTTCTCCAAAAAAGAAAGTTGGGAGGAGTGCCGATGTCGCCTTTGCTGCGGCGCCTGATCGAACAGGCGCGGCTGCCGCTCGTGGACGAGTTGAGCCTCGAAGCGTTTCTCGATGGCGTGTCCAAGGAGCGCGCGCAGGCCCTGCTGTTCCTTTCCGGCGAGGGCGCGAATCGTCCCGAGACCGGCGATGTCGCGGTCGTGCTGCCGGAACTGTTGGCGCATTTTTCGGATCGGCTGCGCGGCGCCGTGATCGCGCCCGAAGCCGAAGATAGACTGCGTCCGCGGCTTCACGCCTATGTGTCGCCAAGCCTCGTCGTCATGCGCGGCCGCGATCCCGTCGGCGTCCTCCCGAAGATTTGGGACTGGGCCGATTACATCGCGAAGATCGAGGGTTTTCTCGACCCTTGCGCGCCTGTGCTCGCCGGGCCGAAGAGGCCGCAGGTCGAGATTTCCTTCAGCGCGGGAGCCTGACCCGTGAAAGCAGGATTTTGGGTGGCGCCGGAAGGCGCCGAAGAGGCGATGACGATCGCGCCGATCGGCCTCGACGAGGATCTTTCCGCGGGCGCCAGACGACGTCTCGGGGGCCTCGCGAAAAGAGAGTCGGAAGACCTCATTCGTCGTTGCGCCGATGTTGGAAGCCTTCTCCTCGAACTCGCGCAGGCGCTCGCCCTTCAGAAGGCGGAAGAGCAAGGCCGTCTCTTCGACATCACCGATCGCACGGCGGACGAGCGCGAACTCCTTGACCAGGCGCTCGGCGCGGGCGAGGTGAGCGGCGTCGTCGCGCTGCCGGACGGCGTCACCGCGCAAATCGCGGAGTCGACCATGGCCGGCCTTTGGCGCGTGCGCTTCAGCGACGCCGATGATCGGCTTGTCGGCGATTATCTCGAGGTCGGCGACGTCCCCGAGGTTGTGAAGCGCGCGGCGATCGTCAACGCGCGCGACGTTTCCTTTGGCGAAGCGCCCGAAGGCGCCATGAACGTCATGCCGCTGCTGGCGGAAATCCGTGGGCGGGTCATGTCCTTCACGCCAGGAGACGCGTCTCACATCGTCAATTTCATGCTGTTTCCGATGACGCCGCAGGACATGGGCTTTCTGCAGACGTCGCTCGGCGAAGGGCCTGTCGGCCTTGTGTCGCGCGGCTACGGCAAATGCCGCATTCATGCGACGGCGACGCGCCACGTCTGGTCCGTGCAATATTTCAACGCCATGGACGAGATCGTTCTCGATACGCTCGAAATCGGCGGCGTGCCTGTCGTCGCTTTGGCGGCGACCGAGGATTTTCATGATTCGAGCGAGCGGCTCCGCGAGATTCATGAGGCCTATTTCCAATGAGCTTCGAGAATTTCGATGCGCCTCGCGATTTGGACGGCGGCGCCAAAATGGAATGCGGCGTGTGCTGGCATGTCTATGATCCCGCCGCTGGCGACGACGTCTGGCAGATTCCGCCCGGCGTCTCCTTCAGCGCGCTGCCCGCATATTGGCGCTGTCCGAATTGCGACGCGCCGCAGGCGAAATTCATGAGGCTCGCCGATGAGCGCGATGGTTGACGCCGCGCGCGAAGCGGCGGCGACGCTCGCCGGCGCGCGGCTCGCCGATCACTACCGGCGCGTCCATGTAGCGATGCGCGATCTGCCGATCTGCAATCCGGCGCTGGAGATCGAAGCGATCGGCTTCCGGCCCTATGGCGGCCACGCGCTCGGCGTCATTCTCACGCCCTGGTTCATGAACCTTATGATCTGCGCCGCGGACGCCGAGGAACTCCCGCCGAAGGCTCCAGGCGAAACGGCCTATTGGCCGCTGACCGCCGGGCGCGTGGGCTTTGTCGTTGGACGGCTCGAAGGCTTCGGCCGCGTCGACAGCTGCTCGCTCTTTTCGCCGATGGACGAGTTTGCCGATCACGCCGCGGCGCGCGCCGTCGCGCTCGCCGCGCTCGACCAATTGTTCGATCCCGCTCCGACAGATGCGCGGGAGGCCGCGGCGCGCAGACCCGCTGTGCTGGATCGACGTTCGCTCATTTTTGGCGCGAAGCGCGACGAAGCGCATGTCGCGCCATGAGTCGCCCCATGAGCGACGAGTCATGAGCGAATTGCCGGAGATGTCGACGAGCATTGGCGTCGAGGTGACGCGCATCGATGACAGAGTGGAAGCGGCAAGGGTCACGCCGCGACGACAGGTCGACGCCACGCGAATTCTCTATGGCAAGGCGGCGAGCGGCGCGCCGAGTCTGATCGGCTCGGTCTTCACCCTCTGCGCCGCCTCGCAGCGCATCGCAAGCGAAGCTGCGGTGGCGGCGGCGCAGGCGCGGCCCACGCCCGACGCCTTGCGGTGGCGTTGGAGACGCATGCTCTACGCCGAGCGGATCGCCGAACATTTGCGCGCGAGTCTGCTGGATTGGCCGGGCGAGAAAAGCGACCCCCGGCGTCTTGCGCATCTGCCGGCCTTGCGCAAGGCGCTTGCGGCCGCGCGCGCGGCCGGCGAGAAGGACGACAATTCTCTCCACGCCGCTTTGAAGGAGGCGGCAAGCGAAATCGGCGCGCCGCTTGACGCGGGTCGAAATCCTACAGGCTGGTTCGCCGAATTATGGCGAGACGCCTTGCAATTTGCGCGGGTCGCGCCCTGCTCCAGCGACGCCGACTTCCTTGCGATAGGCGACGCAGACACCGTGCATCGCGCCCTACGCGAGCGAAACGCCAATTTTCTTGCCCGCCCGCAACTGCCGGGACGCGTCGCCGAAACCGGGCCTTTCGCGCGTCACTTCGCTTACCTGCGCCGCAATGTCGGGCTGCTCGCGGCTAGGCTTCAGGCGCGCTTTCTCGATATTGCTTATGCTTTGGACGCGCTGGCGCGCAGCACGCCCTTGGCGGGCGAAAGCGATCTCGTCGTCGCGCGTTCGATCCGGCCCGGCGAAGGCTTCGCCATGGTGGATTCGCCGCGCGGATTTTTGTTCCATCGCGTCGAAATCGACGCATCGGGCGCCGTGACGGCATATGATATTCTCGCGCCGACGGAATGGAACTTCCATCCCGCCGGACCTTTCGTCCGAGCGCTCGCGGCGACGAGGCTCGACGTCGCCGAGCCCCGGCGATTTGTCGCGACGCTTGCGGCGCTGTTCGATCCCTGCGCATCTTGCGACATCAGACTTCGCGAGGCGCTGCATGCATGAGATGTCGCTGATGGAAGCCCTCATCGATCTCGCCGAGGAGGAGGCGCGCAAGGCCGACGCGCGCCGCGTCGACGTCCTGCGCGTCGCCGTCGGCGCGCTGAGCCATGTCGATCCGCACGCCTTGCGCTTTTGCTTTGAGGCCGTGGTTCGCGGCTCGATGTGCGAGGGCGCCGCCCTGGATTTGCAGGACGTTCCAGGCGCCGGCTGGTGTCTCGACTGCGGCAAGGAAGTCGCCTTGACCGAGCGTTTCGGGGCGTGCCCCGAATGCGGACGTCATCGCGTTCAAATGACCCGCGGCGACGATTTTCGCCTCATCGAACTGGAGGTCGCCTGATGTGCACTGTCTGCGGTTGCGGAACGAGCGTCGTCGAAGGTAATGACAAGACCCAAAAACGCGACGCGCATGGGCATGACCACGCCGCTCATCACCATCATCACCATGGGCATGATCACGATCACGACCACGGTCATCATCATGGCCATGAACATCACGATGATCATCATGACCATGGCGTGGCGAGTCATGGCGATGAGTCGATCGATTACGGCGCGGGACTAGCGGGCGTTCATGCGCCCGGCCTCAGCCAGGCGCGCATCGTCAAGATCGAGCGCGACATTCTGTCGAAGAACGACGCCTATGCGCGCGAGAATCGTCATCGCCTCGCGGCCAACGGCAATTTCGCGCTGAATTTCGTCTCCAGTCCCGGTTCGGGAAAAACCAGTCTTCTCGTGCGCGCAATCGAGGATTTGAAGGCGCGACGCGAGATCGTCGTGATCGAAGGCGACCAGCAGACGTCGAACGACGCGCAGCGCATTCGCGCGACCGGCGCGCGCGCCTTGCAGATCAACACCGGCAAGGGCTGTCACCTCGACGCGCATATGGTCGGCCATGCGATCGATACGCTCGCGCCGGAAAGGAATGCGCTGCTCTTTATCGAAAATGTCGGAAATCTCGTCTGCCCGTCGGCTTTCGATCTCGGTGAGGCGCATAAGGTCGTCGTGCTGTCGGTGACGGAAGGCGAGGACAAGCCGCTCAAATATCCCGATATGTTCGCCGCCGCCGACTTGATGCTGCTCAACAAGGCCGACCTTCTGCCGCATCTCGATTTCGATGTCGGCGCTTGCATCGCGGCGGCGCTGACGGTCAATCCCGATCTGCAGACGCTCGTCGTTTCGGCGCGAAGCGGCGAAGGCATGCAGGCCTTCTACGCCTGGATCGAAGCGCGCGCCGCGCGCGTGGCGGTCGCGGAGTAAAGCGAATGGCCCAAGCCGACGCCGCCCGAGCCGTACCGCAGCGCCTGCGGGTGCGCGTGCGCGGCGCCGTGCAGGGCGTCGGGTTTCGACCCTTTGTCTATGATCTTGCGACGCGCATGCGGCTCGACGGTTTCGTGAAGAATGACGCGGCCGGCGTCCTCCTCGAAGTTCAGGGCGAGCGCGTCGGCGCTTTCCTCGAGGCGTTGTCGCGCCGTTCGCCGCCGCTCGCGCGCGTCGACGCTATGGAAGTCGAAGAACTCGCCCCGCGCGAGTCTTCGAGCTTCGCGATTCTCGACTCCGTTGAAGGCAAGAGCGAGACGCGCATCGTCCCCGACGCGGCGGTTTGCGAAGATTGCCTCGACGACCTCTTCGATCCGGCGGGCCGCTTTTATCTCTATCCCTTCGTCACCTGCACGCATTGCGGGCCGCGCTATACGCTGACGCGGCGGCTCCCTTATGATCGCGCGCGGACCTCCATGGCGCCCTTCGTGATGTGCGACGATTGCGCGCGCGACTATCGCGATCCGGGTGCTCGCCGCTTTCACGCGGAGCCCTTGTGCTGTCCGGCCTGCGGACCAAAACTTTCCGCTTCGCCGGCGGAGATCGTCGCGGCGCTGCGCGACGGCAAGATCGTCGCGACGAGGGGCGTGGGCGGCTTCCATTTGATGTGCGATGCTCGTAACCGAGCTGCGGTGGAAGAATTACGCCGTCGCAAGGCGCGGGACGCGAAGCCCTTCGCCGTCATGGCGGCCAATGTCGCCTCCGTCGCGACGATCGCGCGCGCGATGGAACAGGAACTCGCTTTGCTTCAGGACGTGGCGCGGCCCATCGTGCTGATGCAAAGTAGAGGCGCGCTGCCCGAGGCCGTCGCGCCGCGCCTCAATCGCATCGGCGTCATGCTGCCCTATACGCCGCTCCATCATCTCATTTTTCATGCGGCGGCGGGCGCGCCTGCAACGCGCTCATGGCGCGATGCGCCGCAGGAACTCGTTCTTGTCGCGACAAGCGCCAATCTCGGCGGCGATCCGCTGGTGAAGGACAATGGCGAAGCGCAGGAGCGCCTCGCGTCGATCGCCGATCTGATCGTGACGCATGATCGCGAGATCGTGACGCGCGTCGACGATTCGGTCATGAGCGTCGTCGCCGGCGCGCCGGCCTTTCTGCGCCGCGCGCGCGGATTTGTTCCGGAGCCGATCGAACTTGGCGCCGATGGGCCCTGCGTCATCGCCGCCGGCGCGCATCTTAAGGCGACGATCACGGTGACGCGCGGCCGCGAGGCTTTCGTCTCGCAGCATATCGGCGATCTCTCAAACGCCGCGACATTGCGCTTCTATCGCGAGACGGCGCGGCGGCTCATCGAGCTTCTTGACGTGACGCCGCAGCTTGTCGCCTGCGATCTGCACCCCGATTATCATTCGACGCGCTGGGCGGAGGAGCAGGAACTGCCGCTGATCCGCACACAGCATCACGCGGCGCATCTCGCCGCCGTTCTCGCGGAGCATCGCATCGAGGCGCCCGCGCTCGGCCTTGCGCTCGACGGACACGGGCTTGGCGACGCCGGACAGTCCTGGGGCGGCGAATTGATGCGCCTCGACGGCGCATCATGGCGACGACTGGGCGGGCTTGCGCCGCTGCCGGCGCCGGGCGGCGACCGCGCCGCGCGCGAGCCCTGGCGGATGGGCGTCGGCGCGCTCGCAAAGCTCGGGCGTCTTAATGAAGCGACGCGCCTCTTCGCTCATGAGCCGCGCGCGCTGGAGATGGCGCGGCTCATCGACCAAGGATATGCGCCGCCGGCGACGAGCAGCACGGGCCGTCTTTTCGACGCGGCGGCGGCTCTCCTTGGGCTCTCGACGCAGCAGCGTTATGAAGCGCAGGCGGCGATGGAGATGGAAGCGCTCGTCGATGCGTCCCGCGCGATGGAAATCGGCTTTCGCATAAATGGCGATCAACTCGACTTCTCGCCGCTTCTTGACGCTCTCGCCGACGGGCGTATGGGGCCGCGCGAAGGCGCGGAGTTCTTTCACGGCACGCTCATCGAAGGGCTCGCGCAATTCGTCGCGAGGGCCGCGACCGCGCAGAAGCTCGACGTCGTCGCGCTTGGCGGCGGCTGCATGATGAATCGCATTCTCGCCGAAGGTCTGACGGAACGGCTGCAACGCCTGCGCTTGCGGCCTCTGCTCGCCCGAAAGCTGCCGCCCAACGACGGCGGCCTCTCGCTGGGGCAGGCGGCTATGGCGCGCGCCTTCGAGTCAACTCGCAATACCCAGGATCTTTCCCTATGTGTCTAGCGATCCCCGCCCAAGTGACGGTGCTGCTCGACGACGGCATGGCCCGCATCGACTTGGACGGCGTGTCCAAGGCGATCAGCGTCGCGCTCGTGGATGATGTCGCGGTCGGCGACTTCGTCGTCGTTCACGTCGGCTACGCTTTGTCGAAGATCGACGCCGCGGAGGCCGAACGCACCTTGGCGCTGTTGCGCGAGGTCGCGGCGATGGAGACGCCGTCATGAAATATGTGGATGAATATCGCGATCCGAAACTCGCAAAGGGCGTCGCGGCGGCGATCGCCGCCGAAGTCGACTCGGGGAGAAGCTACCGTTTCATGGAGTTTTGTGGCGGACACACGCATGCGATTTCGCGCTATGGCGTCGAGGACATGCTGCCGAAGAATGTCGCGATGATCCATGGTCCCGGATGCCCGGTCTGCGTCCTGCCGGTGGGGCGCATTGATGACGCGATCAGGCTCGCTTCCGATCCACGCGTGACGCTCTGCACCTATGCCGATCTGATGCGCGTGCCGGCGTCGCGCGGCGCGAGTCTGCTGAAAGCGCGCGCGGCGGGCGCCGACATCCGCATGGTCTATTCGACGCTCGACGCCTTGCGCATCGCCGAGGCCGAGCCCCAGCGAGAAGTGGTTTTCCTCGCCATCGGCTTTGAAACCACGACGCCGCCGACGGCGCTTGCGCTCAAGCAGGCCAAGGCGAAGGGGCTACGAAATTTTTCCGTCTTCTGCAATCATGTTCTGACGCCGATCGCCATGCGCGCCATATTGGCGGGCGAGAGCGACGGCGCGACGCCGCTCGACGGGCTCGTCGGGCCCGCGCATGTCAGCACGGTGATCGGCGCTCGTCCCTACGAATTCGTCGCGCATGAATATGGGAAGCCCGTGGTCATCTCCGGCTTTGAGCCGCTCGACGTGATGCAATCGATCCTGATGCTCATCCGCCAAATCAACGCGGGCCGTTGCGCCGTCGAAAATCAATATCTCCGCGCCGTGACGCACGATGGCAACGCAAGAGCGCAAAGGGAGATGGGCGAAGTCTTCGAATTGCGCGAAAGCTTCGAGTGGCGCGGTCTCGGCATGGTGCCGCATAGCGCGCTTCGCCTTGCCGACGCTTTCGCCGCCTTCGACGCCGAGAAGCGCTTCAACATTCATACGGTCGCCGCCACCGACAATCCGGCCTGCGAGTGCGGCGCCATTCTGCGCGGCGCGAAGAAGCCGACGGATTGCAAGCTCTTCGGTTCGCTCTGCACGCCGGAGACGCCGATGGGTTCCTGCATGGTGTCGTCGGAGGGCTCCTGCGCGGCGCATTACGCCTATGGCCGGTTCCGGGACCGCAGCCGCGCGCGGATGGAAAGGGCGGCCTCATGAGCCTCGTCATGAAACCCGTCCGCCGCAAGCTCGACGTGCGAAATGGGCGCGTCGATCTTTCGCATGGCTCGGGCGGGCGCGCCATGGCGCAGCTCATCGCCGATATTTTTCACGACGCCTTCGGCAATGACTGGTTGAGTCGCAACGACGATCAGGCATTGCTCGGCCAGCAGGACGGCCGTCTCGTGATGACGACCGACGGCTACGTCGTTTCGCCGCTGTTTTTCCCGGGCGGCGACATCGGCTCTCTATCCGTGCATGGCACGATCAACGATATCGCCATGGCTGGCGCGACGCCGAAATATCTTTCCGCAAGCTTCATCATCGAGGAAGGATTTGCGCTCGGCGATTTGAAACGCATCGCTCAGAGCATGGGCGACGCTTCGCGGACCGCCGATGTTCCGATTGTCGCCGGAGACACGAAAGTCGTCGAGCGCGGCAAGGCGGACGGCGTCTTTATCTCGACCGCAGGCGTCGGCGTCTTGCCGAACGGCCTGTCGCTGTCGAGCGACAAAGCGCGCCCCGGCGACGCCGTCCTTGTCTCCGGCTCCATGGGCGATCATGGCGTCGCCATCATGTCGCGGCGCGAAAATCTTGAATTCGGCGTGGAGATCCTGTCCGACTCCGCGGCGCTGCACGGACTCACCGCCGCCATGGTCGACGCCGCGGGCGGCGCCTTGCGCGTGATGCGCGATCCGACGCGCGGCGGCCTCGCCGCGGCGCTGAATGAAATCGCGCATCAATCGAACGTCGGCTTCATGGTCGACGAGGAGCTGATTCCGGTGAAGCCGCAGGTCGCCGCCGCTTGCGAATTCCTCGGTCTTGATCCCCTCTATGTCGCGAATGAAGGAAAGCTCATGGCGATATGCGCGCCCGACGCGGCCGGGACGCTGCTTGACGCCATGCGCGCTCATCCGCTCGGACGTGATGCGGCCTTGATCGGACATGTCGTCGAAGACGAACGAAACTTCGTCGAGATGACGACGCGCTTTGGCGGCGGGCGCATCGTCGACTGGCTGTCTGGAGAACAGCTTCCCCGAATATGTTGAGACGCGGCGCGCCGCGCACCGGATGACGCAATGACTTCTTCTTCGACCGTGCTGGTGATCGACGACGAGCTTCGCTCGCGCGAGGCGCTGCAACGCGTCCTTTGCGACGAATTCGACGTGATCTGCGTCTCAAGAGCGAAGGAGGCGGAAGGCGTCCTCGACGGCGAACTCGTGCAGGTCATTCTTTGCGATCACAGAATGGCGGGCGAGTCAGGCGTCGATTTCCTGAAGCGCGCGCGCATCTCCTGGCCCGATCCGATTCGCATCATCATCTCCGGCTATACCGAGTCCGAAGACATCATCGCCGGCGTCAATGAAGCAGGCATCTACCAATATATCACCAAGCCCTGGGAGCCGGAGAAGCTGATCGCCAGCGTGCGCGACGCGGCGCAGCTCTATCGCTACCAGAAGGAAGTCGGCGCCGGCCTCGACAATAAGCCAGCTGCGGAGTTGCTCAAGGAGCAGATCGCGACTCGTCGCCGCAAGGAGAAGCGGCTCTTTGAATTCAGCCGCATCATTCACCACCCCGAAAGTCCCGTCGCGCCCGTTGTGGCGCTTGCGCGCAAGGCGACGGAATATGACATCTCGGTGCTCATCACCGGCGCGTCGGGAACCGGTAAGGAGCTTCTCGCGCGCGCGATCCATTACGGCTCCGATCGCGCCGACAAGCCTTTTGTCGTGCAGAATTGCGGCGCTTTGCCCGACGAACTGCTGGAGAGCGAACTCTTCGGCTGCAAGAAGGGCGCTTACACCGGCGCCTATCAGGATCGCGTCGGTCTGTTCGAACTCGCCAATGGCGGCTCGATCTTCCTTGACGAGATCGGCGAAACCTCCGCCGCCTTTCAGGTGCGACTGCTGCGGGTCTTGCAGGAGGGGGAAATCCGCCCGCTCGGCGCGCAGCGGCAGCGCAAGGTCAATGTGCGCCTGATCGCGGCGACGAACCGAAGTCTCGAAGACGAAGTGGCCGCGGGACGGTTCCGGCGCGATCTCTATTATCGCGTCGCGGCGTTTCCAATCCATCTGCCGCCGCTTTGCGAGCGGCCGCGCGACATAGAATTGATCGCGATGCGCATCCTCGCCGACGTCAACCGCAGCTTCCGGCGCGGCGTCAAAGGCTTCACGACCGAGACGCTGGCGCGCCTTTCGAGCTACGAGTGGCCAGGAAACGTGCGCGAGCTCCATAATGAAATCCAGCGCATGGTGACGCTCTCGGAAAATGACGGGCTGCTGCCCGCGAGCCTATTGTCGCCGCGCATTCTCGCCCCGCGGCTGACGAATGGGCATGCGAGCGCGGCCCGTATGCTCAAGACCCGCGTCGAGGCGCTTGAACGCGAGATGATCGAGGACGCGCTGCGCCGCTTCGACGGCAATATCAGCCGAGCGTCGGAGGAGCTTGGCCTTTCCCGTGTCGGCATGCGCAACAAGATCGAACGCTATGGGGTTGAGCGGGATCTGCGCGATGACGAAGAGTAAAATCTACCGTCCGACCAATATGATCGATCTCCTCTCGGAGAGCGCGGGATTGCCGGACGACGCGCAGACCGAGAATATGTGGCTCGAAGTCATTCACAAGGTTGACGAGGTTTATTCAGATCTCATTCGTTATGAATCAGATCTCGAGATCAAGAACGCCGAGCTTGAGGAAGCGCAGCAGTTCATTTCAAGCGTTATCGCTTCGGTTTCCGATATCCTTGTCGTATGCGACGAGAAGGGCCGCATCCTTCAGGTCAATCCCGCCTTTCAGCGCATCACGGGCTTGAGCCAAATGGACTTGCTCGGCGCGAGCCTTGCGGATTTCCTGGTCGAAGAGGACCGCGCGAGCGCTTTGCAGAAGATCGCTGAAGGCGTCGCCGGCAAGGTCACGGAATGCGAGCTGCGTTTTTTTGCCGGGGACGGCGCCTCCGACCTCATGGCGATCAATTGCTCTGCTCGATTCGATCATACGGGTCGGCGCGTCGGCGCCGTGCTCACTGGACGGCCGATCGGCGAGTTGAAGCGCGCCTATGAGGCGCTGCACCACGCGCATCGTGAATTGCAGCAGGCGCAGCGCAAACTCGTCGAGCAGGAAAAAATGGCGAGCCTGGGTCGGCTCGTCGCGGGCGTCGCGCATGAGCTCAACAATCCCATCAGTTTCATTTATGGAAATATCCACACGCTCGACAAATATCGCGGGGCGCTCGCTGAATATTTCGAGAAATCCAGCGTGAAGGCGCAGGATGACGCGTTACGGCGCCGCTACAGAATCGACGCCATTCTCGCCGATCTTCCCTCGCTCATCGAAGGGACGATGGACGGCGCCGTTCGCATCAGCGACATCGTAAGGAATTTGCGGCGCCTCTCCTTCAGCCGGCCCGCCGAAACCCAGCGCGTCGATCTTGAACGCATCGCGCGCACGGCGGCGAATTGGGCGGCGCGCAGCAAGAAGACGCGCGCGGAAATCATTTTCGATTGTGACGAGAACGTGGTTGTCGATGCGCATGAGGGCCAGATTCATCAGGTGCTCGTCAATCTGATCGACAACGCCTTCGATGCGACGAAGGATGTCGCTGCGCCGCGCATTCGCGTCGCGATCCGCAAGACGAGCGCGCACGCAGAAATCATCGTCGAGGACAATGGCCGCGGCATGTCGGACGTCGTGCTCGATAAGGTGTTCGAACCTTTTTTCACCACTAAAGTCGTCGGCGAAGGCACGGGCCTTGGCCTTTGGATCAGCTATTCCATCGTCAAGGAACATGGGGGCTCCATTGTCGTCGCCAATCGGCCGGCCGGAGGCGCGATGTTCACTGTGCAGCTGCCGATGAACAGCGCGCAATTGCACTCGCGGGCGGATCAAGGCGGATGAGCGCGGGCTCCTTCAACATATTGTGGCTTCAGGCCGGAAGTTGCGGCGGCTGCACCATGTCCATGCTTGAACATGGTTCGGGCGGATGGTTTCGCGAGCTGGAGACGCTCGGCCTCAACCTCCTCTGGCATCCAAGCGTCAGCGAGGAGACCGGAACGGAAGCCCGCGTCGTTCTGGAGCGCGTCGAGACGGGGGAAACGCCGCTTCACGCGCTTTGCATCGAAGGCGCGATTCTCTGCGGACCCGACGGAACGGGTTTCTTCAATCGTCTCGCCGGCACGGAACGCGCCATGCTCGACTGGGCGCGCGCGCTCGCCGCCAAGGCGGATTATTGCGTCGCCATCGGCTCCTGCGCGACCTTTGGCGGCGTTCCCGCCGCGGATCCCGATCCCACTGACGCGGCCGGCCTTCAATATCGCAAGTCTGTGGCGGGCGGCGCTCTCGGCGCCGATTATCGTTCGCGGCGCGGCCTGCCCGTCATCAATGTCGCGGGCTGCGCGCCGCATCCCGGCTGGATCATGGAGACGCTCGCGGCGTTGGCGCTGGACGTTCTGACGGCGGACGATCTCGACGCGCTCGGACGGCCGAAATTCTATGTCGATCATCTCGCGCATCACGGATGCAGCCGCAATGAATTTTACGAATTCAAGGCAAGCGCGGAGACTTTGTCGCAGCGCGGTTGTCTGATGGAGCATCTTGGCTGCAAGGCGACGCAGGCCGCGGGCGATTGCAATCAGCGCGGCTGGAACGGTTCCGGCTCCTGCACCAAAGGCGGCTTCGCCTGTATCGCCTGCACGTCTCCCGGCTTCGAGGATATTCGCGACTATCACCGCACGCCGAAGATCGGCGGCGTGCCCATAGGGCTGCCGCTCGACATGCCGAAGGCCTGGTTCATGGCGCTCGCGGCCTTGTCGAAATCGGCGACGCCGCAACGCGTGAGAAAGAACGCCACGGCCGATCATGTCGTTGTGCCGCCGCGCGGCCCGAGGAAGCAAAAGGAATGACGCGCCTTCTCGTCGGCCCGTTCAATCGCGTCGAGGGCGATCTTGAAGTCGCGCTCGACATCGAAGACGACGCGATCGCTTGCGCGCGCGTGACGACGCCGCTCTATCGCGGCTTCGAGCAAATCCTCGTCGGCCGCCCGATCGCGGACGCCCTCGCCATCGCGCCGCGCATCTGCGGCATTTGCTCCGTCTCGCAATCCATGGCGGCGGCGGCGGCGCTGCGCGCGCTTTATGGAATCGCGCCGGCGCGCAATGGCATTCTCGCGGCCAATCTCGCGCATGCGGCCGAGAACATGGCCGATCATCTCACGCATTTTTATATTTTCTTCATGCCGGATTTCGCGCGCGCGCAATACGCCGGCCGGAGCTGGCATGAATCCGCGACGCGCCGTTTCAAGGCGATTGAAGGCGCGGCGGCGAATGAGGTTCTGCAGGCGCGCCGGCGGCTTCTCGAAATCATGGGGATACTCGCCGGCAAATGGCCGCACAGCCTCGCCTTTCAGCCGGGGGGAACGACAAGCGCCATCGATCTTGGGCAGAAGGCGCAACTTGTCGCGATCGCGCGCGACTTTCGCCGCTTCCTTGAGACGACGGTCTTCGCGGCGCCGCTTGCCGCGCCGCTGAGCCTCAAGACGCCCGAAGAGCTGGAGCGTTATTGCGAAGGGGAAGGAGCCGATGGCGATTTTGCCGCCTTCTGCCGCATCGCGCGCGCGCTTGATCTCGAAAATCTGGGCCGCGCCGCCAATCCCTTGATGAGCTATGGCGCCTATCGCGACGAGACGGGCGCTTTTCTCGACGCGGGCGTATTCGATCCCGTTGCGAGCGCGCTGTCGGCGCTTGACGCGCATGCGATCCGCGAGGACGTGTCGCACGCCTATATGCGTGACGGTCCGGAAGAGCCGTCGCTCGCGCGCACCGAACCCTATGTCGATAAGCCTGACGCGTACTCTTTCGCGAAGGCGCCGCGTCTTCAAGGCCGGCCGGCGGAGGTCGGCGCGCTGGCGCGGCTGGCGGTCCATGGCCATCCGCTTGTGCGCGCCCTGCTTGCGCGGTCGCGCGGCTCCAATGTTTTCGCGCGCGTCGTCGCGCGGCTCATCGAGCTTGCGATGGTGGCGGAGGCGACGGAAGGCTGGGCGAAGGCGTTGGCGTTGAACGCGCCCTTCTGCGTTGTGGCGCCGCACGATGAGGATGGCGAGGGCGTTGGCCTTGTCGAAGCCGCGCGCGGGTCGCTTGGCCATTGGCTCGGCGCGCAGAAGGGCAAGATCCGCGCCTATCAGATCATCGCGCCGACGACGTGGAATTTCTCGCCGCGCGACGCTTCCGGCGTGGCCGGCCCGGTCGAGCAGGCGCTTGTCGGCGCGCCGCTCGCCGGCCAAGGCGCGCGCGCGGCTTCCGTGCAGCATGTCATCCGTTCTTTCGATCCCTGCATGGTCTGCACGGCGCATTGAGGGGCTGGCAAGCGCCTTTCCGGCGATTGAAAATCGACTAGCCGCTGTCGCGCGAAAATTCTCATCGAGACGCGCCTCGAACTCTCCTAGCTTATTGGAATTACATCAATTTCAATCAACCGGCGGCGCTTGGCCCAGACCTTGCTCTTCCTTTGAAAACAAAGCGCGACGCAAGATCGCGACGAAGGGACGAAGACGCCATCAGGAGGAGCGGGAATGGCCGCAATCGAGACTTTTTACGACGTCATTCGCCGACAGGGGGTGACGCGCAGAAGCTTCACGAAATTTTGCAGCCTGACCGCCGCGAGTCTCGGCATGGGCCCGATCGGCGCTGCGAAGATCGCCAACGCGCTCGAAACCAAGGAGCGCACGCCGGTCATCTGGATGCATGGGCTCGAATGCACCTGTTGTTCGGAAAGCTTTATCCGTTCCGCGCATCCGCTGGTCAAGGACGTCGTTCTGTCGATGATTTCGCTCGACTACGACGATACGATCATGGCCGCCGCCGGCCATCAGGCTGAAGCGATCCTTGAAGAGACGAAAGAGAAATACAAAGGCAAATATATTCTCGCCGTGGAGGGCAATCCGCCGCTCAATGAAGGCGGCATGTTCTGCATCGACGGCGGCAAGCCTTTCGTCGAAAAGCTGAAATGGATGGCGGAGGACGCCATGGCGATCATCGCCTGGGGCGCCTGCGCCTCTTGGGGGTGCGTGCAGGCGGCGAAACCCAATCCGACGCAGGCGACGCCCATCGACAAGGTCATCCACGACAAGCCGATCATCAAGGTGCCGGGGTGCCCGCCCATCGCCGAAGTCATGACCGGCGTCGTCACTTATATTACGACCTTCGGCAGATTGCCCGAACTCGACCGGCAGGGCCGGCCGAATATGTTCTACTCGCAGCGCATCCATGACAAATGCTACCGCCGTCCGCATTTCGACGCCGGCCAGTTCGTCGAACAATGGGACGACGAAAGCGCGCGGAAGGGCTACTGCCTTTACAAAATGGGCTGCAAAGGGCCGACGACCTATAACGCCTGTTCGACGGTGCGCTGGAACGGCGGCGTCTCCTTCCCCATCCAATCGGGTCATGGCTGCATCGGCTGTTCGGAAGAAGGGTTTTGGGACAAGGGGCCCTTCTATGAACGCCTGACCAATATCCATCAATTCGGCGTCGAGAAGAACGCGGATGAGATCGGGCTTGCGGCTGCCGGCGTCGTCGGCGCGGCGGTCGCGACGCATGCCGCGGCGACCGCCGTCAAGCGCATCGTCTCGAAGAACAACGATCACTCGGCCTGACGCCGCTCTCCTCAGGACAACAGCCATGACGCAGCAGCGCATCTCTCAAAATCGCGCGGGCCAGGCGGCCCCAGCCGCCGCTCCCGCCGTCGCCGCGACGGCTTCCGCCGGCGTCGACACGCCTAACGGCTTTAAGCTCGACAACAGCGGCAAGCGCATCGTCGTCGATCCGGTCACGCGCATCGAAGGCCATTTGCGCGTCGAAGTGAATGTCGATTCCGACAATGTCATCCGCAATGCGGTCTCGACTGGAACGATGTGGCGCGGCATCGAAGTGATCTTGAAGAATCGCGATCCGCGCGACGCCTGGGCCTTCACCGAGCGGATTTGCGGCGTCTGCACCGGCACGCATGCGCTCACTTCGGTGCGCGCCGTTGAAGACGCGCTTGGCATCGCCATCCCGGAGAACGCCAATTCGATCCGCAATCTCATGCAGCTCGCGCTGCAGGTGCACGATCACATCGTGCATTTCTATCACCTTCATGCGCTCGACTGGGTCGATGTGGTTTCGGCGCTCAGCGCCGATCCGAAGGCCACTTCAGCTCTCGCGCAATCGATTTCGAGCTGGCCGCTGTCCTCCCCCGGCTACTACAAGGACTTGCAAACGCGCCTGAAAAAGTTTGTCGAGTCCGGCCAGCTCGGCCCCTTCAAGAACGGCTATTGGGGCAGCAAGGCCTATCGGCTGCCGCCCGAAGCCAATCTGATGGCCGTCGCGCATTATCTCGAGGCGCTCGACTTCCAAAAGGAGATCGTGAAGATCCACACGATCTTCGGCGGCAAGAATCCGCATCCCAATTGGCTCGTCGGCGGCGTTCCTTGCGCGATCAACATCGACGGAACCGGCGCAGTCGGCGCGATCAACATGGAACGCCTGAACCTCGTCGATAGCATCATCGATCAACTGATCGAATTCAACGACAAGGTCTATATCCCCGACATTATGGCCATCGGCTCCTTCTATAAGGACTGGCTCTATGGCGGCGGCCTCTCCGGCAAATCCGTGCTTGCCTATGGAGACGTGCCGGAACACGCCAATGACTATACGGACAAGAACCTGCTCTTGCCGCGCGGCGCGATCATCAACGGCAAGCTCGACGAGATCCATCCCGTCGATCACCGCGACCCTGAGGAGATACAGGAGTTCGTGACGCACTCCTGGTATAAATACGGCGACGAGACCAAGGGCCTGCATCCCTGGGACGGCGTCACCGAGCCGCATTACGAACTCGGACCGAACGCCAAGGGCACGAAGACCAATATCATCGAGCTCGACGAGGGCGGCAAATATTCCTGGATCAAGGCGCCGCGCTGGCGCGGCCATGCGATGGAAGTCGGCCCTCTGGCGCGTTGGGTCGTCGGCTATGCGCAGGGCAAGCCGCAATTCAAGGAGCCGGTCGAAAAAGTGCTGCACGATCTCGGGCTGCCCACTTCCGCGCTCTTCTCGACGCTCGGTCGCACGGCGGCGCGCGCGCTGGAGAGCCAGTGGGCCGGCTATCAGATGCGGCATTTCTTCGACAAGCTGATCGCCAATATCAAGGCCGGCGATCTTGCGACCGCCAATGTCGAGAAGTGGGAGCCAAAGAGCTGGCCGACGGAGACGAAAGGCGTCGGCTTCACCGAGGCGCCGCGCGGCGCGCTGGCGCATTGGATCAAGATCAAGAACGGCAAGATCGACAATTATCAATGCGTCGTTCCGACCACATGGAACGGCTCGCCGCGCGATCCCGCCGGCAATATCGGCGCCTTCGAAGCTTCGTTGATGAACACGCCGATGGTCGATCCCGCGCAGCCGCTCGAAATCCTGCGCACGATCCACTCCTTCGATCCCTGTCTCGCCTGTTCGACGCATGTGATGAGCGAAGACGGACAAGAGATGGCGAAGGTGCAGGTGCGCTAAGGGAGGGGTGCATGACCGACATTTCGCGCATCGATGTCGCCGATTCTCACGGCGAGAAGGTGGTGGCGCAGCCGACCGTCTATGTCTATGAGGCGCCGGTGCGGCTCTGGCATTGGGTCAACGCCCTCGCCATCCTTGTCCTCATCGTCACCGGCTATCTGATCGGCTCCCCCTTGCCGACGGTCGCCGGCGAAGCGTCGCAGCATTTCGTCATGGGCTATATCCGCTTCGCCCATTTCACTGCCGGGCAGATCATGGCCGTCGGCTTTCTGCTGCGCGGCTATTGGGCGTTCATGGGCAATGAACATTCGCGGCAGATCTATTTCGTGCCTATTTGGCGCGCCTCCTTCTGGAAGGAGCTTGCGCATGAAATCCGCTGGTACGCCTTCCTCGAAAAGGCGCCGATGAAATATGTCGGCCATAATCCGTTGGCGCAGACGGCGATGTTCGCCATGTATACGCTAATGTCGGCGTTCATGATCGTCACCGGCTTCGCGCTCTATTCGGAAGGCGAGGGGGCCGACAGTTGGGAGGCGAAGCTCTTCGGCTGGGTCTTTTACATCTGGCCCAACAGCCAGGAAGTGCACACTTGGCATCACCTCGGCATGTATGTGATCGTCACGTTCATCATCATCCACATCTACGCGGCTGTGCGCGAAGACATCATGTCGCGCCAGAGCATCATCTCTTCGATGATCTCAGGCGAGCGTCATTTCAAGGATGGAGCCTGAGCCGTGGCGCGGCGCGTGCTCGTCCTTGGCATCGGCAACATACTTTGGGGCGACGAAGGTTTCGGCGTGCGCGCGGTGGAGGCGTTTCATCGCCGCTACGCCCTTCCGGAACACGTCACGATTCTCGACGGCGGAACGCAGGGGCTTTATCTCGTGCAGTTTGTCCGCGAGGCGGACGACCTTCTCGTCTTCGACGCCATCGATTACGGCCTTGCGCCCGGAACGCTGAAGATCGTGCGTGATGGCGAAGTGCCGAAATTCACCGGCTCGAAAAAGATGAGCCTGCATCAGACCGGCTTTCAAGAAGTGCTGAGCGCCGCCGACCTCTTAGGCGATTATCCGTCGCGCCTTGCGCTTGTCGGCTGCCAGCCGCTCGATCTCGAAAACTGGGGCGGTCCGCTCACCGAGCCGGTGCGCGGCGCGATCGACGCCGCCGTCGCGGCGGCGCATGACATTTTGCGGGAATGGGGCGTCGATTGCGCGTCGCGCGCCAAACCATTGTCCCCAGACTTGGCGCTGCTTGGACATGACCTAGACCATCAGAGCTACGAGAGCCGGAGAGGCGCGGACGCCGCCGGCGAATGGAGGGATTGACATGAGCTTCTTGCGAATGATCGTCGTCGCGGCGGCGCTCGCGCCCGTCATGGCGGAGGCGCATCCGGGCCCGCATCCCTATGGGCTGGCCGAAAGCCTCGCGCATATCGCCACCCAGTCCGATCACCTTCTCGCGCTTGCCGTCGCTTTCGGCTGGATCTCCATCGTCGCCATGGGCGCGCTAGGCGTCGCCTATGCGAGCCGCAAAGTTTTGCGCGCGGACGACTAAGGCGCCGGACGGACGGACTCCCATGTGTCTTGGCGTGCCGATGCGCGTGATCGACGGCGACGACATGTCGGCGCTTTGCGAAGGCGCCGGCCGGTCCGAGCGCATTTCCATGCTGCTGATCGGCGCGCAGCCTCCGGGCGCGCATGTGCTCGTCCATCTCGGCACGGCGATGCGCGTGCTTGAGGAAGAAGAAGCCGCTCTGATCGCGGCCGCGCTCAAAGGCCTTGACGCGGCGCTTGCCGGACATTCCTTTGAAGCGCATTTCGCCGATCTTATCGACCGCGAGCCGCAATTGCCCGCCCATCTGGCGCCGTCCGACGAATAAGATCCTGATGTTCCGGCGCCGGAACAACCCGTATCAGAATCATCGTCGACGCAGGCGAACTAGGCCTGCGCTCACGCGTGGCGCCCCCCCCCCCGCGTCCTCGTCGGCTGCGGTCGGAGTGAACCTTGTTTCAAAGCCCATAGGCCGCGCCGCGCTTCGCTCTTGTGATGTGGCTTGCGCTAAACGCTCAGGCTGAATTGATCGTCGCGTCCAGATTGCTCGTCGCTGAGAGACGACAGCGTGACGCCCAACAGCCGGATTCCCATTGGCGCGGGAAACACCTGTCCGAGCAGAGCCAAGACGAGCTGAGCAAGTTCCGCTTGTGTCGCAATCGTCGCGGCGCCCGTGCGGCTGCGCGTGATCTGGCGGAAATCGGGATATTTCACCTTCAATGTGACAGTGCGCCCACGTATTCCCGCGCTCTCGCAGTAGCGCCAGACCTTTTCGATGATCGGCTGGAGCGCGGCGCGCGCCGCCGCGAAGCTGAAGAGATCCTCGACAAAGGTGGTTTCGGCGCCCATCGACTTGCGCGCGCGGTCAGGGCGGACCGGCCTGTCGTCAACGCCCCGCGAAATCCAATAGTAATAGACTCCCGATTTCCCGAAATGACGCTGAAGGAAAGCGAGAGTCTGCGCTTTGAGGTCGAGCCCGGTTTCGATCCCAAGCCGATTCATCTTCGTCGTCGTGGCCGGCCCGACGCCATGGAATTTCCCCACCTGAAGGGCCTCGACGAAAGCCGGCCCCATCTTCGGCGTGATGACGAAGAGGCCGTCGGGCTTCCTGTAATCCGAGGCGAGCTTGGCCAGGAATTTATTATAGGAAACGCCCGCCGAAGCGGTAAGGCCGGTCTCGGCGCGAATTCTTGCCCGTATGTCCTCGGCGATCCGTGTCGCCGTCGCCATACCCTTCAAATTCTCGGTCACATCGAGATAGGCCTCGTCCAGCGACAGCGGCTCGACGATCGGCGTATATTCGGCGAAAATTGAACGAATCTGCCGCGACACGTCCTTGTAAACGTCGAAGCGCGGCTTCATGAAAATAAGCTCGGGGCAATTCCGCTTCGCGGTGACCGACGGCATGGCGGAGCGCACGCCGAAGGCTCTCGCTTCGTAGCTTGCCGCCGCGACGACGCCGCGCTCCCGCGATCCGCCGACGGCGACCGGCTTGCCGCGCAGCTCCGGATTGTCGCGCTGCTCGACGGAGGCGTAAAAGGCGTCCATATCGACGTGGATAATCTTGCGTTGCCGAGGAGGCGCGACGGCGATATCGCGATCCCGCGTTTCGAGGTTGCTCTTCTCCTGGTCCAAGACTTGGTTCGGCGCCGGCATGATCGTCAGGCCGCGAGGCCTCCCTCGTCTTTCTTCCCCCCTTGCGCAATCCGGAGGTCGCCCGATCGACGTCAGCGGGGGCGGTCCGTCACAACGACGCGATACATCCTCAGGTCGCGGCGCCTTCCTCTTCGAAGCGCCTTCGCAGCCGAGCGCTCGCATCCGCGACCGTCCATACACGTAGCCGCCCGCCTCGGCCGATGGCGGCGCGGATCGAATCTCCACTCTTGCTAACCTGCGCGCGGCGTCAAGGATACGTCAATCCCGAAGCTGCCGCTTCGCCTCGATCCGCCAAACGTCAGCCCGACGGCGTGAACGCATCCGATCGGATGTTTTTCATGCTGGCGCCGCGCATGAAGAAGTCACGCTTCAGCCGTTTCACGAGATTTTCGCCGCCACACAGAAAAATTGCGCTGTCCTTGACGTCTTGCTCGGCGTCCAGGGCCGTCGCCGCAACGTCTCCTCCAGCCGGCGCATGTGGATCAAGCAGGCATGGTCGGTAGTCGACTTGCGCCCGCGTCCGGCTCAGCGCTTTCAGCTCTTTATCAAGATAGAGACCTTCACGGCTGCGCGCGCCGTGGTAGAGACGGATTGGACCGAGATGGCCCCGCTTCAGAGCGTCTCGCAACACGCCATAGAGTGGCGCGAGACCCGTCCCGGCGCCGATCAGCAGCAGGCGCTGATCCTCGTGAACGCCTTCGTAAAAGCATGTCCCGGACGGACCCGCGACATGCAAGCGGTCGCCTGGCTTGCATTCTCCAAGCCGTCGGCTCATTCGGCCATTTTCATGCAGTCGGATATGCATCTCGAGAAATGGATCGTCCTCGGGATGGCTCGCGAGCGAGTAATGACGTCTTAAATCGCCATCCGCGACAAGTTCGAGGAACTGACCTGGCCGATACGCGAAATCATCTGCGTCGACGCGCAGTCGGATCACATCGGGCGCGAGCGGCTCAATCGCTCGAATGACGGCGTCCCGGCGCGCTCCGGCGTCCTCCGGACGCGTAATCGTCAGCGGCGACGTCGGCAAACAGACACAGGGCAGAAAAAAACCAAGCGCCTGCTGACCCTTTGTCAATCCAACTTGAGACTCCGGCGGAGGAACGCCTTCGACCGCGCGATGCAGACAGGTCTGACAAGCGCCGGACCGGCACGACGAAGGCGCGTCGATGCCGGCCCGCTCCAGCGCTTCGAGCACTGTTTCACCTGGCCTGAGTTCGACCGAACGATCCTCGAACTTCAGCATCGGATCAACGGTTCAATACGTCATCACGTACCGAGTTCGCCAGCGCCGCGACTTCCTTAACCTCCTTTTCCGGCACGCCAAGGTCGCGAAGCGTGTAGTTGAGATTTTCGATCACCGCGTCGACATGGGAATGATTGAGGCCCTGGGCGACGAGACGCTTGTGCGCATTGCGCATGTCGGCTCCCGTGTAATTATTCGGGCCCCCAAACGCCATGGTCAGGAATGATTTCTGTTTGGCGATTTGCTGATCGATGTCGACGCCGTCAAAAAACTGCGCGATGCGACCGTCCGCGAGAACCTTGCGATAAAAAAGCTCAACTGCGGCGTTAACGGCGTTCTCGCCCCCGAGGCGCTCGTAGAGATTTGACATGCCGTGCGTTCTCCTTGTTGCCGACCTTAGCGAGCCAACTTTTTCGGCTCGGACGTCTCTTAGACGCCGCAGCACGGAGAATCTTACCTCGACCGACGAGATTTTTTCGCTCGGAGAAACGCCTCCCGCAGGAAATCCAACTCACATGCGAAAATGCGTGACGAAATTCGTTCTGTCGCCGCTGACTCGATCGATCAACAACGATCGCGCCCGCTCACCCGCGATCGGCCGCCTTTTCGGCGCGCACAAGCGCCAGCAAGCCGAGATACACCTCTTCGCATTCCGGACATTGATGCATGTGGTGACGCACCTCGGGAAGGGCGGCGGCGGCGTCCACGCCGGAGGCTTCCAACTCGGCGTAGCGCGGTAGACTATCGAAATAATCCGTACACGACATCTCTTCCCCGCCTTTGGCGGCGAAGATCGTATCGAGCAGGCGGACAAATTCCTTTTGTTTCATTCCTAGCTTCCGGACTCAACCGTATGTGAGACGCTCTGTGACGCGACAATCTTACCCTCATCGCTGAGATAAGTTTTGCGCCGGGATGAGTCGAACGTAGCTATGATATCCTGATGCGTAACGCCTTCGGAAAGTAGCGCGGCCTTGAGGCGCTTTCGTGCATCATGAATAAGCTTGTATACGCTATTGCGATTGCCGCCGAGCCACTCGGCGACAAGGTCAAGCGGCATGCCCTGAAACGCGTGAGCGACAAGCGCTTTTCGCTGGAGTGGCGTCAAAGAGTTCTCGATAAGGCGGGCCAACAAAGCCCACGCTTGTCGCCGTTCCAGACTACGCTCGGGTTCTGGCGCATCGGTCGGCCAGACCGGCATATCTTCGCCAAGACGCGCGCTATTCACGACCGCCTTCCGCCAGCGTCGTCGTCGAAGCTCCCCAAGAGTGACGCGAACCGCGATCGAATAGGCCCATGTCGTAAATTTGCTCTCGCCACGAAATTGATCGAGTTTCGACTGAATGAGGATAATGGCCTCCTGGGCGCAGTCCTCCGCCGTTTGATGCAAATCGTGGCCGAGCGACGAACCTCCGGGCGTTTCGTTTCGCGAGAGAAATTTGATGATCGCGCCAAGCACGAGCTCACGCAGCTCAGCCAGCGCGACAGCCTGACTCTGATCGCCTGCCCGTAGGGCCAATAACCACTCGGCGTTTGATCGTTGTCTCATTTCGCAGTACGGATGACAGACAGGAAAACGGCGTGCGCGCAAAGGTTAGCATCAACATCGAAGCGACGCTATCCATCGGTCCTCCGACGTTTGGAGAGCCCTCTCCGGTCGGAAGAGATTTGGATCGGCGCTCGATAAAAATCGCCCAGCGACGCCCGCGTCATTGTTCCTAAGCCCCAACGGTCAGAGCGTGCGACGCGAAAAGCGCAGCGCGCGCGTGGCGACGGCGACGGTCTCGAGCGTGGCGGTTGATTCCGCTTCGGCGCGATCGTCCAAGCCGATAAAGCGCGCGTTGCTCGCCGCCTGCGAGCGGTTTCTGATGGCGTCCCGTTACTCCGCCCGTCAATGGCGCCACGGCGACGCCGGACTATGCGAGGCCCCGCGCCATTGAAAAAGTGAAGCCAGGGGACGCCGCCGAACCGATCAACTTCGCTCCGCCAAACCGACGAAATCGCCAGCCCGCCCGCCTCCCTTGGCAAGCTGGACCAGAAAACCCCTTGTGATGATGGATGGCTCTGCGTCCGCCGCTTCCTATCTTGATTCGAACTTGGTTCTCTCCAAGGCCGCCAGCAGCGCGATCGATCGGAGCCAAATGCGGGTAAATTTTACGGCTTACGCCACAGCGTCCTTAGCTGTCGGGCTGTCGGCGCTGATCGGCTGGTTCGTGCAAGATTGGCTGGTTGAGGGCTTGCCGGTCGTTGCATTTTTGCCTGCGATCGTCGTTGCCGCCGCGCTTGGCGGTTCTCGCGCAGGGCTATTCGCTGCGGCCCTTTCTGTGGCCATAGCTCGGCCGCTGTTTTTAAATTCTCCATCTCTCCAAGCCTTCGGCCCTCGCATCGCTGGTTCGTTGCTTTTTCTTCTGCTGGCGTCGCTCGCAATAGTGACGGCCGTCGCCCTCCTCAAGATTGCGATTGAACGCGTCGCCGTTGAAGCCCAAAAGGAGCGCTCTCTTATTGAGTCGGCCCCAAACGGCATCATCGTCGTCGGCAGAGCCGGCAAAATGCTCGCGGCTAATTCGAGCGCGGAGAGACTTTTCGGGTATCGGCGCGAAGAGCTCCTTGGGCGGTCAGTTGAAATGCTCGTCCCGAAAAGAGCATCGGTCACGCACAAAGTCGTGCGGGAGGCGTTTCAACGATCGCCAGAGACTCGCCCCATGGGCGCAGGCCGTGATCTGCGGGCGCGCAGAAAAGACGGAGACGAATTTCCAGTGGAGATCGGCCTCAACCCTTTGGAATGGAGCAACGAGCCCGCCGTGCTGGCGACAATCACAGATATAACTGAGCGGAAGCAGCACGAGGAGCGGCAGCGGATACTTGCAAGGGAGCTCGAGCATGGAGTCGGCAATTTCTTCGCGCTTATTTTAGCTATTATCCGAAGGACGTTAACAACGGGCCGGAGCATATCGGAAGCGGAACAAATCCTCACGGGGCGGGTGCAATCCCTCGCGAAGGTTCACGCTGTCGCCTCCGAGGCGATGTTTCAAAAAGTCTCAATGGATAAGTTACTCGAGACGGATATCGCCGGGTTCAGAGATCAGATAGAAGCCAAAGGCCTGGATGTTTCGCTCTCCGCAAAAGCCGCCCAAGCATTTGCCCTCGTTATCAATGAGCTTGTCACCAACGCGGTGAAACATGGCGCGCTCTCGACCCCCAGCGGGCGAGTGCTGATCGATAAGCGAGTCGAAGATATCGAAGGAGAGAAATTCATAACCTTTGAGTGGAAGGAAAGAGGCGGTCCTCCTGTGACAGCCGCTTCCAGGAAAGGATTTGGCAGCTTCATCATCGAGGAATGGCCGAAGCAATTTGATGGCAGGACGACCATTACCTATCCGCCAAGCGGACTGTCCTACCAGCTCCATCTGCCGCTTGCTTCCGTCACCGACAACGCGGGCGTAGACAGCGCCTAGCTCATGCGAGGAGACGAGCGCGCCGCGCGCAGGCGCAGCCCTCTAAGCGCCAGTATGTGAGGCGACCTTCTCTCTGAGCGCCGGTCATTTGAGCCAGGCGAGCATATGCCGCTCTCTTGGCAGGCCGCCGACGCTATGACGAAGAAAGTGAATCAGTTCGGCGACATGCTTGTTCCGCTAGCATCCGACGAAGTCGATCTCAAGATCGACGGACGGCTGGGTGATCAGCGGTCGATCGCAGAAGGAGACGTTCTGGACGACTCGATCCAAACGAAGAAGCGGAATATCGCGCGGCAAGGCGGCATCTAGATGAGCGAATGATCGCGTGGGGGATGCAAACCGTCTCCTCGGCGAATATAAGGATGCGCATGATCAGCTATGGAACGCTCGGAGCGCCTGATGACGGTGGTTGTGACAGACAGCAATGGCGCAGAACTCAAGGACGGCGATTCCGTGATCTTGATAAAGGACTTGAAGGTCAAGGGCTCGTCGGTCGTTTTGAAACGCGGCGCCTTGATCAAAAATATCCGGCTCACGGATGATCCGGCTGAGATCGATTGCCGCGCCGAGAAGGTAAAAGGCCTCGTGCTGCGGACGGAGTTCGTCAGGAAAGCCTAGCCGCCTTCGAATGGCGCAGGACGCGCGGACCCGTCGAATGTCTCGATATCGACGATTGCCTTGGCGCGGGCGCGCGGCGCTGCGCTCAAGATGGCAAGCGCGACCAGCGCGAATAGCGCGCCTTGGCGATGAGCCCGCGCCGCGGAGACGCCCGTTCATGCGCGGCCTTTGCGGCCTTGGCGCGCGGCGGCCCAACAGCAGAAGTCCCAGCGAAAACTCCGCTGCTCGCGCTTAGAGCAGGTCCCGAAAAAGTTGACAGACTTTTTCGATGAGAACCTGCTCCACGTTTTGATTTTGAGCGATTCCTTATCGATCACATGATTCCATGTGATCATGAAGCGCTTTAGTGGTCAGAACCCGAAATCAGCCGGCGTGCCGGAACTTGACTGTCGGTCCTGCGCTTTCGCCGTAAATCTTGACCTGCGAGGCCGGTGAACTAGCTGCCTGCGGGGCGGCGAGGCGGAAAGCCTTAAGAGGAACGATCCATCATGCACATGATCCCGAAGGAAATGCAGGCCTGCATCGACGCCTGCCTGAACTGTTATCAGATGTGCTTCGGCCTGGCGATGACCCATTGCCTCGAGAAAGGCGGCGAGCATGTGAAGCCCAAACATTTCCGGGCGATGATCGCCTGCGCCGATATGTGCCGCAACAGCACGCAAATGATGCTGATGAATTCGCCGCTGGCGAAACAGATGTGCGCGCTCTGCGCCGAGGCTTGCGAAACCTGCGCCAAGGAATGCGATCCGATTCCGGACATGAAGGAATGCGCCGACGAATGCCGTCGCTGCGCCGAGGAATGCCGCAGAATGTCCGGACAGAAAATGGCCGCATAATTTCGCGCGGACAGCTTTCGATCAGCTTGGCGGCTATTTGCCGCCAAGCCCCAAAATATAGCTTGCCAGCGAGTCGATCTCTTCGCGGGCGAGAATGATGTTAGGCATATTCTTGTGCGAAGAGCGCAGGAAAACCTTGAGCGACAGTTCAGTCGTCGAAGGCATCTTCGCCACATCGATAAAGCGCGGCGCCTTGGGATCCGGGCTCTTGGCCTCTGCGTCGGATCCAACGGCATGGCATGAGGCGCATTCGGCTTTGGCGATCTGCGCGCCGGTCGTCGGATCCGCGCTCGCCGCCATCGCCGGCGCCGCAATGAAGACCAAGCCTAAAGACAGCGCTATCCTCATTGCCTTACTCCTCGCCGTTGAGATCCTCGGGACGCGGTTGCAACATGATATTATAGCCGGCGTCCACAAGATGGACTTCGCCCGTCACGCCGCCCGAAAGCTCCGACAGCAAATAAAGCGCCGAACCGCCGATTTCATCCAGCGTGATCATCCGACGCAACGGACAATGCTTTTTTTGGAACGCGCCCATCGCCCGCGCGCCCGTGATGCCGGCGCCCGCCATGGTGCGCACCGGACCGGGCGACAGCGCATTGACGCGAATGCCGCGATCGCCGAAGTCGGCCGCTAGATAGCGCACCGATGAATCGAGCGCCGCCTTCGCGACGCCCATGACGTTGTAATTCGGCATGACATGCGTGCCGCCGCCAAAGCTCACCGTCAGCAGTGATCCGCCATTCTTCATCAGCCTGGCGGCGCGGCGCGCGGCTTCGGTGAAGGAAAAACAGGAAATGACAAGCGTGCGAATGAAATTCTCGCGCGAGGTGTCGGCGTAGAGTCCCTTCAATTCGCTTTTGTCGGAATAGGCGATGGAGTGGACGAGAAAATCCATATCGCCCCAGTCGTGTTCGAGACGCGCGAACACCTGATCCACGGTTGAAATATCCTCGGCGTCGCATGGCAGCACAAGGTTCGACCCGAGCTCCTGCGCGAGCGGCTTGACGCGCTTGCCGAGCGCCTCGCCCTGATAGGTGAATGCGAGCGTCGCGCCGTGGCGCGCAAGAACGCGCGCGACGCCATAGGCGATTGAATGATCATTGGCGACGCCCATGATGAGGCCGCGCTTACCCTGCATGAGACCGGTTGAAACTGTCATATGGCGATTGTCATCGTAGGAGAGATCGAAAGTTTGGGCCTAAGCCCTATCGTAGACGCAGACAGCAAAGAAGAACGACGCTGTGGGCCGTGTCGGCGATACTTCTGTTCACGAGCGCCGCTGGCGTCGTTCGCAACTGGGAGAATCGCCTTCTCCTAAACGCCGTTGCATGTCTCGACGTCATGGCCGGAACACGCCCGGCCATGACGTATCGCGAGGGATCAGCGTCAGGCGTCTGGATGCTTGAACACCAATGTCGCATTGGTGCCGCCGAAGCCGAATGAGTTGGACAGCACAGCGCCAAGCTTCACATTGTCGCGGCGCGTCCGCATGATGGGCATGTCGGCGAAATCCGGATCGAGCTCTTCGATATTGGCGCTTTCGCAGATGAAGCCGTTCTGCATCATCAACAAGGAATAGATCGCCTCCTGCACGCCCGTCGCGCCGAGCGAATGGCCGGTCAGGGATTTGGTCGCGGCGATCGGCGGGCATTTGTCGCCGACGCCGAACACTTCGCGCAGCGCCTCGATTTCCTTGGCGTCGCCGACCGGTGTCGCCGTGGCGTGGGGGTTGATGTAGTCGATCGGGCACTTCACCGTCGCGAGCGCCTGCTGCATGCAGCGCACCGCGCCCTCGCCCGAGGGCGCCACCATGTCATGGCCGTCGGACGTCGCGCCATAGCCGGCGACTTCGGCGTAGATCTTCGCGCCGCGCGCCTTGGCGTGTTCGAGTTCTTCGAGCACCAGCACGCCGGCGCCGCCGGCGATGACGAATCCGTCGCGATTCTTGTCATAGGCGCGCGAGGCCGTCGCCGGACGATCATTATAAGAGGAGGACATGGCGCCCATCGCGTCGAAGAGGACCGACAGCTCCCACTCCAGCTCCTCGCAGCCGCCCGCAAACATCATGTCCTGCTTGCCATACTGAATCAGTTCGTAGGCGTTGCCGATGCAGTGATTGGACGTGGCGCAGGCTGACGAGATCGAATAGTTGACGCCTTTGATCTTGAACCAGACCGCAAGCGTCGCCGAGGCGGTCGACGACATGCATTTGGGCACCGCGAAGGGACCAACGCGCTTGGGCCCCTTCGTGCGCGTGATGTCGGCGGATTCGACAAGCGTATGGGTCGAAGGGCCGCCGGACCCCATGATGATTCCGGTGCGCGCGTTGGAGATCTCCGCTTCGGTCAGCCCGGCGTCGGCGATCGCCTGATCCATGGCGACGTGGTTCCACGCCGTGCCTGTCGCATGGAACCGCATGGCGCGGCGGTCGACGATCGTCGAGGGGTCGAGCGACGGCATGCCGTACACCTGCGAACGGAAGCCGAGTTCGGCGTATTTCTCCGCGCGGGCGATGCCAGACTTCGCCTCGCGCAGCGAAGCGATCACTTCCTGGGTGGTGTTGCCGATCGACGACACAATCCCCATGCCGGTGACGACGACTCGTCTCATTGGTCCAACTCCTTGGCGGCGCTTCCCCGCGCCTTGGTGTGCGCTTCAGGCGGCTGCCGGCGCCTCGGCCTTGGCGAGGCCAACCTTCAAATCCTTCGCCTCATAGATGCGCTCGCCGTCCGCCGCGACCCAGCCGTCGGCGATGCCGAGCACAAGCTTGCCCTTGAAGACGCGCTTGAAGTCGATGCCGTAGGTCACCTTTTTCACGGTCGGGCGAACTTGCCCGCTGAATTTCACCTCGCCGACGCCCAGCGCCATGCCGCGCCCCGGATTGTCGAGCCAGGCGAGATAGAAGCCGACCATCTGCCACAGCGCGTCGAGGCCAAGGCAGCCCGGCATCACGGGATTGCCCTTGAAATGGCAGTCGAAGAACCAAAGACTCGGCTTGATGTCGAGTTCGGCGCGCATGTAGCCCTTGCCGTGCTCGCCGCCGTCTTCGAAGATCTCGGTGATCCGGTCGAACATCAGCATCGGCGGCAGCGGCAGCTGGGCGTTGCCCGGGCCGAACAGCTTCTCCTCGCCGCATGCCAGTAAATCCTCGTAGCCGAATGAGGAGCGCCTTTCGCCCATCGTCCTATGTTCCTCGCGTTGGAGCCTTTCGGCCCGTCCTCCCAAGCGCCTCTGCAAGGCGCGCCTTATCTTTGTTGGCGCCGCGTCGGCGGCGCCGCTCTTGGCGGCTCTCAGCGGCAGCTGTTGGCCGCTGTGGCCGCTCTTGGCCGCTCTTGGCCGCTCCCGGGCGAAGCGATCCGTAACATAGCCTCGCCCGGGCCGGAAGCGCTGTCGCAAGCGGGGTCGCAACAGCCGAGCGGCGTTGAATTTCCCGCCATTCTCCCTATGATGCCCTGTAGAAAACCGCGAGAGTGGAAAACCGCGAGCCGCTGCAATGGACGCCGAGCCGAATTCGACCGTTCCGCCTGACTGTGCGCCGCGCAAGCGCGTCGCAGAGTTGCTGGCCGACGCCGGGCTGCGGCCGACCCGTCAGCGGCTGTCGCTGGGCGAGTTGCTGTTCGGGCAGAGCGGCGATCGCCATGTGACGGCGGAGCGGCTCTACGAAGAGGCGCTCGCCGCCAATCTCTCCGTGTCCCTCGCGACCGTCTATAATGCGCTCCACCAGTTCACCCAGGCCGGCTTGCTGCGGGAGATCGCCGTCGACGGCGCCCGGGTGTATTTCGACACCAATACCGCCGACCACCATCATTTTCTTCTCGAAGACGACGGAGAGCTTTACGACATCGCCGGCGCGAATGTCTCGGTCTCCGATCTTCCCCAGCCGCCCGATGGTTTGCGCGTCGCACGCGTAGATGTCGTGGTGCGACTTCGCCGCGCCTAAGCCCGCCCTATATTCTGTTGTCGACACATTCGAAGCGGCTCGAATTCGCCGCAAGGCCGTCGAGACCTCTTCGAAAACCAGGGTGGGGCGGGAGCAATGTCGCAGCGGGCGACCGAACAGGAATCCGAGATCACCTACGCGCAGTTCAAGGCGCTTGCCAACTCCATACCGAATCTGGCCTGGATGGCGCGTCCCGACGGCTGGATTTTCTGGTACAATGATCGTTGGTACGAATATACCGGCACGACGCCCGAGGAGATGGCCGGATGGGGTTGGCAATCGGTCCATCACCCGGACGTGCTCCCGAAAATGCTGGAGCGATGGACGCATGCGATCCAGCACGGCGAATTCTTCCAGATGATCTTCCCGCTGAGGGGCGCCGACGGACTCTACCGGCCATTTCTGACGCGCATCGAGCCGCTGCGCGAGAACGGCGCCATCGTCGGCTGGTATGGGACCAACACCGACGTCACCGAACAGGAACGCGACCGCGAACGCTTGCAGCTTCTGATCCACGAGCTCAACCATCGCGTCAAGAATACGCTGGCGACGGTTCACTCGATCGCTTTGCATTCGCTGCGCGAGTTGAAGCAGAATTCGGTGGAGCTCTTTGAGAATCGTCTGCTGGCGCTCGCCGCCGTGCATGACGTGCTGACCCGCGAAAACTGGACGAAGGCGCGGGTCGACGAACTCGTGCGCACCGCCATCGCCCCGGCGGGCCAGGAGAATTTCGACGTTTCAGGGGCGTCTGTCGACGTCTGCCCGCGCATCGCGGCGGCCCTGGCGATGACGCTGCATGAATTATGCACGAACGCCGTGAGACACGGATCGCTCTCGGCGCCGAACGGACGAGTCGCCGTTGAGTGGAGCATTGACGCCAAGGCGCGCACGCCTAAGCTCCATCTTGTCTGGCGCGAATGCGGCGGACCGCCGATCGCGCCCCCATCGGTCAAAGGATTTGGCATGCGCCTGATCGAGAAAACGCTGGCGTCCGAAGCGGGCGCGCGGATTGCGGTCGAATTCCCCTGTGAAGGATTCCGTTGCGAGATGGACATTCCCCTGGGCGTGGAAGTGCTCAAATGAACGCGCCTCGCGTCCTGATCGTCGAAGACGAGGCCGTGATCGCCATGGCGCTCGAAATGTTTCTCGAGGAGCTTGGCGCGCAAGTCGTCGCCACAGCGGGCAATGTGCAGGAGGCGCTGCAAAAGGCGACCAGCGAAGATTTTGACATCGCCTTTCTCGACATCAACCTCAATGGCCAGAAGGCGCATGTTCTCCCCGGCGTCCTTGAGCGCCGGCATAAGCCCTTCGCCTTCGTGACCGGTTACGGCGAACAGGGCGTGCTTGAGGCGCATGCCGATGCGCCGGTCGTCGCCAAGCCCTTCAGTCGGGACGCCATTTCGACCGCGTTGGAGAAACTCAAGAGCCGCCTGCCGGGCGGTCCGATCGGCTGACTATTCGAATGTTTCGCCCGGATAGACGCCCCAGAGATTTTCCTGCTGCATATAGCCGTCAAAGCCCTTGCCGGCGATGCGGCACCATTTGCCGTCGCAGCTGCGCAAATTGCCGATGACGCCGGGGCCGAGCTTGGCCGCGGGCGTTGAATGATCGGCGGCGACGAGCAGTTGCGGCTCCTTTTTCCACGGCGCGACCAAGGCGGTGCGCCGTCCGGAGAGCAGCGAGTGCAGCACCCAGCCTTCGGCGCCTTCGGAATCGCGGATCTTGCGCCAGGTTTCGAATTCGGCGGTGATCTCGACGGGGAGCGCGGCGCGTTCGTAGATCCACAGAGTCGGATGTTCCTTGCTCGGCCCCTCGCGAACATTGACCCGATCCGATTTGAGGCTGACGTAGCGGGGCAAGGGCAGGCCGCTCACCGGGCCCTTCTGCGGCTCCAGAGCATTGGCGTGCGCTGCGCA
This sequence comes from Methylocystis sp. SC2, assembly GCF_000304315.1. Lineage (NCBI taxonomy): Bacteria > Pseudomonadati > Pseudomonadota > Alphaproteobacteria > Hyphomicrobiales > Methylocystaceae > Methylocystis > Methylocystis hydrogenophila. The sequence continues at coordinate 2,384,008 of NC_018485.1, read as the reverse complement.
AAAAAGCGCGCCTACGAGCGCGGCGAAAGCCGTGCGGCGACGCCTTTGGAAAAGTTCCTGAGCGTTTGAGAAGGCTGCCGAAATTGGCGCAGATTCTATGTTTATTCGCGACATGGTGGACTGATCGCTCGCTTGTCTTTGGCCCGTCATCTGCTAGGAAGTCGAATGCGTCCGCCGAGGAGGCGTATTGGTTTTGTCGCCGACCGTCGTTAAGACCCGGTTGAAGCCGGCGAAACTCGCCGGCGTCTTTTCATCCGTTGCGGCGACGCGGCGACGATCATAGCGCAATCGCAGAAACGCTGCTGCAACACAACATGAACGCGGAGGCACGACCAGGGATATGCCGAAAAAGAAGCCGCTCGTTGTCGTGTCGCGCCGGCTGCCCGAGGTCATCGAAACCCGCATGTGCGAGTTGTTCGACACGCGCCTCAACGAAAGCGACAAGCCGCTCACTCATGACGAACTCGTCGAGGCCATGCGCACGGCCGACGTGCTGGTGCCGACCATCACCGACCGTATCGATTCGCATCTGATCGCCCAGGCCGGCGAGCAGATGAAGCTGATCGCCAATTTTGGCAATGGCGTCGACAATATCGACGTCGCCTCGGCGCTCGATCGCTCCATCACCGTCACCAACACGCCCGGCGTTCTGACCGAAGACACCGCCGACATGACGATGGCGCTGATCCTGTCGGTGGCGCGTCGTCTCGTCGAAGGCGCGAGCGCCATTCCCGACGGCGCTTGGGCGGGATGGTCGCCGACCTGGATGCTCGGCCATCGGATCACCGGCAAGAGGCTCGGCATCGTCGGCATGGGCCGGATCGGCCAAGCCTTGGCGCGGCGCGCGAAAAGTTTTGGACTTTCAATTCATTACCACAACCGCCGACGGGTCTCGGCCGATCTCGAAGAGCAATTGGAGGCGACCTATTGGGAGTCGCTCGATCAGATGCTGGCGCGGGTCGACGTCGTGTCGATCCACTGTCCGCATACGCCGGCGACCTATCATCTTCTCTCCGCCCGCAGACTGGCGCATCTGCGTCCGCACGCCATTCTGATCAATACCGCGCGCGGCGAGATCGTCGACGAGAACGCATTGGTGCGCATGCTTGAGGCGGATGAGATGGCCGGCGCCGGCCTCGACGTCTTCGAGCATGAGCCCGCCGTCTCTCCCAAATTATTGAAGCTCGCCAAAGCCGGAAAAGTCACGCTGCTTCCGCATATGGGCTCGGCGACCATTGAAAGCCGCATCGATATGGGCGAGAAAGTGATCATCAACATCAAAACCTTTATGGACGGCCACCGGCCGCCTGACCGCGTCCTGCCGAGCATGCTATAAGGCGCTGCGCCGCGGGCCCGGGACCGACAGGCGCGGGTCGCCTTATGGGGAGGATGATTGACGCGATGAACAGGATTTTGCTCGCCTTAGCCGCCTCGCTCTGCGCCATTGCGCTCGCCGCCGCGCCAGCCGACGCCAAGAGCCGCGCAAAACCGCCTCAGGGCGCGGAGCAGAAGCAGCCGGAAGACGAAAACAAGGAGACGGGCGGCATTCCGCGCTATCAGCCGTTCCCGCACAACCAGAACTTCGTGCTCAAGGAGATCAACGGCAAAGCGCCGCCGGTGGAGATGTGGATCTCGATCGACTCAACCGGCCGCGCCAACGGTTTTTCGGGCTGCAAGAACTGGTCGGGCATCTTCATCATCGGCCCCAACCGGCTCGGACCGCGCACCATGCCGGCGGTCAACGAACGCAAATGTGAAGGCCCGCTCGCCGCCTTCGAGCGCGACTATTGGGGGGTGCTGCTCTCTGGCCCCTATTGGGACACGAAGGGAGACGACCTCATCCTGAAGGGCGCGCAGGGCGGCGTGCTGCATTTCCAGCGCTCGCTATAGAGCGGGTCAGTCGCTCGCGATGAGCGACCTTCCCGAATCGGAGCCCAGAATGTTGATCGCGACGGGCGTCCCGATCCGGCCTTCGGCCTCTCGGGAGTGAGCGCCGGCGTTCATCGCACCGGCGACGCCAGCAGCGGACAGGGCGCCTCGTGCAGCACGCGCCGCGTCGTCGAGCCGCGCAGCGCCTCCAGCAGGCCCTTTCGGCCACGCGTCGGCATGGCGATCATGTCGGCCTTGATCTCCTGCGCATAGGCGAGAATGGTTTCGACGACGGGCCCGCGGCGCAACTCGATGTGCGGCAGCAGCCCTTCAAAAAGCGGCAGGTCTTCGCCGACATGCAGCATCATGACGTCGGCGGCCGGGTTGAGACAATGCGCGATTGCCGCGACGTGGCGGAAGGCGTCGAGCGGCGAGACCGTCGCCTCGACCGGCATCAGCACCGTATTGAGCGAGACGGCGCCCGTCTCCTGGTCGACGAAGCCTTTCTGGTCCTCGCGCAGGAACAGCGCCGGCACATGCGTCTCGCGCGCCGTTTCCTCGGCGACCGAGCTGGCGAGCAGCCGCTCCAGAGCGCTGCGCGGTCGGGTCATCATCACGAGAAGATCGCACAGGTGCCGCTCGACATAGGCGGCGACGCCGGCGACGGGCGATTCCGATTCGACCGCCGCCTTGACGATTTTGACGCCGAGCTGTTCGGCCGCCTCGGCGCGCGTCGCGGTCGGCGAGATCATCTTCCAGCGCGCCAGCATTTCGCGCACCTGCGGAAAGCGATCCCAATCGTCCTCCTCGGTCTCGGGCGCTTCGACATGCAGAATGTGCAACATGCTCTTGCAGGCCACGGCGATGCGCAGCGCATGCGCGAAGGCGTCCTGGCTTGCGAAGGAGAGATCGGTGGGATGGACGATTGATCTGGGCGTGTCGCCATTCATCTGCGTTTGCTCCTCTATCCCTTCGCAAAACTATACGCGCCTGCGCGCCTGGCAATGATCAGCTTCGCCGCAGGTTAAATTTGTTCCTTGAGCGCCTTTTGGACCTCTTCGACCAATTCGGCTTCCGGGACGGCGAATTGGGCGGGACGAAGCGCCTTCCATTGCTCGTTGGTGGCGATATTGGCGGCGGCCTTCGCGCCGGCGACGAGATCCTTGATGGTCACCTCGCCGCGCGCTTTTTCGTCGGAGCCCTGGATGATCGCCAGCGGGCTGTTGCGCCGGTCGGCGTATTTCATTTGCGCCTTCATGCCCGCGCCGCCCAGATAGATTTCGGCGGCGATCCCGGCGCCCCGCAGCTGCGCCGCCATCCGCTGATAATCGGCGAGCCTGTCGCGGTCGAGGACGAGAACGACCACCGGTCCGACATGGGGACGCGCGGAGACGATCGGGCTGCCGATGAGCTTTAAGGCCGCGAAGAGCCTCGAGACGCCGATCGAGAAGCCTGTCGCCGGCGTATTTTCCGATCTGAACCGCCCGACGAGCCCGTCGTAACGGCCCCCGCCGCCGACCGAGCCGAAACGCACGGGATTGCCCTTCTCGTCGCGGGTCTCGAAGGTCAGATCGGCCTCGAAAACGGGGCCGGTGTAATATTCGAGGCCGCGCACGACGGAAGGATCGACGCGGATGCGATCCGGCCCAAAGCCCGCATCGCGGGCGAGATCCTCGATCTCCAGAAGCTCCTCCGCGCCCTGCGCGCCGACCTCGCTCTTGCCGAGCAGGCCGAAGAGATCGAAGGCCGGCGCGCCGTTCCGATACTGTCCCCCGAGGCTGAAGGCGAGGATCGTGTCGATCGCCGGCAGAGGGAGCCCCGCGCCCTTGGTGAAATCCCCGCTGTCGTCCTTGCGGCCCTCGCCAAGCAACTGCCGCACGCCGTCGGGGCCGAGCCGGTCGAGCTTGTCGATGGCGCGCAGCACGACGAGGCGGCGGCCGGCGTTCTCCTCGCCGGCAAGGCCGATCGACTGCATCACGCCGTCGAGCACCTTGCGGCTGTTGATCTTGATGACGTAGTCGCCGCGCGCGATCCCTAAGCGCTCCATGGCGTCCGCGGCCATCATGCAGATCTCGGCGTCGGCGGCCGGCGAGGCGGAGCCGACGGTGTCGGCGTCGAACTGCATGAACTGGCGAAACCGCCCCGGCCCCGGCTTTTCGTTGCGATAGACCGGGCCAACCCGATAGGACCGATAGGGCTTTGGCAGGCGATCGAAATTCTGCGCGACGAAACGCGCCAGCGGCGCGGTCAGGTCGTAGCGCAGCGACAGCCACTGCTCGTCATCGTCCTGAAAGGAGAAGACGCCCTCATTGGGGCGATCCTGGTCGGGCAGGAACTTGCCGAGCGCGTCCGTATATTCGATCGCCGGCGTCTCGAGCGCCTCGAAGCCATAAAGTTCATAGACCTCGCGGATGACGTCGAGCATCCGGGCGGTGGCGGCGAGTTCGCCGGCCTCGCGGTCGCCGAGCCCGCGCGGCGTGCGCGCCTCAACTTTGGTTTTGTTTTCTTCTTTTGACATCCAGACCTGTTCCGATGCGCGCGCCACCCTCCCCTTTAGGGCCAGGGTCGCGTCGAAGGCGGGGGGTCGGGTGAGCGCCCGCGACCCCTCCCGCGCGGCTACGCCGCGCGATCTTCCCCTCAAGGGGGAGGTGGCCGCCTTCCTAGCATTTTCCCAGTCGGAAGGAAGCGCCGCGCCCTTTGGCAGGAAACGCAAATGCGCGGCGCAGCGACGGCAATCCGAACTGCCGAAGCCGGCGATCGGGATTGGCAGATCGGCGAGCGCGGCGTTGAGCGCGCATTCGTCGCCGTCTTCCGCGACGAAGGCGCCGAGTATTCGCCCCGCCCGCGTCAGCTGATCGACATGCCAATGCGCGCGCTTGTCTTTCCGCATGTGCCGCGCGAGCCGGGCGCGCAGACCGCCGGGACCGTTCGCCGATCCGCAGTAGAGATAATCGCCGGCGGGAAGCAGGCCCTTGCGCTTTCCCGCCTGAACCTCGAGAGGCCGCTCAAGACGCAGCCAGAGGGCATAGGCGCCCGGAGCAGCGACGGCGAAGGCGGCGGAGGCGCAAAAAATCATCTGCCCCGCCGTCCTCCCCTCCTCCCAGAAGGGAAGCGCCCAATAGTGGTATTGAGCGCGTCGTTGAGATGCCTCGTTAGCCGCGTTCTCCAGGCGCTGCTCCTCTAAAGGAAAGGGGGAGCAACTGCTAAAAGCGTGTCAGGACAAAGCGCATTGCCGCGATCAGCCCTGTCAACGTCACGAAGGCACCAGCTGTTCGGAGCGCTACCGAATATTCGACAGGATTCAGTAGTCCGAATTGCTGAGATTCTCGGACGAATGAAGTCAAGACAAAGTTGGCGACCCCTAATGTGCAAAAAGCGAACAGAACAGTGAGCAAAATGGCGAGTTTGCCGCGTGGCACCTGCTTCGTCGCGTACTGCAAAACAAGGAACGCCGCGAGCGCGATGATCCACAAGTGTGAACCCCAACCCCCAAAGATCGATAGATCCGTCGGGCCCCATCGCCAGTTCTCGAAGGGGAGCCAGAGTGAAAACGCTAGGAGCGCGAAGAGCGCAGCAATAGAAAAGACCAGAGGTACGCCAACGCGAAATTTTGAAAACCCTTCGATCCAGCCATCGGGCCTTTCCATAAAAGGCTCGTGCTCGCCCGTCTTCTCATCGTTTGCGAATGGTTGAGCGCCTTCATTGATGAATTTGGCAATCTGAGGCCAATGCGGCTCTTCGATTGCGCCACTATGACCGCCTCTGGCAAAGGTAGCCGATTGAGTGATCTTTGGATTCCCACGAGCGGCGGACTCGAATGTGTCAAATCCCCCGCCGCCGAGGTCAGTAAAAAACTCAAGACTCTTGGGTAACCAAGCCACCACCCAATCCGTTCCGCCACGCGCACTATGAAACTGCTTGACCCGCTCTTCGGTTACCATTCTCGCCCAGTCAAACGTCGGGTTGACGACGCTGCCGGCGAAATAAATCCTCCCAAAACGCGCAGCTGGATAGCGCGCTAGAGCATCGGCGGCGAGATAAGTGCCGTTAGAATGGCCGACGAAATGCAACGTTGCTCGCGGAAATCGGGCGCGCAGCTGAACATAAAGGTCCATAAACCATTCGACCTTTTGCCGTCTGATCCACGGCATGATGAACGCACCCATAGGAAAATAGCCGTAGGTCGGCGCACATGATTCGATAGGCTCGGATGCCGCGGAAGATCCCTTTCGTCGGTCTTCATCCGCGTTCTTGATTGCTTCTACGATCCGATGCGTCCAGTAACCGTCATCCCGGATGCCGTGCATAACAAGGACGACATCTGTAGTTTTAAGATCGAATTTTGACAACTGATCAAACATCAGCGTGGGATTGAGGGATCTCTGGCTAAGCTCTGATCGTGGCATGGTCAGCGCGTCTAACAGGACCTGCCGCCGGTGAGCGAGAACTTCCGGCTGTTCCTCAATCGGCTTTTTTCGCAATCCACACGTTCTCCCGATTTTGTTGCTAAAATCAACTACGCCAGCGTGATCGGTAGCCCGCATTTGAAATAAAAAATAACATTTATTCTGATCTGCTCCGTCGCCTTCCTTCCAGGCCATCGCCTCGACGTCCATGTCCACCTGATCTTGTGGCGAAACAAAATTATCCAGAGTGCCGATGATCTGAACAACGAGCGGATTTGCGGTGAGCGCCGGATCTGGTTCGGCAAGACGCGTCAGCGGACCTGCTTCATTGTAGAGGTTCCGGAGCCGCCCATTGTGCCATCGCCGATAGGCCATCCACAGCAAGCGCGTCTGCACGATAAAGGGCGCGCCTTTGCGCACGTCGAGCATAGTGCGGCCCGGAGCATTAATTTTGATATTGATCCCTTCAAGAAGCTCCAATAAGCGCCCAATCAATCCCAGCACATTCAAACCGCTCGAATAAAGCCAGCCGATGCGATCGGATATGCTCCAACCTTTATCCCACGTTGCAAGTAGAACGATACGCTCGACCCGCTTTGCCCACTCACAGGGAAGTTCTTTGTTTCTTTTTTCTGCAATCGGGCCCCATAGATCGTCGCGTTTGTGGAAATCACCGACGGCGTAGTCCGGTGGATTTAGCGATCCCGCGAGGAAAACACGTCGCAAAAGAATGCCGCCGAGGCTATGGCCGATGAGCACAACCTTCTCGTACTTTTTGCCGTCTTTGTTATCCCAGACGGCGTCGAGGTCGGCGACGAGGTTTACGACGGTTGCACTCGCACCAGTACGATCGAAGCGTTGGGAGTAAGGGAGGATGGGTGCGTATATGTCGACCCCATCTTCGCCGTAAGCATCTTGCGCAGCTGCCTTTGCGTCCGCCAGACGGTCGTGCGGCGACGAGATTGAATGCAGTATGACAACGAGTCTCTTAGCGTGCGGCGCATAGGTGAAGAATGGGTCAGGATAATTCAAATTCAGAAAAGAGGAATTCATACTTGCCTCACAATAAGTAATGATAGGGAATTAATTTCTTTTGGCGAGCGCAGGCAGTCTGGCGCAAATTGCGCCATGGCTCAATACTTATTCATTTATGCGTCTGCGAAGGGCGACGCGGCTAGGTTTCTCTTACGCGATCATCACCCGCGCCGCGGCCTTTTCGTCGCCCAAGAGCTCCAGCGCCTTGCCGATGATCGCCTTGCTGTCGAGCATCGCCTTGGCGATCATCAACTCATGCTTGTCATGATCAATGTAGGCGTCCGGCAGAGTCATGCTGCGGAACTTGAACGCGCCGCGCACGCCGTCCAGCAGCCCATCTTCTGAGAGCGCCTGAAACACCTGGGCGCCAAAACCGCCGATGGATCCTTCTTCGACGACGATAAGCGCCTCGTGGTTGGCGGCGAGCCGGCGCAGCAGGTCACGGTCGATGGGCTTGGCGAAGCGGGCGTCCGCGACGGTGGTCGAAACGCCGTAACTTTCGAGCTCCGCCGCCGCCTTCAAGGAGTCCGCGAGCCGCGTGCCGAGCGAGAGGATCGCGACCTTGGACCCTTCACGCAGGATACGGCCCTTGCCGATCTCGAGAATGTCGCCGCGTTCCGGGACGTCGACGCCGAGCCCTTCGCCGCGCGGATAGCGGAAGGCGCTGGGGCCATCGTCATAGGCCGCCGCCGTCGCCACCATATGCATCAACTCGGCCTCGTCGGAGGGCGCCATGATGACGAAACCCGGCAGGCAGCCGAGATAGGCGAGATCAAAGGCGCCGGCATGCGTCGGACCGTCGGCGCCGACGAGGCCGGCGCGGTCGATGGCGAAGCGCACCGGCAGGTTCTGGATCGCCACGTCGTGGACGACCTGATCGTAGCCGCGCTGCAGGAAGGTCGAATACAGCGCGCAGAAGGGCTTGTAGCCCTCGCAGGCGAGGCCGGCCGCGAAAGTGACGGCGTGCTGCTCGGCGATGGCCACGTCGAAGGTGCGATGCGGGAAGGCCTTGCCGAAAATATCGAGGCCGGTGCCCGACGGCATCGCCGCGGTGATGGCGACGATCTTGTCGTCATGTTCGGCTTCGGCGACCAGCGCCTTGGCGAAAATATTCGTATAGGTCGGCGCATTGGCCTTGGGCTTGATCTGGACGCCGGTCGCGACGTCGAATTTATTGACGGCGTGGCATTTGTCGGCCGATTCCTCCGCCGGCCCGAACCCCTTGCCCTTCTGGGTGACGACGTGAACCAGGACAGGCCCGTCGTCCTTGTCGCGGACGTTCTTGAGGACGGGCAGCAAATGGTCGAGATTGTGGCCGTCGATCGGCCCGACATAATAGAAGCCGAGCTCCTCGAACATCGTGCCGCCGGTGATGAAGCTGCGCGAGAACTCCTCGGCCTTGCGGGCTTTGTCATAGATGAAGCGCGGCAAATGGCTGGCGAGCTGTCTGGCGGCCTCGCGGATCGAGCGGTAGGCGCCGCCCGAAACCAGCCGGGCGAGATAGGCGGACATGGCGCCCGTGGGCGGGGCGATCGACATGTCATTGTCGTTCAGAATGACAATCAGGCGAGAGTGCAGCGCCCCGGCGTTGTTCAGCGCCTCATAGGCCATGCCGGCCGACATTGAGCTGTCGCCGATCACCGCCACGACGTGATTATCGCCGTCGGCGAGATCGCGCGCGACGGCCATGCCGAGGCCGGCGGAAATGGAGGTCGACGAATGGCCGGCCCCGAAGGCGTCATATTCGCTTTCGGCGCGCTTGGTGAAGCCGGACAGGCCGCCGCCCATGCGCAGCGTGCGGATTCGGTCGCGCCTGCCGGTGAGGATCTTGTGGGGATAGGTCTGGTGGCCGACGTCCCAGATCACCTTGTCCCGCGGCGTGTCGAAAACATAATGCAGGGCGACCGTCAGCTCGACGACGCCGAGACCCGCGCCAAGATGGCCGCCGGTCACGGACACGGCGTCGATCGTCTCGCGCCGCAAATCCTCCGCGACCTGCTTGAGCTCGTTGGGACGGAGCTTGCGCAGATCTTCGGGGGAGGCGATGCGATCGAGAAGGGGGGTTTTGGATGTCGTCAATGTCTCTACTCTGCTCGTCGACAACAAGCGCCAGAAATCCGAGCATTACCCGTTAATAAGCAGCCCCGCAAACGCGCCGCAGCATCCATGTCGATTCAATCCGAGAGTGTTGCTCAGATGCAACGGCGAGCGCTGCGCGAGCCGGCGGACCTAGTAAGGGGAGTAGCTCTCCATGCCGTAGCCGAAGGACGGCTCTTCGTAAACAGGGCGCGGCCGCCGCGTCATGCGCGGGCGCTCCGCCTCCTGGCGCTCGGCCTCCTGGCGACCGGCCGCCCGGCGGGCGCCGCCGGTGATTTCGATCGTCGCCCCGTGCTTTTCCACCCAGTCGAAGAGTTGCCGCGCGTTCGGAACCGCAAGCCGCACGCAGCCGTGGGAGAGCGGACGGCCTAAACCGCGCTCATAGCTCCCGTGAATGGCGAGGCCGCGGGGCGAAAAGAAGATGGCGTAGGGCATCGGCGCCTGATCATATTCGTCGGAATGATGATCGGCCTCCATGCGCATGACGCTGTAGGTTCCGGTCGGCGTTTCATACCCTCGGCGGCCGCTGGAGATTTTCCAGGTGACAGTCTCGCCCTGCGGCGTGACCGCCTCGAGCCGTTGCGCCGCAAGGTCGATGCGGACGCGCACCGCGGCGCCTGCTGGGGCCGCCGTGAAGAGAACAGCCGCGGCGAGAGCTGCGAATAAACGCGGAACGCTGACCATGCTTGACCTAAACACGCAGACGCCAAATCGTAAAGGCGCGCCGAGGAAAGACCCGGCTTTTGGCGCTTTTCGGTTAATTGGGCTCCTTCGGCGCCGCGTCCAGCACAGCCGAGTTGGGGGCCGCCGGCGGCGGGCGTCATCCGCGCTGTCCGACGCGCCGCCGGTTCCCTTGATCGGACAGCCAAGCTCGGGCGCCGGCGAGGCGCTAACGCAACCTGAGCGGCGCGCGGACCGCCGGACTTTCCCTCGCCCGCAAAGAAGCCGATCTTCGTCACGCCCCCGCCCTCGCCTTTTTTTACTTCATCGCTATAGTGCGCGGGCTCTCCCCTGGGACGAATCGCCGTGACGCCTCCATTGCCGCTCCTCACCCGCCGCCGCTTGGCGGTTCTTGCGCTGGCGCTCGTCGCCGCGAGCCTCGGCGCTTGCGGCCGGCGCGGGCCTGTGGAGCTGCCGCCCGAAACGCAGGCGCGAGGGGCGATCCTGCGGGCGGAGGCGGAAGCAAGAGCGGCGCGCGGGGCGCCCCGGCCGGCGCCCGGCGCTCCTGAAACCTCTCTCCCGCCGCCGCCTATTCCGGGCACCATCGGCAATCGACCGCCGGCGCAATATCCCTTCCCGCTCGATCCGCTGCTGTAAGCCGATGCATCTTTTCGATTATCGGAACGGCGCGCTCCACGCCGAGGAGATCGCCGTGGCGACGCTCGCCGACGAGGTGGGCACGCCCTTCTATTGCTATTCGGCGGCGACGATCCGGCGCCATTACAGGGTGTTTTCGCAGGCCTTCGCCGGTCTCGACGCGCTTGTCTGCTATGCAGTGAAGGCCAACTCCAATCAGGCCGTGCTTCGGCTTCTCGCCCGAGAGGGCGCAGGCATGGACGTTGTCTCGGGCGGCGAACTGGCCCGGGCGCTCGCCGCCGGCGTCGCGCCTGAAAAAATCACCTTTTCCGGCGTCGGCAAGACGCGCGAGGAGATCGCGGCGGCGCTTGACGCCGGAATCTTCTGTTTCAACGTCGAGTCGGAGCCGGAACTCGAAGCCCTGTCGCAGGCGGCGGTCGCTCTCGGGCGCGCGGCGCGCGTGTCGCTCCGCGTCAACCCGGACGTCGACGCCCGCACCCATAAGAAGATTTCCACCGGCCTCGCCGAAAACAAATTCGGCGTGCCGCTGTCGCGGGCGCGGGAGGTCTACGCCTTCGCCGCCAAGCTCAAGGGAATCGAACTCGCCGGCGCCGACATGCATATCGGCTCCCAGCTCACCGACCTCGCGCCCTTCGACGAGGCCTTTTCGCTGCTCGCCGAACTGGTGCGCGAGCTGCGGGCCGACGGGCACGATATTTCGCATGTCGATCTCGGCGGCGGGCTGGGGATTCCCTATCACGACGGCGACGATCCGCAGTCCTACCATCCAGAGAAATACGCCGAGATCGTGCGCCGGCGTTTCGGCGGGCTCGGCTGCAGGCTGGTGCTGGAGCCGGGGCGGCTCATCGTCGGCAACGCCGGCATGCTCGTCACGCGCGTCACCTATGTGAAGCATGGCGACGCCAAGACCTTCGTGATCGTCGACGCCGGCATGAACGATCTTATCCGTCCGACGCTCTACGACGCCTGGCACGACATCATCCCGGTGCGCCAGAGCGCGGATCGGCAAAGAATCGTCGCCGACGTCGTCGGGCCGGTCTGCGAGACCGGCGACTATCTTGCCCATGGACGCGAAATGGTGGAGCCGCGCGCCGGCGAGCTGCTCGCGGTACTGACCGCCGGCGCTTACGGCGCCGTGCAGTCGGGCACCTACAACACGCGGCCGCTCGTGCCCGAAGTGCTGGTCGATGGCGGCCGCTACGCCATTATCCGCCAGCGCCAAAGCGTCGAGGAGATCATCGCGATGGACAGCGTCCCGGACTGGCTTTAGATCGCGCCGCGTTCAGTCGGGGCCAGCCTTCGCGCAAGCGGCGCCGGCGGCGTGCGCCTCGATCCAGTCGCGCACACGGGGATAAACGTTCGCATCGAGCAGGGCCAGATGGTCGCGGCCGGGCGCCGAAAGGAACGTCTTCGGCTCATTGGCGAGATCGAAGAGCCGGCGCGCGAGGCGAATCGGAATGACGGAATCATTCTCGCCATGGACCATCAGGACCGGCGCCCGCGCCTTGCCGATCTCCTGATCCGAGCGAAACGGATCGCGCGCCAGATACTGGACGGGCGCCCAGGCGTATCGCTCCGCCGCGACGTCGACGATGGAGGAATAGGGGGAATCGAGCACCAGTCCCGCCGCAGGATGCGCGGCCGCGAGATGGGCGGCGACGCCCGTTCCGAGCGACTCGCCCATGATGACGATCCGCTCGGGCGCGTAGCCGAGCCTCACCGCCTCCGCATAGGCCGCTTCGGCGTCGAGGAAGAGGCCCTCCTGCGCGGGCGCGCCCGTCGAACCGCCATAGCCGCGATAGGAGATGGCGAGCATGCCGAACCGGTCTTCGACAAAGCGCTTGAACCGGGGAACGCGATCGCGAAGCGCGCCGCCGTTGCCATGAAGATAAAGAATGAACGGCCGGCCGCAGGCGCCGGGAAGCCGCCAGGCGACGAGCGTTTCGCCGTCGCGCGTCTTGAGCGTCGTTTCCTGCGCCTCGGCCAGCCCGGCCGCGGCGGGATCGGCGCGCAGCGCGTCAGGGCGAAAGAGGACGTCGCGCTGAAAGGCGACGAGGCCGGCGAGCGCGGCGAAATAGCCGGCGAAAAGAACGGCGACCGCATGTCTCAGATAGCGCGTCATGAAGTCCCTCATCGCGATGCGCGCCAAGGACGCCAAGGGCGGGGCCGTCGTCGCGACGCCATGAAACGAGCGCGCGCATGGAAAATATCGGCCGGCCTCGCCGGGAACAAATTCCGCCCGCCGTCATCCGCCGGCGCAAAGCGTCAAGGAGATCATGACGCTCGACGGCATGCCCGACTGGATCGGGCGAACCGACCATCTGAGGTTGTATGTGACGTCGGACTGCGGCAATTTGAGCGCCCATTCCCGTCAATCTGGCGAAAGTTGCATTTCAACCGAAGGGACGACGACCGATGCTGTTTGCGATCTATTATGAAATGACGCCCGAACATCGCGACGAAGTTCTCAAGCGGTTTCAGAAACTCGGCGACGCCGCGCCAGAGGGAATGAAAGTCGTCGGAAACTGGCTTTCCGTCACGCTGCTCGAGGGCTGGAGCATCGTCGAAGCCAATGACATCGCCGATCTCGGCAAGCTCTTCCAATCCTGGACAGACCTCAACGTCAATCACATCACGCCGGTCTTCGACGAAGACGCCGCGCATCGATTCCTCTCGGCCAACAAGAAGTAGGCGCGCTGCGGAGCGCGCCCCCCCGCTCGCCGACGGCGACGACAGGAAGGCCGCGACGCAGGCGTCGAGCGGCCGCTCTCAATACGCCAGTTCTCCATGCGCGCGGCGATACGCCCGATACCAGTCGACGAGGGCCGCGACGCCTTCGTCAAGCGACGTCTGTGGGCGATAGCCGGTCAGGCGCTCCAGCAGATCGGCGCTGGCGAAGGTCCGCGGCACGTCTCCCGGCTGCATGTCGAGATAGTTGCGCTTGGCCTTCTTGCCGAGCGCGCGTTCGATCGTCTCGATGAAATCGAGCAGCTTCACCGGGGCGCCGCGACCGATATTGACGACGCGCAACGGCGCCACGGGCGACACGCTGTCGTCGCCCGAATCGCGCTCGGGAACGCAATCGATCAGCCGCACGACGCTTTCGACGAGGTCTGCGACATAGGTGAAATCGCGCGACATGTCCCCGTGATTATAGATGTCGATGACGCGGTCGTTTTCGATCGCGTCGACGAACTTCAACGGCGCCATGTCGGGACGGCCCCAGGGTCCGTAGACGGTGAAGAAGCGAAACATCGTCGTCGGGATCGACCACAGATGCGCGTAGGAATGCGCCATCGCTTCGCCGGCTTTCTTCGTCGCGGCGTAGAGGGTCAAAGGGAAATCGGTTCGGTCGCTCTCGTGGAAGGGCACGGTGGGGCTCGCGCCATAGACCGAGCTCGTCGAAGCCCAGAGAAAATGCCGCGGCTTCAGCAGTCGGGCGATCTCCATGACGTTGAACGCGCCAACGAGATTGGCGTCGACATAGGCGCGCGGATTTTGCAGCGAGTAGCGCACCCCCGCCTGCGCGGCGAGATGGATGATGACGTCCGGGGCCGCCTGTTCGGCGGCGCGGGTCAGCGCCTCCATGTCCTCCAGCATGGCGATCGTGTCGCGATAGCCGTTGGTCCGAAGCAGAATCGCGCGCCGCGCCTCCTTGAGCCGAGGATCGTAATAGGGCGTCATGCCGTCGAAGCCGTCGACGAGATGCCCGGCCTCCAACAGACGCTTCGCCAGATGAAAGCCGATGAAGCCGGCCGTGCCGGTCACGAAGACGCGCATGAGCCGCCATATTCCCGCGTGATGAAAGCGTCGCCGTCATGGGCGAAGGCGACCGGCCTGTCAACGCGCCGGCGCGACGCCTTGGGTTTTGGCCCAAAAGCCATATGTTGGCGCGGCAGGCGACGCGCATGGAGCAACCGAGTCCGTCGCCGGAGCTTGGGCGAGCCAGGAGGCTCCGCGGTCCAGGGCGCATCCTGGACGGCGAGCCTTGAGGCCCGCATGGTTGCGAACAGGCCGGCGCTGGCGCATTTAATTCGCGGCGCCGACTGAGGAGGACCCGCCATGGTCGATGCGGCCGGCGCGACGACGCCGCGTGCGATTCACCCGCTCTTCATTCGAGTGACGCATTGGGTGAACGCTTTCGCGATCTTCGTCATGGTGCTGAGCGGCTGGCGCATCTACAACGCCTCGCCGCTGTTTGGCTTCGAATTTCCCAAGGATTTCACGCTCGGCGGCTGGCTGGCGGGCGCGCTCGCGTGGCATTTCGCCGGCATGTGGCTCCTGGCCCTCAATGGATTCGCCTATCTTGCCTACGGCTTGGTTTCAGGCCACTTCCGAAGGAGCTTTCTGCCGATCTCGTTCGGCGGCGCCCTCCATGATGTTCTTCTCGCCAGCCGCGGCCGGCTCGATCATGCGGCCGGCCGCTACAACGCCGCGCAGCGTCTGCTCTATGTCGGCGTCATTCTCGCCGTGATCGTCGCCATTCTCTCGGGTCTCGCCATCTGGAAGCCCGTGCAGCTGCAAGGACTGACGGCGGCGATGGGCGGCTATGAGGCGGCGCGGCGCGTGCATTTCTTCGCCATGGCCGCCATCGTCGCTTTTCTTGTCGTTCACATCGGACTCGCCGTCAGCGTCAAAGGCGTTCTCGCGTCAATGTTCACCGGCCGCGCGGAGGCGCCCCGATGAAGCCGCCCCGTCTTTCCCTGTTTCGACCGCAGATCGCGCGGCTCGAACGCCGGCTCTTTCTCAAGCAAGGCCTGTCGCTGGGCGCGCTGTCGCTGCTCTCGGGCTGCACGTTGAAGGACGACGACGCCGTCGACCGGCTGCTGATCGCCATGTCGCGGTTCAACGACCGCGTTCAGGCGGCGCTTTTCGATCCCGCAAAGCTCGCGCCGACCTATTCCGGGGCGGACGTCACGACGCCTTTCCCGTTCAACGCCTATTATGAAGAAAAGGATATTCCGCTCATCGACGGCGAGAGCTATCGACTGCAGCTCTCGGGCCTCATCGCCGACAGGCGGCCCTGGAGCCTCGGCGATTTGCGCGCGCTGCCGCAATCCAGCCAGATTACGCGACTCGTCTGCGTCGAGGGTTGGAGCGCGATCGGCCAATGGCGCGGCGTCGCCTTCCGCCATTTTCTCGAACGGATCGGCGCCGATCTCACGGCGCGTTACGTCGGTTTCAAATGCGCCGACAAATATTATTCGAGCATCGACATGCCGAGCGCGCTGCATCCGCAAACGCTGCTGGCGCTTGACTTTTCCGACGCCAAATATGGCTACCCGCTGCGCCTGCGGCTTCCGACGAAACTCGGATTCAAGAATCCGAAGTTCATCGGCGAGATCTTCGTGACGAACGACGATCCTGGCGGCTATTGGGAGGACAAGGGCTACAATTGGTTCAGCGGCTCTTGACCTGCGCCGCGGCCCGCATACCTAAGCTCGACGCTTTCTCGCCACTTTTTTGACGCTCTATGGCCGCGGCGGCAGCTGAGTCGGCGCCGCAACGTCGAGGGGGGACACATGACCAATCGTCGACCCTGTGTTAACGGCATTCTCGCTGCGGTCCTGTCCGCCAGCGTTATTCCCCTTCACGGCGCGCTCGCGCAGGAGAAAACGCCGACCGCACAACGGCCGGCCGTCAAACTTCCCGCCTCTTTGCCGGTGAAGAACGAGATCTCTGCGGGAGAGGCGGTCAAACCGGAGGAAAAGGAAGCGGCCGACGGCGAATGACGCCGCAATTTTTTAGGATTCGCTAACCAGTTCGTCAAACAGTCGATAACTGCGCGAATTCCGTCATGAAATGACCGCAGCGTAGGCGTGGCGGCGACCCAACTTCATCACCGTTGACCGGCCAGATGCCTGCGGGGCGGGCCGGTTGATTCGGCGGGGGCTCTCACTTCGAGGGGACCATCCAGTGATGAATCAGCGATCCTGCGTGAACGGCATATTGGCCGCCGTGCTATCGGCAAGCTTCCTTCCCATTCACGGCGCGCTCGCCAAGGAACAAAGATCCGCCAACGCGCCCGGCGCCGCGAAACATGCGGCGAAGAAGCCGGCGAAGCCGCCGGCGCCGAAGCAGGACGCAAACAAACCGACGCCGGGTGACGAGGAAGGCGCGGGCGACAAGCCGTAGCGAGCGTCCTCGCGCATCGCTAATAATCGACAGCTACAAGGTAAAGACCGTGCGGCGGCGCGACCTGTCCGCAGCGCGCACGGTCTTTCGCGTGAAGCGCCAGCGCAAGATCCTCGACGCGCCACTTGCCGCTGCCGACATGCTCCAGCGAGCCGGCCATGGAGCGCACCTGATTGTGCAGGAAGGAGCGCGCCGAAGCGACGATCTCAATGCGCTCGCCATCGCGGCGCACGTCGAGACGCTCCAGCGTGCGCATCGGCGAATTCGCCTGGCATTCCGAGGCGCGAAAGGTCGTGAAGTCGTGACGGCCGACGAGAGACTGCGCCGCGTCATGCATGGCTTGCGCATCGAGCGGCCGCTTGACGTGCCAGGCGCGGCCAAGGTTCAGCGCCAAAGGCGCGCGGCGATTGTCGATGACATAGAGATAATGGCGGCGAATGGCGGAAAAGCGCGCCTCGAAATCCTCGCCGACCGCGCGCGCGGCGAGCACCGCGATCGGGTCCGGCTTCAGATGCGCATTGATCGCGTCGCGCAGCCGGTCGACGCGCCAGTCGCGCGCAAGATCGACATGCGCCATCTGCCCCCGCGCATGCACGCCGGCGTCGGTGCGGCCCGCGCCATGAACGACGGCGCGCGCGCCGCCATTGATCGCGGCCACGGCCTCTTCGAGGCGCTGCTGCACCGAAAGGCCATTCGCCTGCCGCTGCCAACCGACGAAAGGCCCGCCGTCATATTCGATCGTCAGCGCGAAGCGGGGCATTCAATGCGCTCGCGCATGGCGCAGCCTCACCTCCCCCTCGAGGGGGGAGATCGGGCGCCGAAGGCGCCCGGGTGGGGGTGACGGCCGAATGAACGTGGAGTTCACCCCACCCCGGCCCGCTTTGCGGGCCGACCCTCCCCCTCGAGGGGAGGGTGATAGGCGCACGTCGCCCATCAAAATCATGCCAACGCCACGCCGCGCGTCAGCTTACGGCCGCGCGCGAATTCTTCAAATTCCATTTCGCCCTTGCCGGCGCGTTGTACGCGTAGCAGCCGCAGCGCGCCCGCGCCGCTGGCGATGAGGCCGGCGTCGTCGAGCGCGGCGCCCGGCGTTCCGGTCCCCTCCTCGATGCGCGTGCGCAAAACCTTCACGCGCTCGACGCCATGGCCGAGATCGGCTTCGAAAAAAGCGCCGGGAAAGGGCGAGAGGCCGCGCACGAGATCGTGGAGGTCTTGCGCCGATCGGCGCCAATCGATCCGGGCTTCAGCCTTTTCGATCTTGCGCGCATAGCAGGCGCCGTCCTCGGTCTGCGGCGTGAAGCGCAGTTCGCCTTTCGCCAGCAGATCGAGCGCCTGGGCCATCAGCGGCGCGCCGAGTTCCGCGAGTCGGTCGTGCAGCTCGCTCGCCGTCATCTCGGCGCCGATCGGCGTTTTCGCCGTCAGGGCGACGGGGCCGGTGTCGAGACCCGCCTCCATCTTCATCACCATGACGCCGCTCTCGGCGTCGCCCGCCATGATCGCGCGCTGTATCGGCGCGGCGCCGCGCCAACGCGGCAGCAGCGACCCATGCAGGTTGAGGCAACCGTATCGCGGCGCGTCGAGGATCGGCTGAGGCAGCAACAGGCCATAGGCGGCGACGACGGCGACGTCGGCGTTGAGCGCCGTGAACTCCGCCTGCGCCTCGGCGCTCTTGAGGCTTTTCGGCGTGCGGACGGGAAGGCCGACGCTCTCGGCCAAGAGGTGCACGGCGGACTTCTTCTCCGCCATGCCGCGTCCCGCGGGCCGCGGCGGCTGCGTATAGACCGCGATGACCTCGTGGCCCCGTGAGACGATTTCGGTCAGCAGACGGGCGGCGAAGTCCGGCGTGCCCATGAAGACGACGCGCATTCTATCGCGCAATCGTCAGGCTCCGGCTTGTTCCGACTGACGCTCCATGGCGGCGCGATGCTGGGCGGCGATCTCGTCATGGCGCGCCGCCTTGTTGAACTTCTTGACCACGCGCTCGCGCTTCAAGCGCGAGAGATGGTCGATGAAGAGCCCGCCTTCGAGGTGATCCAGCTCATGCTGCACCACCGTCGCGAGCAGCCCTTCGGCGTCGAATTCCTGGACCGCGCCTTCGCGGTCGAGATGGCGCACGCGCACCCGCGCCGGCCGCTTCACGTCCTCGAAATAGTCGGGCACGGACAGGCAGCCTTCCTGATAGACGCTTAATTCTTCCGACGCCCAGATGATTTCCGGGTTGATGAGGAAGAGCGGCGCGCGCGTCTCCTCGGTCTTGCCGATATCGACGACGACGATGCGCTTGGCCACCGCGACCTGGATCGCCGCGAGGCCGACGCCGGGCGCCTCGTACATCGTCTCCAGCATGTCGTCGAGCAGACGCCGCACCTCGTCGTCGACGCGGTCGACAGGTTCGGAAATCTTTCGCAGCAGCGGATCCGGAAGGGTGATGATCGGCAGAATGGCCATTGTATTTTCGCCGTGGCTCTTTGCGTTTCCATGAGATAGGCGCGACCGGCGCGTCCGTCAAATCGAAAGCGAGCCGCGCGCCTTTGCCTAAGCGCCAAAGGCGGCTAACATGCAGGGCCAAAATGATCGCCGCCGCGCGGAGCGGCGCGGCGCCTGGAGAGCGCGCGCCATGTCTTTGCTGATTTTTCTGGGCCTCGTCGCCGCCGTCGCCTTCTGGCTGGTCAGCGTTTACAACGGCCTCGTGGCGTTGCGCCAGCGCGGCAAGCAGGCCTTTTCCGACGTCAATGTGCAGCTCAAGCAGCGGCACGATCTCGTGCCCAATCTCGTCGAGACGGTGA
The DNA here is from genome assembly GCF_000304315.1 of Methylocystis sp. SC2. NCBI lineage: Bacteria > Pseudomonadati > Pseudomonadota > Alphaproteobacteria > Hyphomicrobiales > Methylocystaceae > Methylocystis > Methylocystis hydrogenophila. Next base: position 2,364,363 of record NC_018485.1, on the reverse strand, counting down.
AGGGCTACGCCACCCATGAGAAAAGCACGCTTGATGACGTGGTCAAGGCGCGCAACGCCGCGGTGACCGCGCAGGGTCCGGCGCAGATCGGGGCGGCCGAGGGCGCGCTGACCGGCGCGCTCTCGCGGCTGATCGCGCTGTCGGAAGCCTATCCGGATCTGAAAGCGAACCAGAACTTCCAGCAGCTGCAGAGCGAACTTTCGGACATCGAAAACAAGATTTCCGCGGCGCGGCGCTTCCTCAACAATACCGTCGCCGAATACAACGCCACGCGGGAGGGCTTTCCCGGTTTCCTGATTGCGCAACGCTTCGGCTTCGAACCGCTCGACTATTTCGAGTTGGACGAAGCGCAGCAGAAGGCGATCGAAACCCCGCCCAAGGTGCAGTTCTAAGGGGTGTCGACGTGCGTTGTCGGTTGCGCCTTCTCCCCTTGCGGGAGAAGGTGGCCCTCGCTTAGCGAGGGTCGGATGAGGGGTGAGTAGAGGAACCGAAGCAAATCATGTCCCGCATTCCACGAAACGTGATGTTGCGCTTGGCGAAGGTTCAGCGCGCCAATGCAGTGAAAGCGGAGACGATTATTTGGCGCGCTTTACGCGCGCGCAAAGAGCAACTGAAATTTCGCCGTCCAGTTCCGATAGGCGACTATATCGCAGATTTCGTTTGTTTCGAGCGCCGGATTGTCGTCGAGGTCGATGGGCCATCGCACGCCAGTGAAGAACAACAGAAGCGCGATAAAGCCAAGGAACGTTGGTTCGGCGACCAAGGCTTCTTCCTTTTGCGACTGGAAAATGACCTCGTGATAGGCTCACCCGAACTCGCGGTCCAAAAAGTCATGGAAGCGGCGAAGCGAACTCCCCCTCATCCGGCCGGCTCCGCCGGCCACCTTCTCCCGCAAGGGGAGAAGGTGGGCCCCTAAATCTTCGCAACGCGCCGGCAAAGCAAGGCTATTCGATGTTCAAAGCCTACGGCCTTTATTCCCACATTCGCGCCAACGAACTGCGCTCCGCCTTTCTGCTCGCCGGCTTCGTCGTTCTGCTTCTTGCGCTGATGTTCTCCTTCGCGCTGCTGATCGAGGCGATGAGCGCGCGGCCCGGCGCCCCTTTCGACTACATCCTGGCGCTTGCATGGGATGATCTGAAACGCGGCTGGCCGATCGGCGTCATCGCGGCGGGCGTCTGGTTCGTGATCGCCTATCTCTTTCATCAGAAGATGATCGACTTCGCCACCGGGGCCGCGACCCTATCGCGCGCCGAATCGCCGCGCGTTTACAATCTGCTCGAAAATCTCTGCATCTCCCGCGGCGTGCCGATTCCCGCTCTGCAGCTCATCGAGAGCGACGCGCTTAACGCCTATGCTTCCGGGCTCAAGGAGGGACAGTACAAGATCGCGGTGACCCGCGGCCTGACGCGCTATCTGACCGACGCCGAGCTCGAGGCGGTTCTGGCGCATGAATTGACCCATATTCGCAACCGCGACGTTCAGCTTCTCGTGATCGCCGTGATCTTCGCCGGCATTTTCGCCTTCGTCGCCGATCTGACGATCCGCCGCTGGAATTTTCCTTTCGGCTTTTCGCCGCATCGCCCCGAAAGCGACAATGGCCGAAGAGGCAATGGCGGCGCGGCGCTCGCCATTGTCATCGCGCTGTTCATCATCGCGTTGAGTTGGGGCGCCTCGGTGCTGATCCGCTTCGCGCTGTCGCGTTCGCGCGAATTCCTCGCCGACGCCGGCAGCGTCGAACTGACGAAGAACCCCGACGCGATGATCTCGGCGCTGCGCAAGATCGAAGCGCATGCGGCGATTCCGAACATGCCCTCGCGCATGCAGTATTTCTTCATCGAATCGCCGGCGCTGCATCCGGAGTTCGGCTGGCTGGCGACCCATCCGAGCGTCGATGCGCGTGTCGCGGCCCTGGTCAAATTCGGCGGCGGCCGGGACGTGTCGGTCGCGGCTTTAGAAGAAGAACGCGAGGCGATCGATGCGCCGCGCGGCGACGAGGCCGCCTTCCTGCCCAAGGACGGACGCCATCCGCTCTGGCCGCGCGGCCCCTGGGGCGCCCGGCGCTGAGCCGCGCGGCGACGCCGATCTTCCCGCGACAGCCATCCAATCCAGCGGCCCAGTGACGCCGTCCGTGCGGCCGCTCCTCAGCGCCTCAGCGCAGGTTCCGAAAAAGTTGACAGACTTTTTCGATGAGAACCTGCTAGCCGGATCGTCCGTTCGGAGAAGTTTGCGCTTCGTAATTACAATAAATACAAAGTAACAACATTTGTCATTACATACATTCCAGAATATATGAATTTTATGATCAATAGATTTGCGCTATACACGGCTCATCGGCAGCGTGTGCTTAGGTAGAATGGCTCTTCAGGCTTTTCTTGGCTTAACCGCTGACTTCATCGTCCAATTCGCGGGAGAGGCGCGGGCATGAGCATCACGGTCATCTTCGGTTCCGACGGCGGCGCGACGAAGGGGGTTGCTTCAAAAATTTCAAAGAAGTGCCAGGGACGGTCTGTGGACATCAAGGACGCCACGATCGACGACTTCGAGAATTGCCATCTGTTGATCCTGGGCTCTCCGACCTATGGCGACGGCACCTTGCAAACGGATTGGGAAGAGAACATCGACAAGCTGCGCAACGCCAATCTGAAGGGCAAAAAAGTCGCCCTGTTCGGCACGGGCGACCAGCAGACCTATCCGCTCTCCTTCGTTGACGCGATGGGCATCCTCTATGACGAGGTCTCGGCGCTCGGGGCCCAGGTGATCGGCTTCACCGAAACCTCCGGCTATGACTATGTCGGCTCCACCGCCGATCGGGATGGCAAGTTCGTGGGCCTCGCCCTGGACCAGGACACTCAGTCCGGCATGACCGAAAAAAGAGTGACCGCATGGCTGAGCCAGTTACTTTGATCGACGAGAGCGCTCCAGCTCCGTCCTCGACGCGCTGTCGCTGCGCCGATGCTGCGCCGGTGCTCCGGCTCTTCCATCACAACATCTACGAATATGGGCGGGGCGTTCGCGGCTTGTTTCTGATGACCCTTAGCCGTCGGGAACTGGAATTGACGCTCGGCAAGCTGGAAAGGCAAGGCATCCATCACTTCGTCCAGGAGCTCAATCCGGTCAAGGTGAACCTCTTCTTTGGCCGGCCCGCCTTCGTCGCCGTGGCGCGTTCGATCGTCACGCGTCCGCTCAACGCGCTCACGCCGGAGGAAGACTTCATGCTTGGCACGCTGCTCGGCTATGATCGCGAGCAGCAGTGCCGCCGCTTTCTCACGCGTTCGGGTCGAGACATGCCGGAGGACCTGCCTCTGGCGGCCGAATGATGGATCGGGCCGGGGCCAGGCCTGATCAGCCGGCCGCGTTGGAGGGCGCCTGAGCGACCCGCGCCTTAAAAAATGCAATCGCTTTCGCCCGCGACTGGCGCGCTTCGGGGAGAAAGCTCATCAGCTGCCAGGCATGCGGCACGCAAGGCCAGATCTCGAGCGCCGCCTCGACTCCCGCCTGCCGCGCGCGCGCGACGAGCCGCGTCGAATCATCTCTCAGCACTTCGTCCGCGCCGACGTGAACGAGCATTGGCGGCAGGCGGGACAGATCGGCAAAGATCGGCGACGCGAGCGGATTTCTGGCGCTGTGGCGTCCCAGCACGGCGCGGGCGCCGAGCAGAATGTCCTTGCGCGTGAACAGCGGGTCACGATTTTCATTCTCGCGCATCGAGGCGCCGGTCGCGGCGAGATCGACCCAGGGCGAGGACAGCGCCGCGGCGACGGGCGGCCGCAAGCCTTCCTCGCGTATGCGCAGCATCAGCGACACCGCAAGCCCGCCGCCGGCCGAATCGCCGGCGATGACGAAGGGGCCCGGCCGCGCCTCGATGAGGGTCCGATAGGCGCGCAAGACATCTTCGAGCGCGGCGGGAAAAACATGCTCCGGCGCGAGCCGATAGGCTGGCGCGAAGACGTCGAAGCCCGCGCGGGCGAACAGGCGTGAAGCATAACGAAATAGCCGCGGCGACCCGATGAGGAAGGCGCCGCCGTGAAGATAGAACAGCGTCGCAATCGCGCTGCCTGAAGCAGGAGTCCAATCGCCAGGAATCTGTTTCGCGAAGGGCGCGCGCCCTTCGGGAGACAGCATTTCGAAGAGCCGCTGGAGGCTGCGCAAAGGCGCCGTCAACGCCAAGATGCGCGGCTTAACGAAACGGCGAAGAAAGGCGACGGTCCGCCGCGTCGCCGCGCTCGCGCCGCCGACGCTCATTTTACGGCGTTCGGCTTCGCCGGCGCGGACGCGCTCGAGAGATAATCGAGCGAGGGATCGTTCAACCCGGCGTCGCGCGACTTATCGCGCCACTCGCGCGCCTCGGCGAGATTGGCCTCGACCCCGAGGCCTTCGGCGAGGATATGGGCGAGGCGGTTTTGCGCGACGGCGTTGCCCTTGGCCGCCGCTTTGCGAAACCATTGCGCCGCCGCGGCGCGGTCGCGCGGCGCGCCGACGCCATTGAACTGGAGAACGGCGAATTCGACCATCGCCGGCGCGAAGTCCAGCTCGGCCCCCCGCCTGAACCACTCCGCGGCTTCGCGCTCGTCCTTTGGAACGCCTCTGCCGGTCTTGTAGAGCACGCCAAGCGCGTAGAGCGAATCCGCGTTCCCCTTCGCCGCGGCGCGGCGGAAATAGTCGTACGCTCTGCCGAAATCGGACGGCGCGCCCTCATTTTCGAGCGCGATCTCCCCGAGAAGATGGAGTGCCGCGGGCTGATCCTGCGCGGCGGCCTTTTCCAGATAGGCGCGGGCGAGCGCGCGGTTCTTCGGCGCGCCGGCGCCATTGAGCGCCGCGGCGCCGTAGAGATAAGCCGCTTCTTTATCGCCGGCGTCGGCGCCCCGCTTGAACCACTCCATCGCGGTCGAGAGGTCGCGCCCCACGCCCGCGCCTTCGAGGTAAAGCTGACCGATAAGGGTGAGCGCGGCCGCGTCCTTCGGATTGGCGGCGATGCGCTTCTTCGCCTCCTTCATCGCGGCCAGATAATCCCCGCGCTGATAGGCGCCGAAGGCGAAGTCTGGCGCGGGCGGCGCATCATTGGCGGCGCGGGCGGCAGGCGCCAAAATGGCGACGATCACGAGCGTCGCGAACAATCGCTCGGTCTTCGCCCTCATCCTGAGGCGCGAGCGAAGCGAGCCTAGAAGCACGAGGGCGAATGGAAATAAAAGAGTGAGCGGCTTCCTCGTCCTTCGAGACGACCCCTTCGGGGCCTCCTCAGGATGAGGAAGCCTTTCGCTCGATCGCCCTCCGGTCACTGCTGTTCTCCCTCAAGCTTCGCCTGCGCCTCGGCCACCGCCGCCGCCGGACCGCGGGCGTCGCGCCATACGGCGTCGTCCAGCAGAACGAAGTCTGCGCCCGCCTGCGCCAGCGGCGCGACATCGTCGAGCGTCGCCGCGCGGGCGACGCAGGGCGTGTTGAACAGCTCCGCCCACCAGGCGACCCGCTCGATGAGCGCTTCGCGGTCAAGATCCGAAAACATCACATAGTCGGCGCTCAACTCGCCCGCGCGCATGGCGTCGTCGCGCGTCTCGATATCGCCGGCGCCGACGATGTAGCGCGGCGAGAGTTTCTTGATGGCGTCGGCAAGCGCTTCGCCGCAGCCGGCGACATGGACGCCGTCCGCGCCGGCGCGCAGCGCGACATTGGGCGCCGCCGCGACAAGAACCGCGACGCCTTTATCCTGCGCGCCGGGCGCCAGAGCGCGCAGGATCGCTTCCTGGCCGCGTTCGTCGGCATCGGCGAAACGAATGAGCAGGCTCGCGACGTCGCCCGCCGCGAGCGCCTCGTTAAGCGTAGGCGCGAAAGCCGCCGCGTCGGCGAGCGGCGGGGTCGCGAGGTAGAGTCGCGGCGCAATATCGTTCATTCGTCCTTCAATCTGTCGAGCCAGGCTTGCGCGGCGGCGCGCACATTGTCGGGCGCCGTGCCGCCGAAGCTCCTGCGGCTTTGCACCGACTTCTCGACGCCAAGCACGTCGCAGACATCGGCGTTGATGCGCGGTTCGACGCTTTGCATCTCCTCGAGCGTCAAATCCTCAAGACCGACGCCGCGCGCTTCGGCGTGCGCGACGATGCGGCCGGTGACGTGGTGCGCCTCCCGAAACGGCAGCGACAGCGCCCGCACCAGCCAGTCGGCGAGGTCGGTCGCGGTGGCGTAGCCCGCGCCCGCCGCCGCCTTCATCCGCGCGCGGTCGACGCGCATGTCGCGGACCATGCCGGCGATGGCGGCGATGCAAAGCGACAGCGTGTCCAGCGCGTCGAAGGCGCCTTCCTTATCCTCCTGCATGTCCTTCGAATAGGCGAGCGGCAGGCCCTTCATGACGACGAGCAGCGCGACAAGCGCGCCGATGACGCGGCCCGATTTGCCGCGCGCGAGTTCGGCGGCGTCGGGATTGCGCTTCTGCGGCATGATCGACGAGCCGGTGGTGAATTTATCGGACAGCGCGATGAAGCCGAACTGCGGCGTCGTCCACAGCACGATCTCTTCGGCGAAGCGCGACAGATGCGTGGCGCAGATCGCCGCCGCGCTCAGCGTCTCCAGAACGAAATCGCGATCGGAGACGCTGTCCAGCGAATTCGCCGTCGGGCGATCGAAGCCGAGCGCGCGCGCCGTCATCGCGCGGTCGATCGGAAAGCTCGTCCCGGCGAGCGCGGCCGCGCCGAGCGGACATTCGTTCAGGCGCGCGCGGGCGTCGCGCAGTCGCCCTCGGTCGCGCGCGATCATTTCGACATAGGCGAGGAGATGATGGCCGAGCGTCACCGGCTGCGCCGATTGCAGATGGGTGAAGCCGGGCATGACGCTTCCCGCCTCTTCCCGCGCGCGGGTCGCGAGCGCCAGCTGCAGATCGGCGAGCTCGACGTTAAGCGCGTCGATCTGATCGCGGATATAGAGGCGGAAATCGGTCGCCACCTGGTCGTTGCGCGAGCGCGCCGTGTGCAGACGCCCCGCCGCCGGACCGATCAGCTCGGCAAGGCGCGACTCGACGTTCATGTGAATGTCTTCGAGCGCGCGCGAAAAATGGAAGCGCTCGTTCTCGATTTCCGCTTTGACTCGCTCCAATCCATCGGCGATCTTCGCCGCGTCGTCGCGCGACACGATCCCCATTTCGCCGAGCATGGCGACATGGGCGAGCGAGCCGCGGACGTCCTGCAGGCCGAGGCGCTTGTCGAAGTCGATCGAGACGTTGATCGCCTCCAGAACCGCGTCGGTTGCGCTTTTGAAGCGCCCGCCCCATATCTTGCTCGTCATTTTATCCCCGGAGCCTGCGCCTGATGTCGAAACCGCCGCCGCCCCCGCGATCTTTCCTGTTTGTCGCGAAGGCGGCCCTGATAACGATCGCGGCAAGCGTGGCGTTTCTATACGTGATCGGCAGCATGGGCGGCAAGAAACCGCCTGAACGCGCGGTGGATGAAGGCGCACCCTCGGGCGCGGCCGATCAGAGCGCCGCTCCGGCCGCCGACGTCAACGCGGCCTGCGCGACATCGGCCAAGATCGCCGCCACGTTGAAGGATCTCGCCAAGGGCGAAGTCGCGGCGATGACGATCGCCACACAGCCTCAGCCGATGCCGGACTACGCCTTCGACGGACCCGACGGCGCGCCGGTTTCGCTCGCCTCCTTCAAGGGCAAGACGACGCTCCTGAATATCTGGGCGACCTGGTGCGTGCCCTGCCGCGCCGAGATGCCGGCGCTCGACAGGCTGCAAGAGGCCTTCGCCGGGCAGAATTTCCAGGTCGTCGCCGTCAATGTCGATACGACCCGTCTTGAAAGGGCGAGGGCGTTTCTCGCCGAGACCGGCGTCAAGTCGCTGACCTATTACGGCGATCCGAAGGCCAACATCTTCTATGAGATGAAACAGTCGGGCAAAGCGCTGGGTCTCCCCACCACGCTGCTGATCGGCCCTGACGGCTGCCAGATCGGGCTGATGAACGGTCCCGCCGCCTGGGACAGCGCGGACGCCAAGGCGCTGATCTCCCGCGCGCTCGAGACGCCTTCGAATTAATCGCAAAGCCGGCGACGCGGCGTGCCGCCTGCGGGGCCGGAGTCCTGTTTTTTCAAAAGGGAGATCGGCGAATGCATGTTTCGATTGAACAGGCGGACAGGGCGATCGCCGCGGCGCGGCGGAAGGCCGTGGAGCTCGGCACGCAGATGTGCATCGCCGTCGTCGATTCCGGCGGCGTCCTGAAGGCGTTCGAGCGGATGGACGACGCCTGGGTCGGCAGCATCGACATTGCGATGAAGAAGGCGAAGACCGCCGTGTTCTTCGGCATGCCGACAGGGCAGATCGGCAAGCTGTCGCAACCGGGCGGACCGCTCTACGGCATCGAGCATTCGAATGACGGGCTCATCACCTTTCCCGGCGGACTCCCCATCGTCGACGCCGACGGCGTGATGATCGGCGCCATCGGCGTCAGCGGTTCGGCCGTCGAGAATGATCATGCGGTCGCGCAGGCGGGCGTCGAGACGCTCGGCGTTTGGGATCTTCCCGAGCATCCTTGGCGCACCTGAACCGCGCGCGTCGGCGCGGCCGTTCAGTGCGGCTTTTTCTTCGGCTTTTTCCGCTTAGCGCCGGTGGTCGCGCCCGGCGTCGCCTGCTGGTCGGACGGCGCCGCGGCCGGCGGCGAAGGCTGCGCCGGCGGGGCGGCCTCCTGCGGTGAAGGCGCAGCGGCTTCGGACGGCGGCGCAACCTGGGGTTCGGGCGGCGGCGCGCTCGGCGTCCCGCTCTCTTGGACGGGCTGCGCATCGGGAGCGGGAGGCTGCGACCGCGAGGCGGCGAACCACCACGTCGCCGCGGCAAGAGTCAAAATTGCGAGCGCCACCAAAAAGGCGATTCCGCCTCCGCTCCCGCCGGAGCGTCGTGGCGGCGGCGGATCGGATGCGGGCCGCGGCGGCGGCGTTTGCACGCTCCTCTTGGTGAGGACCGGCGCGCGCCGCGCAGGCGAATCAGGCGAATCAGGCGACACGGCGCGATACTGGCTCCATACCCATGCGGAGGGCGGCGTCTCGCCGCCGCCTCCATTCCGAGAATCCGACATTGGCCCGTCCTCCAGAGGCGAATCGTCTGCGCCGGCCGCTTGCGCATGTTGCCTCGCCTCGGCGAAGCTCACAAGTGCGCTGGAAGCAGGTCGCGCCGCGCAGGCGACACAAAGCCGGGAAGCGCGCTATCTAGTCTGGGCCTTACCCCAAATCAGAGCGAGATTGTGCATGACCATTAAAGCTGGAGACCGACTCCCCGACGTGAAGCTGACCGTCATGGGCAAGAATGGACCTGAGCCGGTCGTCACGAAAGACTTTTTTGCGGGACGCAGGGTGGCGCTCTTCAGCGTTCCCGGCGCCTATACGCCGACCTGCCACAAGAAGCATCTGCCCGGATTCATCGCCAAGGCGGATGAGATCAAATCGAAAGGCGTGGACGCGGTGGCGGTCACGGCGGTCAACGACATTTTCGCGCTCGACGCCTGGGTGAAGGAGTCGGGCGGCGACGGCAAGATCGAGGCGCTCGCCGACGGCTCGGCGACTTTCGCCAAAGCGCTCGGCGTCGAACTCGATCTGACCGACGCGGGGCTTGGCGTGCGCGGCAAGCGCTATTCGGCGCTGATCGACGACGGCGTCGTCAAATGGATCAATGTCGAGGAGAATTCGAGCGAAGCGACGGTCTCGACCGCTGAAGCGACGCTCGCCAATCTCTAGAGCGCTTCCCGATCGCATGGAATCATGTGATCGACCGGGCGCAGCAGTCGCCGTCTCAGCGCTGTGAAGACTGCATGAGCGCCGCGACGCCCGGCAGCGTCTTTCCCTCGAGCCATTCGAGAAAGGCGCCGCCGGCCGTCGACACATAGGAAAATTTCTGGGCGACATGCGCCTGGTTGAGCGCCGCCACGGTGTCGCCGCCGCCGGCGATCGAGAGCAGCCTGCCCTCGACGGTGAGCCGCGCCGCGGTCTGCGCGACGGCGTTGGTGCCTTCGTCGAAGGGCGGCAGTTCGAACGCGCCGAACGGGCCGTTCCACACCAGCGTCTTGCACGCAGCGAGCAGCGATTCGACATGGGCGATCGATTTCGGCCCGACGTCCAGAATCATGTCGTTTTCGCCGACATGATCGACCGAGACGATATGCGAGGGCGCATGCGCCTCGAATTTTTGCGCCACCGTGGCGTCGATCGGCAGCACGATCTTGCAGTCCGCCGTTTCGGCCTTGACGAGTATCTCCCGCGCGGCGCCGGCGAGATCATGTTCGCATAGCGATTTGCCGACGGCCTTGCCTTGCGCCGCCAGGAAGGTGTTGGCCATGCCGCCGCCGATGACGAGATAGTCGACCTTCGCGACGAGATTGCCGAGCAGTTCGAGCTTGGTTGAAACTTTCGCGCCGCCGACGATCGCCATGACCGGCCGCTGCGGATGGGCGAGCGCCGATTCGAGCGCTTCGAGCTCCGCCTGCATGGCGCGGCCGGCATAGGCCGGCAGTCTGTGCGCTATGCCTTCCGTCGAGGCGTGCGCGCGATGCGCCGCCGAAAAGGCGTCGCTGACGAAAATGTCGCCGTTCCGGGCGAGCGCGTCGGTAAAGTCGGCGGCGTTCTTTTCTTCGCCCTTGTGGAAACGCGTGTTCTCGAGCAAGGCGACGTCGCCGTCCTTGAGCGCGTCGACGATCTTCGCCGCGGCGTCGCCGACGCAGTCGTCGGCGAAGGCGATCTTGCGTTTGAGAAAATGTTCGAGCGTCGGGACGACCTGGCGCAGCGAATCCGCATCGAGGCGCTGGCCTTTCGGCCGGCCAAAATGCGAAAGCAGAATGACTCTGCCGCCTTTTTCGGCGATCTCATTGATCGTCGGCAGCGCGCGCTCGATGCGCGTCGCGTCGGTGACGCGCCCGTCCTCCATCGGCACATTGAGATCGACGCGCAGCAGCACGCGCTTTCCTTTGACGTCGACGTCGTCGAGAGTGCGGAAGGCGGTCATGTCGGGCGTCCAATCGCGGCCTGAAAACCCGAACGCGCACCCGAAGGTCCGCGCCCGGCTGGTGGAACAATGCTTACAGAAGCTTGCCGATCGCGCTCGCCACGTCGGTCATGCGGCCGGAGAAGCCCCATTCATTGTCGTACCAGGACAGGATCGACACGAGATTACCGTCCATGACCTTCGTCTGGTCGAGATGGAAGCAGGACGAGAGCGGATTGTGGTTGAAGTCGATCGACACGAGCTTCTCGCTCGTATAGCCGAGCACCCCCTTGAGCGGTCCGTCGGCGGCGGCCTTGATCGCGGCGTGCACCTCGTCCTTCGTCGTCGCCCGCTTGGCGAGAAACTTCAGATCGACCGCCGAGACGTTGGGCGTCGGCACGCGAATGGCGTAGCCGTCGAGCCTGCCGTTGAGTTCGGGCAGCACGAGCCCGACGGCCTTCGCCGCGCCGGTCGAGGTCGGAATCATCGACAGCGCCGCCGCGCGGGCGCGGTAGAGATCCTTATGCATCGTATCGAGCGTCGGCTGATCGCCCGTATAGGAGTGGATCGTCGTCATGATCCCCTTGTCGATGCCGATCGCTTCATGCAGCACCTTGGCGACCGGCGCCAGACAGTTCGTCGTGCAGGACGCGTTGGAGATCACGAGATGATCCTTGGTGATCTTATCGTGATTGACGCCAAAGACGACCGTGATGTCGGCGCCTTCGGCGGGCGCAGAAACCAGCACGCGCTTCGCGCCCGCGTCGAGCAGCAATTTCGCCTTGTCGCGCGCGGTGAAGAGCCCGGTGCATTCCAGCGCGATGTCGATCTTGAGGTCCTTGTAGGGAAGCTCGGCCGGATTTTTGATGGCGGTCACCTGGATGGGGCCGCGGCCGACGTCGATCGTGTCTCCGGCGACTTTCACCTCATGCGGGAAGCGGCCGTGCACTGAATCATATCGCAACAGATGCGCATTGGTCTCGACCGGGCCGAGATCATTGATGGCGACGACGTCGAGGTCCGTGCGTCCGGTCTCGATGATATAGCGCAGGATGTTGCGGCCGATGCGCCCGAATCCGTTGATCGCCACTCTCACGGTCATTTGGAAAATCTCCTTGCGCCGCCGGAACTCCGCGGCCCTCGCCATCGAGCCTGTGGGCTCTGGAGGCGAGCGTGTGATAGCACCTCGCGCCCCCCTGTCAACGCGCCAAGGCCGCGCCATTTGGCGCGGTTTCGATTTGCGCGATTCATGCTAGGAACAGGCTAGCAAGCGAATCGTTCGGCGCGTTCGCCGCGCCGTCAGGCCATGCACATTCTGCGACGGGCGATGAACCATTCAGATAAGCGCGACGAAGAAAACGCCAAGAGGCTCGAGGCCGCCGTCGCCGAGCTGCAGACAGCGCTCGCTCAGCTGGAGCGCACCGCCGCCGCAAAGCTCGAAGACGAGCTGTCCAGCGCCGAACTCGAAGAAGAACTCGCCATCATGCAAGACGATCGGTCGCGTCTCGCTCTCGATCTCGACTCCGCGCTCGCGCGGCAGAACGCCCTGGAGAAGAGCCGCGACGAGGTGCTGCAAAGGCTTGAAGCCGCGAGCGCAGGCGTCGCCGCGGCGCTCGGCGCAGCGGGCGTCGCCTCGACTCAAGAGGATTGACATGGCCGCCGTCGTCGTCGCCATCGCCGGTCGCACCTATCGCATGTCCTGCGAGGAGGGCGAGGAGCAGCGCATCGAAGAACTCGCGCGTTACGTGGAAGGCAAGATCCAGTCGATGCGCGAGAGCTTCGGCGAGATCGGCGAGCAGCGCATCATCGTGATGGCCGCGCTCGCGATCGCCGACGAGGCGACGGACGCACGCGCCAAAGCGCAGGGGACGGAAACCGAGATCGCTGCGCTGCGCGCCGAACTCGAGGCCGCGCGCAGAGCGAACGACGCCGCGTCGGCGCGCGCCGCCAAGGCGCTTGGCGACGCGACGCGCCGGATCGTGAAGCTCACTGGCGAACTGTCGCCGCCCGCCGCATCGCCGGACGATGGTCTCTAGAGCCGGTCCCGAAAAAGTGACAGACTTTCGATGAGAACCTGCTCCAACATTTCGATGTTGAGCGATTCCTATCGATCACATGTTCCATGTGGTCGGGAAGCGCTCTAGGCCCGGGATGCGGCGGTGAAAACCGCCAGTTGCGCCTCGAACGCGCGCTTATATGCGGGCCGCGCTTCGCCGCGGGCGACATAGGCGGAGAGGTTCGGATATTGGTCCAATAGACCCGACGCTTTCAACCTGAGCAGCACCGACGCCATCATCAGGTCGCCGGCGCTGAACGGACCATCGAGCCAGTCGGCGTCGCCAAGGCGAAGGGAAAGTTGGCCCAGCCGGTGACGCACGCGTTCCTCGACGACAGGCAGACGCTGCTCGTACCAGGCCTCGCCGCGCTCCAGAAGCCTGGCGAATGCAAGATCAATGATCGGCGGCTCCATCGTGCTGAGCGCCGCAAACATCCATGTGATCGCGCGCGCCCGGGCATTTGCATCGTCTGGCAGCAGGCCGGCATGGCGTTCCGCAATATGGAACACGATCGCCCCCGACTCGAATAGGGCGAGATCGCCTTCTTCATAGGTCGGAATCTGCCCGAAGGGATGAAGCGCGAGATGCGCGGGATCCTTCATCGCTTCGAATGAAAGAAGCCGAACGTCGTAGGGTTGGCCCACTTCTTCGAGCGCCCAGCGAACGCGCATGTCGCGCGCCAGTCCCTTGCCGCCGTCGGGCGATCGTTCAAAGGCGGTAAGGATAGGAGTTATGGAAAGCGCGCCGGACAGCCGCCCGTCTCCTCAACTCATCGGCGGCGCACTCGTTCAATGAGTGCAGACCCGGATTGTCCGCTTAAGATTACTTCGTCGCGCCCCAATCTTCGAAACTCGGGTCGCGCTTGGCCTTTTCGAGATTGTCGGCCTGTTCCGACAATTGGTAATTTCGGTTTTGCGCCGCCATGGCCTCGGCGCCGTCCTTCATGATCGCGATCTTCATCTGCTCTGTGGCGAGACGATTGAGTTCATTGATCCACTGATTGAGAGCGAGCAGCAAGTTGCGTTTGCGCGCTTGTTGAATCTCATGCGACGAATCATTGTTCTCCGACAGCGCGAGTTCTTCCTGAGTTTCGGCGATCATCGCATCGAGCTTCGTGACCTTCTCCTCCGCCGCCGCGACCTGGTCCGATGCGCCGGACTTGGCCTTTTCGAGCGCCGCATCGGCTTCAGCGCGCGCCTTCTTGAGATTGTCGAGGCCGTTCTGCAGCCATTTCGACTGGATCTTGAGGAGCGAGTCGCGCGGAACCCCGCTGAGGCTCAGCGAATTCGGAATGGGAAAATATTCGCCGAGCTTCGCGGCGCCAGCCGGCGCCGCAGAAATAGCGCAGACGAGCAGTCCAAAGACAGCGCCGGCCAATGTCCTGCGGACGCTGGCCGTTTTGCTGATGAGGCTCATGATTTTCTCCCGGCATGCAGCGCTTCTTCGAGCGCGCTTTTCTTTGCGCAACCTGAGCCATCGTTTGACGTCTGGCAAGTGCCAGCGCCCGGCGGCGAATAAGAGTCATGCGCAGCGCTTGACTGCCCCTGCGCTTCGCGCCAGCCTACGTCCGCCGGGGGAGCCCGCCCGGCGGCGCGCCAACGACGCCGCCACGGGGCTGAGAGGCCGCAAGACGCGCGAAAACGCGGGGGGCGGCGACCCTTCGAACCTGGTCCAGTTGAGACTGGCGGAGGGATGGTGTCAGCGAAATTTCCCAAAAGGCGGCGCTCATGCTCGCGCGCGTGATCGGCGCCGGCGTCGCCGGGCTCTGCGCCGCCTATGCGCTCGCCGGCAAGGGCGTGGCCGTGGAGATCGTCGAGCGCGCCTTCGCGCCGGGCCTTGGCTGCTCGCGCTTCGCCGGCGGCATGATCGCCCCCTGGTGCGAACTGGAAAGCGCCGAGCCCCTGATCGCGACGCTCGGGCAAGAGGCGCTCGACTTCTGGTCGCGCGAGCTCGGCGTCGCGACGGTCGCCGGCAGTCTTGTCGTGACGCCGGCTCGGGAGCGGGCGGAGCTCGCCGACTTCGCCCGGCGCACGCGCAATTTCGAATCCTTGGACGCAAAGGCAATCGCGGCGCTCGAGCCGGATCTCGCCGGGCGCTTCGACGCCGCGTTGTTTTTTCGGCAAGAAGCGCATCTCGATCCCAGGGCGGCGCTCATCGCGCTGACCGAGCGCCTCGCGCAAGCGCCGAATGTGACGCTGCATCTTCAGCAGGACGCCGCCGGATTGGAGACGAGTCCCGATTGGATAATCGACTGCCGCGGCTTCGCCGCGCGCGACGCGCTTCCCGGCCTGCGCGGCGTGAAAGGCGAAATGCTGATTCTGCGCAGCGAGGAGATTTCCCTGGCGCGTCCCATACGCATGCTGCATCCGCGCCGGCCGGTTTATGTCGTGCCGCGCGGCGAGGGGCTGTTCATGGTCGGCGCGACGATGATCGAGAATGAGGAGCGCGCGCGGGTCACCGCGCGGTCGGTCGTCGAACTCGTCAACTCCGCCTTTGCGGTCCACCCGGCCTTCGCCGAGGCCGAAGTCGTCGAGATGGGCTCGGACCTTCGGCCCGCCTTCGCCGATAATCTGCCACGTCTTTTGAAGCGGGGTCGCACACTCTATATCAATGGGCTCTACCGCCACGGGTTCCTGCTTGCGCCGGCGCTGGCGCGCCGCGCGGCCGAGGTCATTGTAAACGACGGGCATTTCCCAGAGGTGATGGATGCTGATTCAAATCAACGGGCGGCCGCAGGATGTGAGCGCGACGACGTTGCAAATGCTGCTGGACGAACTGGGGTATGATGAAAAGACCGTCGGCACCGCTTTGAACCAGGAATTCGTGCGCGCCAAGGACCGCGCCGATACGCGGCTTCGCGAAGGCGACGCCGTTGAAATCGTAACGCCGAGACAGGGCGGGTGAGCGAGCTTGATCCATGATGATACGGTGACGCTTTACGACGTCGCGCTGGCCTCGCGGCTGCTGCTCGGCACCGCGCGCTATTCGTCGCCGGCAATCCTGGCCGAGGCCATTCGCGCGTCGGGATGCGAGATCGTCACCGTCTCGCTCCGGCGCGAGGCCGGCGGGGCGCGCGCGGGCGAGGCGTTCTGGAGCCTCATCCGCGACGTTGGCGTGCGCGTGCTCCCCAACACCGCCGGATGCCGCACCGCCAAGGAGGCGATCGCCACCGCGCAAATGGCGCGGGAAGTCTTTGCGACCGACTGGATCAAGCTTGAAGTCATCGGCGAGGAGGACACGCTACAACCCGACGTCTTCGGCCTCGTCGAGGCGGCGCGCGCGCTCGCCGACGACGGCTTCAAGGTCTTTCCCTATACGACCGACGATCTGGTGGTGGCGGAAAAGCTGCTCGACGCCGGCTGCCGGGTGCTGATGCCCTGGGCGGCGCCGATCGGCTCCGGGCGCGGCGTCAACGACGCTTTCGCGTTGCGGGCGCTGCGCGCGCATTTTCCGAACACGCCGCTCATCGTCGACGCGGGGCTCGGGGCGCCCTCCCATGCCGCGCTGGTGATGGAGATGGGCTATGACGCGGTGCTGCTCAACACCGCCGTTTCCCGCGCCGGCGACCCCGTCCTCATGGCGCGCGCCTTCGCCATGGCGATCGAAGCCGGCCGCGCCGGCTTCCGCGCGCAGCCGATGACGCCGCGCGACATGGCTGAGCCTTCGACGCCGATCATCGGCCGTCCCTTCGACAGACTGGCGTAACGGGTGGCGGCGCTGAGGCTCGACCCTTTCTATCTCATCGTCGACGACGCCGATTGGCTTCCCCGCCTGCTGCCGCAGGGCGTCAGGCTCGTGCAGCTGCGGCTGAAGGATCGCGCCGAGCCTGACGTGCGGGCGCAGATCGCGATGGCGCGGGACATCTGCGCGCGACATGGCGCGCAGCTCGTCGTCAACGATTATTGGCGGCTGGCGATCAAGGAAGGCTGCGATTTCGTCCACCTCGGCCAGGGCGATCTCGATTTGGCCGACATTCCCGCGCTGCGCCGCGCCGGCGTCAGGATCGGCGTGTCGACGCATGACCAAGCCGAACTCGACCGGGCGTTGTCTCTTGCCGCGGATTATGTCGCGCTAGGGCCGATCTATCCCACGCTGCTGAAACAGATGGCCTTCGCCCCGCAAGGCCTCGCCCGGATCGGGACCTGGAAGGCGCAGATCGGCGCGACGCCTCTCGTCGCGATCGGCGGGCTGACCCCCGAACGCGCCGTCGCGGCGCTTGCCGCCGGCGCCGACAGCGCCTGCGTCGTCACCGACATTTTGCGCAACGCCGATCCCGAGGCGCGCGCGCAGGAATGGCTCTCCGCGACGCAGCCCTGGCGTGAGCGCGAGGGTTTTTTCGAGCCGGACCACGCCGGCGCGCGCGTCTGCCCCTCGCCCAATCACGGCGAACGCCTGCGCCCGATCTCGTCGCTCGTGCTGCATTACACGGGCATGCCGACCGCGGAATCGGCGCTCGCCCTGCTCTGCGATCCGCGCTCTGAGGTCTCGGCGCATTATGTCGTGAACGAAGACGGAAGCATATTGCAGCTCGTGCCGGAGTCGCGACGCGCCTGGCACGCCGGAAAGAGCTTCTGGGCCGGCGAGACGGACATGAACTCCGCCTCCATCGGCATCGAAGTCGTTCATCCGGGTCACGAGGACCCCAGACCCTATCCGGCGGCCCAGATCGAGGCGACGGCGGCGCTCGCGAAGGACATTTGCCGGCGCCAGGCGATACCGCCCGAACGCGTGCTGGCGCATTCCGACATTGCGCCGGGGCGCAAACGGGACCCGGGCGAGTTCTTTCCCTGGAAGGAGCTCGCCCGCCATGGCGTCGGGCGGGTTGTCGATGAGCGTATCGGCGCGGGCGCGACGACGGTCTCGCTTGGCGATGCGGGCGCCAAGGTCGCCTCGCTCCAGCGCGACCTCGCCGCTTACGGCTATCGCGTGGAGCAAACCGGCGTCTATGACGCGCAGACGGTCCAGGCGGTCGAGGCGTTTCAGCGCCACTTCCGCCCCGCGAAGGTCGACGGGCGCGCCGACGGCGAAACGCGCGTGGCGCTTGCGCATCTCCTGGCGGCGTTAGGAGAACCTGTATGAAGGCCGTCGTCGTGACGGGCGCTTCGACGGGAATCGGCGCGGCCTGCGTCAGCCTGTTGGTCGAGAAGGGGTTTCTGGTGTTCGCGTCGGTCCGTCAGGACTCCGACGCCGCCGAACTTGTCGCGCGTCATGGCGCCTCCGTGGCGCCGCTCCTCTTCGATGTGACCGACGCCGAATCCATCGCGGCCGCCGCGCGCGAGGTCGAAGCGCGGCTCGATGGCGCAACGCTCGCGGGGCTGGTCAACAACGCCGGCGTCGCCGTCCCCGGACCGCTGCTGCATCTGCCGATCGACGACTTCCGGCGCCAGATCGAGATCAATCTCATTGCGCAGCTTCAAGTCATTCAGGCCTTTGCGCCCCTGCTCGGCGCCGGCGAAGCGCGACGCGGCGCGCCAGGCCGCATCGTCAATATGAGTTCGGTCGCCGGTCGCTCCGCCGCGCCTTTTCTTGGCGCCTACGCCGCGTCGAAATTCGGGTTAGAGGGCATGTCGGACGCGCTGCGCCGGGAGCTGATCATCTATGGCGTCGACGTCGTCCTGATCGAGCCGGGGATGATCGCGACGCCGATCTGGGACAAGGCCGAAGCGACCGATCTCACTCTGTTCGAGGGCACGGCCTATGCCGCGCCAGGCCGCAGGATGCTGGAATGGCTTGTCGAGGCCGGCCGCCGCGCGCCCGGTCCCGAGGTCGTCGCGCGCGCCGTGTTGCGGGGTCTGACGGCGCCGCGCCCGCCCATCCGCATCCCGGTCGTCAGAAATCGCTTTACGGACTATACGCTGCGCAGCCTCTTGCCGGCGCGGCTCGTCGACTGGCTGATGGCGCGGAGGCTGGGGCTGCTGAAGGAGAAGGCGGGAGGCTGAGCGCTTGGCTCGCCTGATTGGATTGCGACGCGAGCGTCACTCCCACGGCGCTTTGGTGGTCATCATGCGCCGCAGCCTCTCATTCGGCCTGGGCGGCGCATCGAGCCGCTCGACGAAACGCGCATGGTCTTGCCGGCTAATATCGAACAGCGTTCGATCCAGGAGGGCGTCCTGGGCCGCGCGGGGCCCGACTTCGAGCAGAAACTCGGCGCCCATTTTGCCTATATACCGCGCGGCGCGCGCGAGGAGTTCGGGCTTTAAACGATTGCGTATCAAGGGTTTTCTCCCTAATTTCAGCGGTCTTCGCCAGATGCCTTCATCACGTCGCAAGCCGCAAACGCCCCCTCGCCTACGCTCCTACCGCCAGCGAATCGGGAGCCGTGGAAAATGCTGCAAATTTTTGCCAAAATATCTCTCAAATTAGAGCGCGTTCGAATCTTCCTCGAGTTTGGCGCCAAGCTGAAACTTCATCTCGCAGCATTGCGCGCTCTATAGCGTAGCTTGTCGCGTCGGCGCTGCTTGCTTGGGGCGCTTGACCTTGAAGCCGTTCCGCGCGACCTAGAGCCGACTCCAAAATCAGCCGCGACGAGAAACCATGACCGACGCCGTTTTGATCGAGGCTCCAGAGACCCGCCTGCCCGATCCGGTCGTCGCCGAACCGGCGCCCCGCCACCGCACATGCGCGGTGGCTGTTGGCGCGGGCCCGGGCGCTGTGGTGGTCGGCGGCGGCGCGCCGGTCGTCGTTCAGTCGATGACCAACACGGACACGGCGGATGTCGAGTCGACCGTGACGCAGGTTCTGGCGCTGGCGCAGCAGGGCTCGGAGCTGGTCCGCATCACCGTCGATCGCGACGAGGCGGCGGCCGCCGTGCCGCATATTTTCGAGAAGCTCGCGCAGAAGGGATGCCACGTCCCGCTCGTCGGCGATTTCCATTACATCGGCCACAAGCTGCTCGCCGATCATCCCGCGTGCGGCGAGGCGCTCGCCAAATACCGCATCAATCCCGGCAACGTCGGCTTCAAGGAAAAGAAGGACAAGCAGTTCGCCTCGATCGTCGAACTTGCCGCCAAGCACGGCAAGGCGGTGCGGATCGGGGCCAATTGGGGCTCGCTCGACCAGGAGCTGTTGACCTATCTCATGGACTTGAACCACGCCTCGGACCGGCCGCTCGACGCGCGCGCCGTGACCCGCGAGGCGCTGGTCCGCTCGGCGCTGATGTCGGCGAAGCGGGCCGAGGAAGTCGGCCTTGCGAAGGACCGCATCGTCATTTCGGCGAAGGTCTCGGCGGTGCAGGACCTCATCGCCGTCTATCGCATGCTGGCGCAGCGCAGCGACTATGCGCTGCATCTTGGCCTCACCGAGGCCGGCATGGGCTCGAAGGGCGTCGTCGCCTCCGCCGCCGCGCTCGGCGTGCTGCTGCAGGACGGCATCGGCGATACGATCCGCGTGTCGCTGACGCCCGAACCCGGCGGCGACCGCGCGCTCGAAGTGCGCGTCGCCCAGGAAATACTGCAGACCATGGGCTTTCGCACCTTCGTTCCGCTCGTCGCGGCCTGCCCGGGGTGCGGGCGCACCACCTCGACCGTGTTTCAGGAGCTCGCGCGCGACATCCAGGCGCATATCCGCGAGCGCATGGCGGCCTGGCGCGCGCAATATCCCGGCGTCGAGACGCTCAATGTGGCGGTGATGGGCTGCATCGTGAACGGTCCCGGCGAGTCGAAACACGCCGACATCGGCATTTCGCTGCCCGGCACCGGGGAGACTCCAGCCGCGCCGGTCTTCATCGACGGCAAGAAGGCGATGACCTTGCGCGGCGAGGGCATCGCCGAGGAATTCACCCGCATCGTCGACGATTATATCGTGCGCCGCTTCGGCGGCGGCGCGAAGGGCGAAGCCGCGGAGTAAGTCCCGCCCCCACCCCAGCCCTCCCCCGCTTCGCGGGAGAGGGAGCAGAGTCCGCCCTCATTAAAACAACGCGAACGCTGATCGTTTGCGTCCCCTCTCCCGCGAAGCGGGGGAGGGACAGGGTGGGGGGCGCTAGCGATGCTCTTGCAACGCCTCCGCGGCCCTTCGCAGATCGCGCCAGGCGGCGGGCTTCAGCGCCGCGCTTTTCAGCATCGCTTCCAGACTGGAAAACACGAAGGCGCGCGCCACATGCGCGCCGCAGCGCGCTTCAAAGGCCTTGCCGCGCAGCTTTCCCACCGGCTCATTCGTCGTCAGCATGATCCGCGCCGGCGCTTCGCCAAAAATCAGCAGAACGTCCGGCCGCGCCAATTCGACCCGGCGTCGCGCGAATGGCGCGAAGATCGCCGCTTCATGCGGAGACAGCGTGCGATCGCCGGGCGAGCGCCAGGGCGAGACATAGGCGAGAGCGGCGCTGGAGCGGTCAAAGCCGATCGCCGCCAGCATATTGTCGAGGAGCTTCGCCGAAAGCCCGCTGAACGCCTCGCCGCTTGTTTCTTCCGTCACGCCCGGGGCGGCGTCGAACGCCATGAGCCGCGCTCCGGGGGCGCCGGCGCCGAACAGAAAATGCTGCGCCATGTCGCGAAACGGCGCGTGCGGAAAATCGGCGAGACGCGCGGCGAGTTCGTCTAGATCGCGCGCGCTGGAGGCCTCCTGCTCCGCGGCGCGAATGGCTTCATCCGGCGCGGCGATCGGCGCCGCGGCGCGGCGCGGGCGTTCGGCGGCCGTCGGCTGCGGGAAGGTTCGAAGCGTCGCCGTCGATTCGGCTGGCTCGGTCAGCGACGCCGCGCGCGCGCTGTCCGCATAGCGGTCGTGCGGCGCCTCGTCGAGCGCGAGATCGACGCCGCTTTGAACGTGCCAGTCGAGCAAGGCCATGAGGGCGTTGGCGTTTTCCGGAAGGTCGGCGCGCATGGCGTCGAGACTAAACGAAGCTGCCGCGAGATCAACCGAAGCGGTGTGGAGCGGCACATTTTGCGGCGGCGATACGCGCAATCTATATTGCGCCAAATCAAGGCTCTCTCTCGATGAGACAGATCGGCCGATGCACGAGACCATCGCGATTGCCGAAGACGAACAGGACTTGCGCGAATTGCTCGCCGAGTTTCTAGCGACGAACGGCTATCGCGTTCTCGCGGCGCCGAGCGCCGCCGAATTCCGCGCCATGGTCGAATTCGAGGCGATCGATCTCGCCATTCTCGACATCAACATGCCGGGCGAAGACGGGCTGTCGCTCGCGAGATGGCTGAATGCGCGCGGCTCGACGGGCATCATCTTCGCGACGGCGGTCAATTCGGCGATCGACCGCATCGTGGGGCTCGAATCGGGCGCCGACGACTATGTCACCAAGCCGTATCACATGCGCGAAATGCTGGCGCGCATCCGCGGCCTGCTGCGGCGCAGAAAGATGGCGCGCGCCGCCCTCGCCGGCAAAAGGCTGGCGGCGATCACGTCGATCGACGTCGTCGGCTATACGCGCTTGATTCAATACGACGAGCATAACGGATTGGCGCTCATCGACCGGTTCTTTCGCGACGTCGTCACGCAATCGCTTCCGCGCCGCTCCGGAAGTTTGTTCAAGATGCTCGGCGACGGCGCGCTGATCGATTTCGCCAGCGTGCATAACGCGGTCGAATGGGCGGTGGAATGCCAGACGGAAACCCGCGCCTATGCGATGGCGCACGGGCATGCGCAAACGCTGCAGTTGCGCATCGGCGTGGCGGTTGGCGACGTGGTCGTTCGGAACGGAGACCGCTTCGGCGAAGTCGTGGCGCTCGCCGCGCGCATACAGGAAGCCGCGCCGGCCGGCGCGGTGATGATTTCGGATGTGGCGCACGCAATGACGCGCGGGAATATTCGCAAGGATTTCGTGGCGCGACGGCACGCGCTCAAAAACATCGCCGAGCCGATGCAATTGTGGCTGCACGAGACCTCCAGCGCGGCGCTCACGGAGCGCGCATAAAATTGAGAGAGCGCCTGACATGAATATCCAGCAAGGGGCGACGCAAGCGCCGGCGACCGGCGGCGCGCTGCTGCAGGCGTTGTTCGACGCGATGCCAGGCCGCGCCGCCTTTCTCGACGTGGAGCTACGCTATCGCTACGTCAATCGCGAGTTTCTTTTAGCGCTCGGCGCGACGGAGGAATGCGTCATCGGGAGGTTCGTCGAGGACGTTTTAGGCGCCCAGGCGGCCAGTCTCTACAAAGCAGCGATGCAGGATCTTTCGGCGAACGCGCCGCAACGCCTGCGCCGTTTCGTTGACGACGCGGACGGCGCCCCTCGTTGGATCGAAGAGGAGCTCAGGCCGTTCACGCCGGGCGGGGTCATGCAGGGCGTCGTCTGCGTCGCGCGTCCGCTGGCCGACGCCGAGCAGTGCGAAAGCGATCGGCTGGAATTGCTGGAATCGCACAGGACGCGGGAGGCGATTCATGCGGCGGTGGTCGACTCCGCTCTGGACTGTATCGTCGTCATCGACGCGCAAGGCCGCGTCGTCGAGTTCAACCCCGCGGCTTCGACGACATTCGGCTATTCGCGCGAGCATGCGATCGGCAGGACCGTCGCCGAGCTGATCGTCCCCGTGGAATTGCGCGATCATCACAACAGCGGACTTGAGCGCTTCCGAGCGGGCGGGCCGTCCTCCGTGATTGGGCGACGCGTCGAATTGGAGGCGATGCGCGCCGACGGTTCGCGCATCCCCGTCGAATTGGCGATCACGGCGGTCGGTTCGGGTCCAGGCGCGCTCTTCACGGCGCATCTTCGCGACCTACGTCCAGCGCGAGAAGCGCAGGCGCAAATCGAAGGTCAAAGAGAAGCGCTCTACCAAAACGAAAAGCTCGCAGCCCTTGGGTCGCTCCTCGCCGGCGTGGCGCATGAACTCAACAATCC
Source organism: Methylocystis sp. SC2 (assembly GCF_000304315.1). Lineage (NCBI taxonomy): Bacteria > Pseudomonadati > Pseudomonadota > Alphaproteobacteria > Hyphomicrobiales > Methylocystaceae > Methylocystis > Methylocystis hydrogenophila. The sequence goes on along the minus strand of NC_018485.1, from coordinate 2,340,577 downwards.
GCTCTCCATCGTCATCGGACAGGCGCTCATGCTGCGCGAGGCGGCTCAGTCGCATGCGAGTTTCGACAAGCATTTTGAGGAATTTGCGGAACGCGGCGCGAAAATCGAGACAGCCGCCAACCGCTGCGCGCGAATCGTCAAGGTTTTCCTGGCGATGGCCCGTCAGCGCGAGGCGGAACGCGGCAAGGTGGAGATTCCCGATCTCGTCGAGCGCGTGCTCGAACTGCTTTCATATGGACTGCGGACGGCCGGCATCGAGGTGACCAAGGACGTCCCAGCGGACCTGCCGCCGCTCTTGGCCGACAGCGACCAATTGCATCAGGTGCTGCTCAATTTGGTGGTGAACGCCAAGCAGGCGCTCGAATCGCAGCCGGCGCCTCGGCGGATCTCGATCGTCGCGCGCGCCGACCGAGCGGCGCAGACGCTCGATCTCCACATTTCCGACAATGGGCCGGGCGTTCCCGAGGCGATCCGCAGCCGCATTTTCGATCCTTTCTTCACGACCAAGCCCCAGGGAGTGGGAACCGGAATCGGACTTGCCGTTTCGCGCGGTCTCATCGAGTCGCACGCGGGTTCGCTCACTCTGGAGCCGCCGCAGCCGGGCGCGGGCGCTGTTTTCACGATCAGGCTGCCCATCGACGCATTGAGCGTCGAAAACGCCGCCGTCGCCGAAAATACAGCGATGGCGACGCCGCGGACGACCAGGCGGAGGCGTGCGCTGATCGTCGACGACGAAGTCGAAATCGCCGGCCTGCTCGGCGAAATTTTGCGACGGCTCGGCTTCGACTGCGAGATCGCGACGAGCGGCGACCACGCGAAGCAAGCGATCGCCGCGCGGCCGGCGGACCTCATTCTCTGCGACATCCGCATGCCCAACGGCGACGGCCCGGCTTTCTACGATTGGCTCAGCGTCGAACATCCGCATATGACCAACCGCATCGCCTTCGTCACCGGCGACGTTTTGGGTCCCGGCGCGGATCGCTTCATCGCGCGTTCGGGCTGTCCAATCATAGAGAAACCCTTTGCGCCGGAGGACATCCGCCTCGTCGCGGATTTGTTGTGCGACGATTCGGCGGCGTGAATCGGCTCGCGACGCGTTCAACAGCAGCGAAACGCGCGTTCGCCCGAAGCGCCGAAACGCGCATTCTTGCGCGCGCAAAAAAATTCGTCGCGCGTCATGATCGCCTCGCCATCGTGGCGCGCGCGGACATGCGCGACATAGGCGTCGTAATCGCCCTGACCGACCATCAGCTTCGCGCCGTCGCGGAGCTTGCGCGCGAGGCCATTGAGATCAAGCCCGGGCAGGCTGCAGATCGTGCAATTCATCCTCGGTCTCCCGCGTGGTGACATGCTCAGCGGCGCGCGCGGCGCGAATGGCCCTAATGGCGAAGCCGAGCATCGCCAGAACCAGCGTCACGTAAATCGCGCATAGCGTCGCGTCGACATAATCGTTGAAGATGACGCGCTGCATCTCGGCGAGCGTCTTCGCCGGCGCCAGCAGCTGATCCTTATCGGCGGCGGCCGCGAATTTTCTCGCATGCGCCAGAAAGCCGATGCGCGGATCCTCATGGAAGATTTTCTCGAAGGCCGCCGTCAGCGTGCAGATATAGAGCCACGCCGTCGGCGCGATGGCGACGAAGGCGTAGCGCTCGCGTTTCATCCGATAGAGCACGACGACGCACAGCGTCAGCGCGATCGCGGCGAGCATCTGATTGGCGATGCCGAACAAAGGCCACAGCGTATTGATGCCGCCGAGCGGATCGATCACGCCCTGATAGAGGAAATAGCCCCAGCCGCTCACCGCGATGGCGGTCGCCGCGAGATTCGGCGCCCAGGCGCGGGTGTTGCCGAAAGCGGGGAAGAAGGCGCCGAACAGGTCCTGGATCATGAAACGCGCGACCCGCGTCCCCGCGTCGATGGTGGTGAGGATGAACAGCGCCTCGAAGAGAATCGCGAAATGATACCAGAAGGCTTTCGCCGTCGAGCCGCCGATCGCGGAGGAGAGAATATGCGCCATGCCGACGGCGAGCGTCGGCGCGCCGCCGGTGCGCGACAGAATCGTCTTCTCGCCGACTTCGGCGGCGACACCCGAAAGCGTCTCCGGCGTCACCGCGAACCCCCATGAGGAGATCGCCGCCGCGGCCGAGTCGGGCGTCACGCCGATCAGCGCCGGCGCGCTGTTCATGGCGAAATAGACGCCGGGCTCCAGCACGCTCGCGGCGATCAGCGCCATGACGGCGACGAAGGATTCCATCAGCATCGCGCCATAGCCGATGAAGCGGGTCTGCGTCTCGTCGGCGATCATCTTCGGCGTCGTGCCGGAAGATACGAGCGCGTGAAAGCCCGACACCGCGCCGCAGGCGATGGTGATGAACAGAAACGGGAAGACGCTGCCGGCGAAGACCGGCCCCGTGCCGTCGATGAAACGGCTGATCGCCGGCATCTGGAGATCGGGCCAGACAATGAAAATGCCGATCGCGAGCGACAGGATCGTGCCGATCTTCAGGAAGGTCGAGAGATAGTCGCGCGGCGCGAGCAGCAGCCACACCGGCAGGACGGAGGCGACGAAGCCATAGCCGATCAGCATGAAGGCGAGGGTCTCGGCCTTGAAGGAGAAGAGCGGCGCCAGCAGCGCGCTCTCCGACACGGTGCGGCCGAAGGCGATGCTCAACAGCAGCAGAACGAAGCCGATGGCCGACATTTCGCCGATCCGTCCCGGGCGCAGATAGCGGCCATAGACGCCCATGAAGACGGCGATCGGCAGCGTCGCGAAGACCGTGAACGCGCCCCAGGGGCTGTCGGCGAGCGCCTTGACGACGACGAGCGCCAGCACCGCCAGCAGGATGATCATGATGGTGAGAATGCCGAACATGGCGATGACGCCGGGCACGCGCCCCATCTCGGTCTTGATGAGATCGCCGAGCGAGCGGCCGTCGCGACGCGTCGAGATGAACAGGACGAGAAAATCCTGCACGGCGCCGGCGAAGATGACGCCGGTCAAGAGCCACAATGTTCCCGGCAGATAGCCCATTTGCGCCGCGAGCACGGGGCCGACGAGCGGTCCGGCGCCGGCGATGGCCGCGAAATGATGGCCGAACAGCACAAATTTGTCGGTCGGCACATAATCGAGCCCGTCATTGCGGCGCAGCGCGGGGGTGCGGCGGCGCGCGTCGAGCCCCAGCACCCGCTCGGCGATGAAGCGCGAATAGAAGCGATAGCCAATGGCGTAGGTCCCGACCGCCGCCGTGACGAGCCACATGGCGTTGACGTTCTCGCCGCGCGAAACCGCAAGCGTATAGAGCGAGAACAGCGCGAGGGCGAAGACTGGGGTCCAGATGAGGAGCGTCTTGAAGGCGACGGGGAAGCGTATGAGATTAGTCGACACGATTGCGCGATCTTTGGCTATCTCCCTCTCCCGCAAGCGGGGAGAGACGAAGGGTGAGGCGGCGGGCGTATTTCCCGAATGAGACGCCCATATTGTTAGCGAGATATTTTGATGCGGGAAATATGTCTACACGAAACCTTTTGCGGCCGGAAATCACGCTCCGCGCGCGCTAGCGCATGGATGGGGTCCCGCTCATCGTCGGGCGAACGCTCAGCGCAGTCACAATAGCGATATGGCCTAACGCCCATAGTGCCGACCGAGCATAAGGATCGACGCACATGGAGCAGAGCGTCTTGAACTCGGGCGCTGATAGAATAGCGCGTGAAACGACAGTCCAGGGTTATATCGACGAACGACCCCAATGGGCCGACGGGACCGTCGCTCCCCCTTCACGGCTGACGGAGATGCAGTGGCGCATCTGGTGGCTGTCGGTCGCCGGCAAGTTTTTCGAGGGGCTGGTCGTGTTCATGACCGGCGTCGCCTTGCCTTTGATCGTCAAGGAATTCGACCTCGGCGCCGCCGAGCACGGCGCGGTCGGCGCGGCGACATTGTTCGGCATTCTGATCGGCGCAAGCGCATTGGGGGGACTGTCCGATCATTTCGGCCGCAAACCGCTCTTCATCTTCGAAATGATCTTGTTCGCCTTCTTTCTGGTGTCGATCGTCTTCACGCCAAACTTCCCATGGCTGCTCGTGTGCCTGTTCGGCATGGGGCTCGCACTCGGATGCGACTATCCGACCGCCCACCTCGTTATCTCCGAAAGCACGCCGACGCACAGCCGCGGCGCCCTGGTGCTTGCGGCGTTCGGATTCCAGGCGACGGGCGCGCTGATCGGCACCGCCGTTGGCTATCTCATCCTGTCCAATTATCCTGATCTGGAATCCTGGCGTTGGATGTACGCCACCGCCATCATCCCGGCGGCGCTGGTCATCGTCGGACGATTGTTCATCACCGAAAGCCCGCACTGGCTCGCCGTTCGCGGCCGCAAGCGCGAGGCCGAAACAACGCTCGGCCGGCTGTTACAGCGCCAGCCTCGCTATCCGAGCGTCGTCCGACTCTCCGCCGCCGCCGAGAGAAACGAGACCAGGCGTTCGAAAGGCTACGCCGCTCTTTTCCACGCCAAAAATCTGCGCGCGACCGTGCTCGCATCCGTTCCCTGGTTCTTGCAGGACCTTGGAACCTACGGCATCGGCATTTTCACGCCGACCATTCTCGCCGCCGCCGTTGGACACCAGCGCGAGCATGCGCAAAGCGTGGCCGATCTCGTTTCCAACGATCTGATCGCTGCAGAAGGCGCGGCGTTCATCGACATCCTGCTGCTGGTCGGCGTCCTGGCGGCCGTGCTGCTGGCTGACCGACTTGGTCGAATTCCGCTGCAGATCACGGGTTTTATTGGCTGCGCCATCGGCCTGTTCATTGCGGCCCAATCGGTCGGCGTTGACGGCGGCGCGCGGATGACGCTCATCTTCGTCGGCTTCATGCTGTTCAATTTCATGACCAATCTCGGTCCCAACGCGCAGACCTATCTGATTGCCGGCGAGGTGTTTCCAACCGCCATTCGCGGCAAGGGCGCGGGCTTCGCCGCGTCATTCGCAAAGATCGGCGCCTGTTTGACAGCGTTCTTGTTTCCCATCCTGCTCGCCGATCTCGGCGCCTCGCGGCTGCTTTACATGCTGGTCGGGACATCGCTTCTGGGCGCGCTCGTCACCTGGCTGTTTCGCATTGAGACGGCTGGCCTCAGTCTCGACGCGGTGGGCGCGGAAGCCGTCCGACAAGCGTCCCCCGAAGAGGCCGGATCGGCGGCGCCCCCGTTCCCTGGACAGGCGTGAAGCGGCGGCGGGGGATCACGCCGGGTCGCGAATCCATAGTTTGCGAGGGTCATTCATGCGCCGAGCGTCGCGGATGCGATTAGCTCGGATCGGCGGCGTCATATATAGCGCACCGTGGCGAACATGCCTGCCGCCTGGTGGTAAAGGAGATGACAGTGAAACGCCCACCAACCGGGATTATTCGCGTCGAAAGCGATGACGACGCGCTTCCGGGGCGTCACCAGCACAGTGTCGCGCACCGCGCCGGGAAACCGCTCGCCGTCGATCTCCACCACTTGGAACTGGTGCCCGTGAAGATGCATCGGGTGAGGCATGAGCGTCCTGTTCTTGAGCACCAGTTCGACGCGCTCCCCCTCTGCAACAGGCAGGGGCGGCACGTCCTTGTTCCAGGCGACGCCGTTGATCGACCAGTGATATCCGGTCATGTCGCCGGTCAGATCGATGTGATGAATGCGGTCCGGCTTGCGATTGGCGAGCGGCCTCGTGGCGCGCAGCCGACTTTCCAGGTCGAGGGTGAGCGCAGGCGATGGCGTCGGCGCTAATTCCGGAATGCGGGTTACCGGAGCGCGCCCTGCAACAAGGATCGCGCCGGTCTGTCGACGCTCGCCTTCCAAAATCGCGAGCACGGGAAAGGCGGCAGGACCGCGCGGAACATTGACGAGGATATCGAGGCGCTGAGCGACCGCGATCGGAAAGCGCCGTCCCGTGATTGGGCGCACGCTGAATCCGTCAACGGCGATAAGATCGCCGCTCAGCGCGCCGAGATCGACGTGATATGCGCTCATGCACGAACTGTTGATGATGCGCAGCAAAATCAGTTCGCCTGGCTCCACGCGGATTGTTTCGGGGTCCGCGAGCGTACGATCGTTGGCGAGATATGCGTCATACGTAACGTCGTTCAGGTCCGGCCTTAGAACTTCCCCTGCGTTCGCCATTTCCGGCATTTCGGACTGAAGGCCAGGCATGGCGCGCTTGTTCCGCAGCTCCGCGTAAATTTGCGCGGCGGGCGTGAAGCTGAAATCCGCCAGCATGATCGTCGCTTCCTGCTGGCCCGGCGGGTTGCGCTCGTCGCGAATGATGAGCGGCGCTGCGAGGAGCGATTGTTCTTGGAGACCTTCGTGCGAATGCATCCAGAACGTGCCCCCGAAGCGCAGCGGGAAGTCGTATTCGGCGCTGGCGCCGGGAGAGATCGGAGGCCCGGAAACGCCCGGAACGCCATCCTGGCGCCAAGGCGGCGCCATGCCATGCCAGTGGATGAGAGTCGGCGTATCGAGTCCATTGTCGACGCGAACCCGGAACCGCCGCCCCACTTCCGTCACGAGGCCCGACGCGCCGTCGGGCTGACGAATGCCGAGCGTCGACGCCGCTTTTCCGTTCACTTCAATGTTGCGCCGCTCGACGCGCAGGATTGTAACTGCTTCAGTTTTTTCCCCCAGGCCGACCGAAGTCGGCTGCGCCCGCAAGCGATGAGGCAAGGCGACGCAGGAGGAAAAGGCGCCGAGCAGGGCGGATCGACGTGACAGCATGACGGTCACCTGTTCAACAGGTTCTCACCCGAACCGCTTAATGCTGCGAGTGTCAAGGGATCGCGCCGGCCATCGAAATATTTTCGCAAAGCGTCAGCGAAGAGCGGCTCTTGCGGCGCGGCGGCCGCGAACAGAGTCATCGACGAATGAAACTTCAAATCATCGGGCGAACCGAAAATCTCATGCGCGCTACGGCCTTCGACTTCATTGACGAGGCCGATGCATTCCTTGAGCCGCACGCCCAATAATGGATGATCGAGATAGGCGCGCGCTTCATCGAGCGAGCGGATGGCGTAGCGCTGCGCTGTCTCGCTCTTTCCGAGACCTTCGATCTGCGGAAAGACGAACCACATCCAATGACTGCGCTTGCATCCGGCGGCGAGTTCCGCCGCAGCTCGCGCATAGATCAAGTCCTGCGCTTCAACGAAGCGATTAAGATCGTAAGGATCGCCCGACGCCTCCGGCATGACCAAATCCGTTGATCAACGCCGCTGTCATTCCCGACGCGCAGCGCGCGCGATCGGGAATCGAGAGCAAGACCAGCATTCTTGAACTGGCTCTGGATTCCCGGTCGGACCTCCGGTCCGCCGGGAATGATGGGGTGGACGGCCCCGCCTCAACGGCATCTAAAGTGCCAAGACGTGGTCGCCGGAGCGCCACAGAGAGGGAGGCCGTCCATGAAGAAGTTTATCAGAATCGGGATTGATTTGGGCAAGCGGTATTTTCAAGTTCACGCGCTGGTGAGCGAGGATGGGCGGGCCGTCACGCGCAAGCTGCGGCGGGATGGTTTTCTTGCTTTTTTCGCCGAGGCGGGGCCCTGCCTGATCGGCATGGAAGCCTGCGGCTCGGCGCATTATTGGGGACGCGAACTGCGCGCCATGGGCCATGACGTGCGCCTGATCCCGCCGATTTACGTCAAGCCCTATGTCAAGCGCGGCAAGAACGACGCGGTCGACGCCGCGGCGGTGTGCGAGGCCGTGTCGCGGCCAGACATGCGCTTCGTGCCGATCAAAAGCGCCGAGAACCAGGCGAGCTTGATGCTGCACAAGACGCGCGAGCTTCTGGTCAAGCAGCGCACCATGAGCGTCAATGCGCTGCGCGGACATCTCGCGGAGTTTGGCGTCGTCGCCGCCAAGGGCGTCGGCCATGCGGGCGAACTGCTGGAAAAAGCCAAGAATGACGCGACGCTTCCAGAAATCGCCAAGGCGACCGTAAAGATTTTCGTCCAGCAGCTGGAGGCGATCAGCGCCGCGATCGTCGCGCTCGATAAAGAGATCGCCAACGTCCATGCGCAAAGCGAGATCAGCAAATTGCTCGCCGGCGTCCCCGGCGTCGGCAAGATCGTCGCCACGGCGATCGTCGCCAGCGTCCCGGACCCCAGCGTCTTCAAATCCGCGCGCGACTTTGCCGCCTGGCTCGGCCTCACGCCCAGGCAAAACTCCAGCGGCGGCAAGGAAAAGCTCGGCGCCATCACCAAGCAGGGCAACCGCTATCTGCGCAAGCTGCTGACGCTCGGCGCGACCTCGCTGTTGCGCGTGGCCGGCAAACGCAACGGCGTTCTGCGCGATTGGCTCGTCGCCCTCCTGGCCAGGAAGCCGGCGCGGCTCGTGAGCCTCGCGCTCGCCAACAAGCTGGCGCGGATCATCTGGGCCATGATGACGACCGGCGAGGCCTTCCGAACCCAGATCATGGCGCGCGCAGGGAAGCCCTCGATGGCGTAACCGTTCGAACCATCCAGTTTGGCGAGGGCGAAACATCGACGTGATGAACGACAGGGTCGGAAACGACGACGAAGGACACTCCGCTACGTGTCACGTGCACAAAGCTCGCGGGAATGATCAGGAGCCTTCGCAGTCGAACTTCATCAGGGCCAGCGGACATACGCGCCGCGCCAAAAGGCCGGACATATGACCGAAACCCGCCACCAGGTTCACCGCGCCGACAAAAAACCGCTTGCCAAGCGGGGCCGTCCACATATGACAAGCCGATCGATTCGATATCACTCCGCCGCTTCCGCGGCGACGGGCGCGTAGTTCAAGATCGGCGCGAGCCAGCGTTCGACCTCGCGCGCCTCCATGCCCTTGCGGCGGGCGTAATCCTCGATCTGATCGCGCTCGATCTTGGCGACGCCGAAATAATGCGCGCTCGGATGCGCAAAATAGAGTCCGCTGACGGAAGCGGCCGGCGTCATGGCGAAACTTTCGGTCAACTTCACGCCGGTGCGCTTTTCGACATTGAGCAGATCGAAGATCGTCGCCTTTTCGGTGTGATCCGGCTGCGCCGGATAGCCGGGCGCCGGACGAATGCCGGCGTAAGGCTCGGCGTGCAGCGCTTCGGGCGCGAAATTCTCTTCATGCGCATAGCCCCAAAATTCCCTGCGCACGCGCTCATGCATGCGTTCGGCGAAAGCTTCGGCGATGCGGTCGGCGAGCGCCTTGACCATGATCGAGCCATAGTCGTCATTGGCGCGGGCGTAGCGCGCCGCGATCTTTTCTTCTTCCGCGCCGGCGGTGACGACGAAGGCGCCGATATAGTCCGCCTTGCCGCTTTCCTTGGGTGCGATGAAATCGGCGAGCGCGAGATTGGCCTTGCCGTCGCGCTTTTGCAATTGCTGGCGCAGGGTGTGCAGCGTCGCGATCTTTTCATTGCGCGACTCGCCGTTGTAGAGCGCGATGTCGTCGCCGATGGAATTCGCCGGCCAGAAGCCGATGACGGCTTTCGGCGTGAACCAGCGCTCTTCGACAATCCGCTTCAGCATGGCGCGGGCGTCGTCGTACAGCGTGCGCGCCGCCTCGCCGCGCTCGGGATCGTCGAGCAGCGACGGATAGCGGCCCTTGAATTCCCAGGTCTGGAAGAACGGCGTCCAGTCGATGTAGGGAACAAGCTCGCCGACGTCATAGCTCGCAAAGGCCCGCGCGCCGCTGAAAGAAGGCTTCGGCGGCTCATAGGCCGCCCAGTCGATCTTATAAGCGTTGGCGCGCGCCTGCGCGAGCGGCGTCCGCAGCTTGTCGGCCTGCGCGCGGGCGTGCGCCTCCGCGAGGCGCTCATATTCGGCGCGCGTCTGAGCGACATAGTCAGGGCGGGTCTTTTCGGAGACGAGCGCCTGCGCGACGCCAACGGCGCGGCTGGCGTCGGTGACATAGACGGCCTGGCCGCGACGATAATTGGGACTGATCTTCACCGCCGTATGCACGCGGCTCGTCGTCGCGCCGCCGATAAGCAGCGGCGTTTCGAGACCTTCCCGCTCGAGTTCGGAGGCGACGAAGCACATCTCATCGAGCGAGGGCGTGATGAGCCCGGAAAGACCGATGAGATCGACCTTTTCCTTCTTGGCGACTTCGAGAATCTTCGCGCAGGGCGTCATGACGCCAAGGTCGATCACCTCGAAATTGTTGCAGCCGAGCACGACGCCGACGATATTCTTGCCGATGTCGTGAACGTCGCCCTTCACCGTCGCCAGCAGGATTTTGCCGGCGGTGGAGCGTTCGCTCTTGTCGGCCTCCATGAAGGGCATGAGATAGGCCACCGCCTGTTTCATCACGCGCGCCGATTTGACCACCTGAGGCAGGAACATCTTGCCCGCGCCAAAGAGATCGCCGACGACATTCATGCCCGTCATCAGCGGGCCTTCGATCACGTCGAGCGGGCGCGTGGAGCGCTGACGCGCTTCCTCCACATCCGTTTCGACGTAATCGGTGACGCCGTTGACCAGCGCATATTCGAGACGCTTCTCGACGGTGTTGTCGCGCCAGGCGGCGTCCTTTTCCTGAGTTTTGCCAGCCGCGCCCTTGAATTTCTCGGCGAGTTCGACGAGGCGCTCGGTGGACTCCTTGCGGCGGTTCAAGACCACGTCTTCGCATAATTCGCGCAGCTCGGGATCAATCTCGCCATAGACCGCAAGCTGACCGGCGTTGACGATGCCCATGTCCATCCCCGCCTGAATGGCGTGATAGAGGAACACCGAATGCATCGCTTCGCGCACGGGTTCGTTGCCGCGGAACGAGAAGGACAGGTTCGACACGCCTCCAGACACATGCGCATGCGGCAGATCGCGCTTGATGACCCGCGCGGCTTCGATGAAATCGACGCCGTAGTTTTCATGCTCCTCGATGCCGGTCGCGACCGCAAAAATATTAGGATCGAAGATGATGTCCTGGGGCGGAAAACCGACGATCTCGGTCAGGATTTTATAGGCCCGCGTACATATCTCGGTCTTGCGCTTGAGCGTGTCGGCCTGGCCCTGTTCATCGAAGGCCATCACGACGACGGCGGCGCCATAACGGCGCACCCTTTGCGCGTCGGCGATGAATTTCTCTTCGCCCTCCTTCATCGAAATCGAATTGACGATCCCCTTGCCCTGCAGACATTTCAGGCCGGCTTCAATCACGGCGAATTTGGAGGAGTCGACCATCACCGGCACGCGGGCGATGTCGGGCTCGGCGGCGACGAGGTTGAGGAATTCCACCATGGCGCGTTCGGAATCGAGCAGGCCTTCGTCCATATTGACGTCGATGACCTGCGCGCCGTTCGCCACCTGATCGCGCGCGACGTCCAGCGCCGCGGCATAGTCGCCATTGGTGATGAGCTTGCGAAACTTCGCCGACCCCGTGACATTGGTGCGCTCGCCGACATTGACGAAGGGAATGTCCTTGGTCAGCGCGAAGGGCTCCAATCCGGAAAGCCGCAGCATCGGCTCGATCGTCGGAATCGCGCGCGGCGCGACGCCTTTCACCGCGCCGGCGATCGCCGCGATATGGTCCGGCGTCGTGCCGCAGCAGCCGCCAAGCACATTGACGAGACCGGCGGTCGCGAATTCGCCGACGAGCTCCGCCATATATTCGGGGCTTTCGTCATAGAGCCCGAATTCATTGGGGAGGCCGGCGTTGGGGAAGGCGCAGACGCGCGTGTCGGCGACGCGGCCGATCTCGGCGATGTGCTGACGCATCTCGCGGGCCCCGAGCGCGCAGTTGAAGCCGATCGAAAACGGCTTGGCGTGGGCGAGCGAATTCCAGAAGGCGACCGCCGTCTGGCCGGAGAGCGTTCTACCCGAAAGATCGGTGATCGTGCCTGAAATCATGATCGGAAAACGCGTTCCAACCTCGTCGAACGCGTCTTCGAGCGCATAGAGCGCCGCCTTGGCGTTCAGCGTGTCGAAGACGGTTTCGACGAGCAGAATGTCGGCGCCGCCTTCGATGAGGCCGAGCGCCGCTTCCTTATAGGCGGCGCGCAATTCGTCGAAGGTGACGGCGCGAAAGCCTGGGTTCGACACGTCGGGCGAGATCGACGCGGTGCGATTGGTCGGGCCAAGCGAACCGGCGACGAAACGGCGCACGCCGGTCTTCGCCGCGACTTCGTCGGCGGCTGCGCGCGCCAGCCGCGCGCCCGCGCAATTGAGCTCGAAAGCGAGATGTTCCAGCCCGTAATCGGCCTGAGCGATGGTCGTCGACGAAAACGTGTTGGTCTCGATGATGTCGGCGCCGGCGTCGAGATAGGCGACATGGATCGCCTTGATCGCGTCCGGCTGCGTCAGCGTCAGCAGGTCGTTGTTGCCGCGCAGGTCCTTGGCGTGATCCGCGAAGCGCGCGCCGCGGAAATCCGCTTCCTCGAATTTGTGGCGCTGGATCATCGTGCCCATGGCGCCGTCGAGAATGAGAATGCGGCGCGACGCGGCCTCTTCCAAAGTCTGGAGAATTTTTGGGCCGTAAGCTTTGTCGAAAATCATGCGATGGCCCTTTCACGAACGGGACGCACGCCAAGCAAATGGCAAATGGCGAAGACCAGGTCGGCGCGATTATTGGTGTAGAAGTGGAATTCATTGACGCCGGCGCGCGCCAGGCTCATCACCTGCTCGACGGCCGTCGTGGCGGCGATAAGCGCGCGCGTCTCCGGGTCCTCGTCCAGTCCGTCGAAGCGCTCGGCGAGCCAGCGCGGCACGCTCGCTCCGGCCTTTTGCGCAAAACCCGCGACCTGTTTGAAATTGCGGATCGGCATGATGCCGGGAACGATTGGAATCGTTATTCCGCGCCCGCGCGCCTTGTCGAGAAATTTGAAGTAGACGTCATTGTCGAAGAAGAACTGCGTGATGGCGCGCGTCGCGCCCGCGTCCACCTTCGCCTGAAGCGCGTCGAGATCCTGTTCGATCGAGGCGCTTTCCGGATGGCCTTCGGGATAGGTCGACACGGAAATCTCAAAATCGCCGATGCGGCGAATGCCGCGCACGAGATCGGTCGAATTGGCGTAGCCTCTCGGATGCGCCTCAAAATGCGAGCCGACGCCTGTCGGCGGATCGCCGCGCAGCGCCACGATATGGCGAACGCCGGCGTCCCAATAGTCGCGCAGGATCGCGTCGACGTCTTCGCGCGCGGCGGAGACGCAGGTGAGATGCGCGGCGGGCTTCATTTCGGTCTCGCGCACGATGCGCGCGACGATCGAATGGGTGCGCTCGCGGGTGGTGCCGCCGGCGCCATAGGTGACGGAGACGAAATGCGGTTTGAGCGCCGCCAGCCGATTGATCGTCTGCCAGAGTTGCGTCTCCATCTCCGGCGTCTTGGGCGGAAAGAATTCATAGGAGATCGCAAATTGGTTGGGCGACGCCGTGGGATGAAGAGCGTTAAACATCAGGCTGTCTCATAAGATGCTGTGGGAATGGGATCGGCGATGACGCGCGGATCGCGCGCCAGCCACAAGGAGACGGTGAGCTTTGCGCCTTCGCTAGGGTCGGGCGCCAGTTGCCGGCGCTGAACAATGTCGAGGCCCGCCTGCGCGAGCAGTCCCGTGATTTCAGCGTCGGAAAAGCCGAGGCGGCGATGCGCGTGCGTGTCGCGCAGCGTCTCTTCCTGATGCGGCGCGAAGTCGACGACGAGCAGCCGGCCGCCGGGCGCGAGCACCCGCGCCGCCTCGCGCAGGGCGCGGCCCGGATCGTCCAGAAAGTGCAGAACCTGATGCATGATCGCGAGGTCGATGGAGTTGCGCTCGATCGGCAGCGCGTAGATGTCGCCCTGGCGCAGCTGCACATTATCGAAGCCGGTCTCTTCGAGACGGCCGCGCGCGACGCCGAGCATGGCGGAGGAAAGATCGACGCCGACGGCGCGCTCCGCCTGGGGCGCGAAAAGCTCCAGCATCCGTCCGGCGCCGGCCCCGAGATCGAGCAGATTGCGCACCGGTCTCTCGCCCACGACCTCGCGCATCGCCTCCTCGACGCTCTCCTCGGGGACGTGCAGCGCGCGAATGCGGTCCCACTCCTCGGCATGCGCGGCGAAATAGCGCGCGGCGTTTTCGGCGCGCGCCTGACGCACCTGGGCGAGTCTCGCGCGATCGCCGGCAAGAAGCGCGTCGTCAGCCTCGAGCCATCCGACGATGGCGCGCGCGAGGGCGCCCGCCGGGCCGGCCGGCGACAGACGGAAAAAGGCCCAGGCGCCTTCGCGGCGACGCTCGACGAGGCCCGCTTCGACGAGGAGCTTGAGATGGCGCGAGACGCGCGGCTGGGACTGGCCCAGGATCGCCACGACCTCGCTCACCGTCAGCTCCGACTGGGCGAGCAACGCCAGAAGACGCAGGCGCGTCTCCTCTCCGGCGGCGTTCAGCGCCGCGAGCGTCGGGTCGAGGGCCAATTTGGCGACGGACTTCATGAGTTCTACGTTAGACATAAAGATATCTATATACGTCAAATTTGTCGGACGCAACCACGCTCGCCGTTTTGGACGACGGAATGTTCTTGACCGAATCCCAAACCAGGTTCATCTTTTGTTGTATCGCACCTGTCGATCCGACAGCATGATCGGCAGGCTCGCTCGGGCGGGACCTCGATGCGAACGCGATCCAGGATAGGCCCAGAAATCCCCTGTTGATGGGCCGAACCGAGCAACAGCGTTGCGAGAGGAGCATGACGCCACCGGGTCAGACCAATTGACCGGCGTTTGGTTCCGGTCACTGGGCGATCAGGAGCAGCTGCTTGATCCGTCCATCCTCTGAGACACATCGACAATCTTGCGGGCGGCCGCACGCAAAGGCCAAGCATCGGGCGCCCGATCATGGACTGGACAATCCAGACTAGCTTCCAAGCGAAGCAAAGGGCCCCGTGAGCTTACGCCACGGGGCCTGTTTATTTTTCAGCAGCTAAAGTCAGAAACTGGCCGGCTCAGAGCCGGTTCCGAAAAAGTTGACAGACTTTTTCGATGCGAACCTGCTCCAACGTTTTGATTTTGAGCGATTCTCTGTCGATCACATGAATCCAGGCGATCGGGAAGCGCTCTAGGCCGGCGCCTTTTCTTCTTCCTTGCCGACGACTTCGAGGAAGCTCTCGGCAGCCTCGCGCCGCTCGAACACATGCGGCTGCAGACCGCGCTTGGACAGCGCCTCCTTCATCTTCAGGCGCGCGAAGGCGCTCGTCGCATAGCGGGTCGTCGTCAGATAATAATGCTGGCTCATATCATCGATCATTTCGGCGTAATCGTCGTAAAGCGCCTCATTGATCTTCCAGCCGTCGTGATTGACGACGGAGTTGACGCGCTTGCCGACCTTTTCGGACGCCTGGATCAAAGTCTTGCGCAGATCGTCGATGTCCTTCTTGGTGCGCGCGTGCCAGCCCTCGAGATTGACGAAGAGGATGTTGCGGTCGGCGTCGTAAGTGACGCGATCCGACATGTTGAGATTGATGAGGTCATTGAGCAGCCCCATCGGCTCGTCGATGAAGATGCGCTTGTCCATCAATTCCGGATGTTCGACGATCGGCTTGAAATCCATATGCGCCAGGATGTCCTTGTCGATATCGATCCCCGGCGCGACCTCGATCAGTTCAAGCCCCTTGTCGACGAGTTTGAACACGCAGCGCTCGGTCACGTAATAGACCGGCTGCTTGCGCTTTTGCGCGAATTTGCCGGAGAAGGTGATCTGCTCGACGGCGTTGAGGAACTTCTTGTTCCTGCCTTCCTGCAGGATGTTCACCTTGCCGTCGGCGATCTCGACGCGCAGCCCGCCATTGGTGAAGGTGCCGGCGTAAACGACGAGTCGCGCGTTCTGGCTGATGTTGATGAAGCCGCCGCAGCCGTTGAGGCGTCCGCCGAATTTCGACGTGTTGACATTGCCCTGCAGGTCGCACTCGGCCATGCCGAGGCAGGTCATGTCGAGACCGCCGCCGTCATAGAAGTCGAACTGCTGGTTCTGCTGGATGATCGCGTCGGCGTTGGTCGCGGCGCCGAAGCTCGAGCCGGCGGCGAGCACGCCGCCAATCGCGCCGGCTTCCGTCGTCAGCGTGATGTAGGGCGTCATCTTTTCTTCGTTGGCGACGGCGGCGATGCCTTCCGGCGCGCCGACGCCAAGATTGACGACGCCGTTCGGCGGCAGCTCGAAGCTGGCGCGCCGGGCGATGACCTTGCGCTCGTCGAGCGGCATTTTGGCGAATTTCTCGACCGGCACGCGGATTTCGCCGGAAAGCGCCGGATTATGGATCACGCCATAGTTCATCCGGTGCATTTCCGGCGGATCGGCGATGACGACCGCCGAGACCAGAATGCCGGGCACATGCACGTCCTTCGGTTTGATCGACCCCTGTTCGACGATGCGCTCGACCTGGGCGATGACGAGCCCGCCATTGTTATGGGCGGCCATCGCCTGCGCGAGATTGTCGAGCACGAGCGCTTCGCGCTCCATCGAAATATTGCCGGAAGGGTCGGCCGAGGTGCCGCGAATGAAGGCGACGTCGATCTTGGTGGCGATATAGAACAGCCACTCTTCGCCTTGGATGTTATGGTATTTGACCATGTCCTCTTTGGTGCGGTCGTTCACCTTGCCGCCGCCAAAGCGCGGATCGACATAGGTGTAGAGGCCGACTTTGGAGAAGAGGCCCGGCTGGCCGGCGGCGCAGGCGCGGTAGAGCTGCGAAATGACGCCCTGCGGGAGATTATAGCCGCAGATCTTGTTCTCCTGCGCCGCCTGGGCGACCTTCGGCATGCGGCCGAAATTGGCGGCGATCACCCGGCGCAGCAGACCTTCATGATGGAAACGTCCCGTGCCGAGACCCTTGGAGTCGCCGGCGCCGGCCGTCATGATCAGCGTGAGGTCGCGCGGATGTTGGCTCTCGACGAAGCGCTTCTCCAAAGCGGCGTGCAGGGCTTCCGGAATGCAGCTCTGGACGAAGCCGGTGGTGGTTACGACGTCATTGTCGCGAATGAGCGCAATCGCCTCGTCGGCGGTAATGACCTTATTGTTCGCCATGTCCTCAGGGTTCCCTCGCTCCCCACTCTTGGTTGCGGACCGTTGACGTCGCCGCTCTGGTGGGCGTTTTGCTCAAAACGAGCGCTCAACCGTAGAGACCGCGTCGCCCTCGCGCAATAGCGGCGATGCGCCGCAGACGGGCCGCAACCTCGCCCGCGGGCGGGAGATTGGCCGTCAGTCCCCTCTATAGACGCAGCCCTCGAAACAGCTGTCGCGAAAGATTCCGACCTCGGCGAGGCCTGGCAGGTCGGGCGCGAGGTCGCGCCAGACATAGGCGCAGAGATTTTCCAGCGTCGGCTTTCCAAGCCCTTCGAGATCGTTGAGAAAGGAATGATCGAGACGTTCGCGCAGCTCGGCGAGCCTGCGGCCAAGCTTGCCGAGGTCCATCACCCATTGCTCCTCGAGCGTGGGCTCGCCCCGCAGGGTGACGCGCACGCGAAAGGAATGGCCGTGCAGATTGCGGTATTTGCCGCCCTCCGGCGCTTCGGGGTCGTAAAGCGCGTGCGCCGCCTCGAAATAGAATTCGCGGAAGACTTCGAACGTCGACACTTCTCACTTCACCCCGATGGCCTTGTGGGTTTGCACGGATAGACGCCAGCGCGGATGCGTAAGGCAGTAGCTGACCGCGGCATCCGTATTGCGCGAAACGT
Organism: Methylocystis sp. SC2; assembly: GCF_000304315.1. Taxonomy (NCBI): domain Bacteria; kingdom Pseudomonadati; phylum Pseudomonadota; class Alphaproteobacteria; order Hyphomicrobiales; family Methylocystaceae; genus Methylocystis; species Methylocystis hydrogenophila. Next base: position 2,322,975 of record NC_018485.1, on the reverse strand, counting down.
CCGGCCCGTCCATGGGCTGCAGCAGAAAATGCTCGAAGTCGAGGCGCTCATAGGCGGCGGGGTCGACCCCTTGCTGCGGGAAGACCAGCTTCAATTCCGCGCCGCGCGTCTGGACCAGCGACGCGCCGGCCTTGGGCGACACGCAGATCCAGTCGATCTCCGGGAGGACGGGCAGCGTGCCGTTCGTCTCGATCGCGATCTCAAAACCCTGCCCATGCAGCGCCGCGACCAAAGCCTCGTCGATCTGCAGCATCGGCTCGCCGCCGGTCAGCACCGTGAAGCGCCGCTCGCGGCCCTCCCCCCACAGCCCCGCCAAATGGCCGGCAAGCGCCGCGGCGTCCGGGAACTTTCCCCCGCCCTCGCCCTCGAAGCCGACGAAGTCGGTATCGCAAAACTGGCATTGCGCGCCGGCGCGATCCGCTTCGCGCCCGCTCCACAGATTGCAGCCGGCGAAACGGCAGAAGACCGCGGCGCGGCCCGCGTTAACGCCTTCGCCCTGCAGGGTCTTGAAGGCTTCCTTGACGATGTAGGCCATTGCCCGCTCTAGATCACGCTGCATTTGGGCGAAATCGCCCAATGCAGTAACGTGATCGATCTCAAAGTTCTAGCGCGCGCTTTACGCGAAGAGCCGGCTTCTTTTTTGCGAGCCCCGCTCTAACGCGGACGCCGCGCGACGTAAAGCGAGGCAAGACGCTTACCCGTTCTTGGGAAGCTCCTTGTCCTTGCCATCGGGCTCGGACGGCGGCTGCGGGCGCGGGTCGAGGCTGCGGATATAGGAGACGATGTCATCGATCTCCCTGCGCGAGAGATGCATGTCGGGCATCGGCGGATGCGGATCCATCAGGAAATGGCCGAGCTTCTTCCTGTCGGTTCGGCGCTGGGCGATATCGAAGAAGGACGGCGCGTCGGCCGAGGCGCTGGTCTGATCCGACGTCACCACATGGCAGGACGCGCACCAGCGCTTCGCGACGGTCGCGCCGCGCTGGGCGTCGCCCGCCGCAAGCGCCAAGGTTGCGAAAGCGGCGCTCCCGCCGACGAGGGCCGTAGCGAGCAAAAGGCGTCGAAGCTGCATGTGGTTTCCTTGAGCGGGGAGCCGTCGATTCGCTTCATATGAAAGCACAAGCGCGGCCCGCTGGGTATCGGCGCCGCCGCTGCGAGCTTGCGTCAGGACGACGCGCCGCCTCGAGGCGCTGCTGCATTTTTGCAACAGTCATGTGATCTGATTGCAACAGTATGGCGGATTAGCATTTTGCTCACGATTGTCGCTGCGCCAGCCCCTTTTCAGACACAAAAGCTGAGCTAAGGTGATCGGGTCACAAGCTCATTCGAGATGCGGAGACAGGCGCCGAAAGATTTCCTTTTCGGCCGCAGGTTCCTTCTTTCCTTCTCGCTGATCAGCGGTGACGGCTGGCGTATGGCCTTAAAGACGTCGGGCGTCTTCTGGGGTGAGGAAAGTCGGAACATTATGGTCGGAAGCGTTCATACGGGCGTGATTTCAGCCTCTAGGCGCAAAAAGCGCGCGGCATTGCCGCTGTGCCTTTTCGCGACGAGCCTTGGCATGCTGCTGACGGCTTTTGTCGCGCCGGCGCCCGCTCTGGACGCGCCTCGAACGGACGCCAGAGCCGATTCGCAGCCTTTGCCGATGTTCAAGGATCCGCGCGCTGCGCTGCGCGCCGGACTCGAAAGCTACCATGCCGGCGACGCCGCGACCTCCATCGCCGCGCTGCGCTACGCCGCCGAGGGCGGCGAGCCGCTAGCCAAATGGAAGCTTGGCCGCATGTACGCCGAAGGCGACGGCGTCGTTCGCGACGACGCCAAGGCCTATGAATATTTCGCGCAAATCGTCGACCACTACGCCGACGACGAGCCGGACCCGCGCGAACGGTCGATGGCGGCAAGCGCCTTCGTCGCCGTGGGCGTTTATCTGCGTGACGGCGTTCCAGGCGCAAAGATCAAGCCCGATCTCGATCGCGCGTTTGATCTGTTCCGTTATGCGGCGACGTATTTCAGCAACGCCGACGCGCAGTACAATCTGGCGCGCATGTATCTCGAAGGGACCGGCGTGAAGAAGAACGTCCGCCAGGCCGCGAATTGGCTGGAGCTCGCGGCGCGCAAGGGCCATCCGCAGGCGCAGGCGATGCTCGGCCGGATGATGTTCACCGGCGAAGCGAGCGGCGAACCCGAACGCGCGCGCGGACTCATGTTTCTGACGCTGGCGCGCGACGCAGCCGGCGGCGCGAGCCGCGACCAATGGATCGCGGATTTGCACGCCGAAGCGCTGAACGCCGCCAGCGACGCCGACCGTAGCGCGGCCGTCACCATGCTCGAAGGCTATCTGCGCGAACGCAACTGACGTTCAACGTTCAGCCGGCTTGGGCCGCAGCGCCTTTGAACTTCACCGGAATGCTCAGGAAGCGCGCGCCATCCCCGCGCGGCGGCGGAAACTTGCCGGCGCGAATGTTCACCTGAATCGACGGCAGCAGCAGCCGCGGCGCGGCAAGCTCCTGATCCCGCTTCCGTCGCCCGGCCACGAAGTCCTCCTCGCTGACGCCGTCCTTGATCTGCACGTTCTTGGCGCGCTGCTCGGCGACCGTCGTCTCCCAGGCGTAGGATTCTCGTCCCGGCGCCTTGTAGTCGTGACACATGAAGAGCCGCGTCTGCGGGGGCAGCGAAAGAATGCGGCGGATCGACTGGTAAAGCGCATGCGCGTCGCCGCCCGGGAAATCCGCGCGCGCCGTCCCATAATCGGGCATGAACAGCGTGTCGCCGACAAACACCGCGTCGCCGATCTTATAGGCGACGTCGGCCGGCGTGTGACCGGGCGTGTAGATCGTTTCGCCATCGAGTTCGCCGATTCTGAACCGCTCGCCGTCCTTGAACAGGTGGTCGAAGCAGCCGCCGTCAGCCTTGACGTCCTCAGCCCCGAACACCGGCTTGAAGATCGCTTGGACCTTGTCGATATGTTCGCCGATCCCGATCTTCGCGCCCGTCGCCGCCTTGACGATCTGGGCCGCGGAGAGATGATCGGCATGCGCATGAGTTTCGAGAACCCAATCGATCGTTAATCCTTCCCGCGCCGCCTCGGCGAGGATGGCGTCGATGGAATGCGAATCGGCGACGCCGCTCGCCGGGTCATAATCGAGCACGGGATCGACGATCGCCGCCCGCTTCGTGACGGGGTCGCTGACGATATAGCTGATCGTGTTGGTGGGCTCGTCAAAGAAGGCCCTGACGGACGGCGCCTGCGGCATCGATCTCTCCTTCTTGCAGCGCTCAAGCACTTCTCTTCCTTCGTGCTTTCGCCTTTTCCTGCTTGCGCCGTCAGATATATGCGTTATAGCTAAATAAGCAATAGCTAATATTATACGCGCGAGGAGCGACATGCTGACGGCTCTTCCTCTGGACGCCGTGCTGGGTCTGATTTCCGGCGGACTCGTCGGCTTCACCTTGAGTCTCGTCGGCGGCGGCGGCTCGGTGCTGGCCGTGCCGCTTCTCGTCTATCTCGTCGGCGTGCCCAATCCGCATGTCGCGATCGGCTCAAGCGCCGCGGCGGTCGCGGTCAATGCGCTGATGAGTCTCGCCAATCATGCGCGCGCACGGACCATCAAATGGCGCTGCGCCTCCGTCTTCGCGGTGTTCGGGGTCGCTGGCGCATTCGGCGGATCGACGCTCGGCAAGATCATCGACGGCGAGAAGCTGCTGGCGCTGTTCGCGCTGCTGATGGTCGTCGTATCCTATCTGATGCTCCGGCGCCGGGGTGCGCTGGGCTATCCAGGCGTCAGGCTCAACCGCGAGAATTTCCCGCGGCTCGTCGGCGCCGGCCTTACGGCCGGCGCGCTTTCGGGCTTCTTCGGCATCGGCGGCGGCTTCCTTATCGTGCCGGGGCTGATGTTTGCGTCCGACATGCCGATCCTGAACGCCATCGGTTCGTCGCTCGTCGCCGTCGCCGCCTTCGCGGTGACGACGGCGGCCAACTACGCCTTTTCGGACCTCGTCGACTGGGAGCTTGCCGCGACGCTCGTGCTCGGCGGCGCGTTTGGCGGGCTGATCGGCGCCGCGGCGGCGCGACATCTGTCGAAGATGCGCGGGGCGCTGAGCGCCGTCTTTGCGACGGTGATCTTCGCTGTGGCGCTTTATGTGCTCTGGCGCAGCGGCGGCGCGCTCGGGCTACTCGATCACGCGGCGAAATCGGCGTAGATCGCGACGTGATCGGAAGGTTTTTCGCCGGCCCGCATCGATTTGACGATCTCCACCCGCGCCAGCCGATCAGACGCTTGCGGCGAGAGCAGAAGATGGTCGATGCGAAGCCCCTTGTTCTTCTGCCAGGCGCCAGCCTGATAGTCCCAGAACGTATAGAGCCCGCCTTCATCCGACGTGGCTCGAAGAGCGTCCGCATAGCCGAGATTGATCAGGCGCTGATAGGCGGCCCGCGTCTGCGGCAGGAATAATGCGTCGCCAATCCAGGCCGACGCCTCATAGACGTCGCGCGCCTCCGGAATGACATTGTAGTCGCCGGCGAGAACCGTCGGCTCTTCGAGCCCAAGCAGCGCCTCCGCGTGGCGCGTCAGCGTCTCCATGAAGGCGAGTTTGTAGAGATATTTCTGCGTGTGCGGCGGATTGCCGTTCGGCGCATAGATCGAGGCGATTCGCATGACGCCGCCGGCGCCGTCTTCGACGACCGCTTCGATGTAGCGCGACTGTGCCTCGCCGTCGAAGCCCGGCAGACCGGGCGTGACGTCCTGAAGCGGCGATTTGGAAAGGATCGCGACGCCGTTGAATCCCTTCTGCCCGTGGACAGCGACGTTATATCCTACGTCTTCGATTTCGAGGCGCGGAAAAACGTGATCCTCGCACTTCGTTTCCTGCAGGCAGAGCGCGTCCGGCGCGGCCTCGCGTAGAAAGGCGAGAAGCGGCGCAAGGCGCTGCCTGACGGAATTGACGTTCCAAGTCGCGATGCGCACCGTCGGCTCCTGCATCACGCTGGATCGCCCAAATCCAGATGACGTGATCGTTCACATAAATGTAGAGCGCGCTTTGCGCGAAAACCGGCGTCCACTTTTTCGCGAGCGCGCTCCAGCGCCGCGCGCCCTAATCGAGGCGATAGGCGGCGTGGCAGGCGTTGCAGGCTTGCACGACTTGGGACATTTCGGCAAGCGCAGGACGCATGTCGCCGCCGGGCCCGAACTTGGCGGCCTCCTGCGCGAATTTGCTCGCCTGCTCATGCATCGTCAGACCGAGGGCGCGCATCTCGTCGGGCATGTGATGCGCCATCATCGCCGGCATATCGCCGAGTTCGCCGCTCTTGGCGTTCGGCTTGCACGCCGCAGCGCCGGGAGACGCCATGCCGAGACGCGCGTCGGCGATTTTCGCGGCGGCCGCGCCGTCGCCCTTGCCCAGGGCCGCGAGAATCGCGGCGACCGCCTCCGCATGTCCGCGCATATTGGCGAGCATATGCGCCCGCATCGGCGCCGGAAGGTCGACCTCCTGGCGCGTGTCGCTCATCTTCGGCGACATTTTCATATGCTCCATGTTCATCTGCTTCATATGCGCGCTGTGATCGTCGGTATCGTCGCCCGCAATCGCGGCGGCGGCGGCGAACAACGAGAGCCCGCATGCCGCGGCGAAGAAAAATCTTCCCATTCTGGCCTCCCCCTTCATGTGACGACGACGAGCGTAGCGCGCCAGGCGCCGCCGCGCGCGGGACGAATCGTCACGGCCGCGCGTCGGCGGGCAGAGCGATGATTTGGCCCTGCCGCAACTTTTTACGATTGAGCGCCGGATTGGCGGCGGCGATGTCGCGCCAGCGTTTTTCATCGCCATAGAGTCGCTTCGCGATCGAACGCAGCGTGTCGCCGCGTCGCGCCCTATAGGTCTTCTGCACGGCGGCCGCCGCTGGCGGGCTTTGCGTCGCCTGAGGCGCGCCCTGATCGGCGGAGGCGACAGGGGCGGATAGCGCGTCCGGCTTTGCGTCGACGACGACGAACTCCCCGCGCAACATGCCCATCCAGCAGCTCCAAGGAATGACGCCCGTCTTTTCCGGCGTGAATTCAATCGTCTGCCGTCCCGGCTTGACGTCGAATTCGAGCTTCAAGGAGGGAACCAGGATACGATTATTGCAGGTCGTCACTTGCGTCGCGTTGATCACCCATTTGACCGGAACGCCGCGCAGCAGCGTGAAGCGGCTGGGCGTAAAGCCAAGGCCATTGGCCTCCATCTCGATCGTCTGCGTCTTCGGCACGGCGGAATCCTGCTGCGGCTGGGCGCGTTCAACGGGCGCCGGGCTTCGCCAGCTCGTCATCAGCGACGCGAGATCGGCGCCCGAGCCTGTGAGGATCAATCCGCGATTGATCATCACCGCGCCGAGCGCGACGACGATCACGCCCGACGCGGTCAGCAGGCGATGCGTCACGGCGCCCGAGAGCACCGTCGTCAGCGCGCCGAAGGCGAGCATCACCGGCAAGGTTCCAATGCCGAAGACGAAGAGCGTCTTCGCGCCTTCCACCGGGCTGCCGGTCCCGGCCGCCATCACATACATCGCCTGCAACGGCCCGCAGGCGATCATTAGACCGTTGAGAAGACCGATCACGAAGGGTCGATGTCGCGCGCCGCCCGCCTCGCGATTCACCCAATTCTGCAGCGGGCCCGGCAGTCCGAGCCGGAAGCGGCGCAGCGGCGCGAACAGGCCAAGCATATTGAGGCCGAAGATGAGGAGGAACGCGCCCGCCGCGACTCCCGCGACCCCGCGCAGCATCGGCGTAAAGGCGATGAAGGCCCCGAGCCAGCCGAACGCGGCGCCGATCAAGGTGTAGGACAGCGTCTTTCCCGCGCCATAGGAGAGATGTGAGACGAAGGACGAGCGTCCCGCCCGCGCATCGGCCGCCGCGTAACTCACGACAAAAGCGCCGCACATGCCCACGCAGTGGAAGCCTGTCAGCAGCCCCAAGAGAAACAGCAGGCCGAGACTCATATGCTGCGCGACGTCGGGCGCGCCCTCGGCGCTGATCCAGCGCGTATCGAACAGAATCAAGGCGGCGAGTCCGGCGAGCGCCGCGACGATGATCGCCAGTCTGATGAAAGGCGAACGCCGGCGCCGCGCCTCTTCCGTCAGAACGACGCGGTAGCCGTTCTGCTCGACGCTGTTGCGAATCGCGCTGAAATTGGTCGCATCGGCGTCATAGTCGACGACGACCGTCTCGGTCGGATAGCTGGCCGAAACGCTGCGCACGCCGGCGAGCTTTTTGACCGCCCCCTCGATGACATGCTCGCAGCCGTGGCAATGCATGCCGCGGGCGTGAAACGTGATCGCCGTTTCGTTCATTTAAGTTTCAACGCCTCGCCGCGCGGCGTCTGATTGCGGCTGGCGTCGCGAGCGTCGGCCGCACTGCTCGTTCCATTTTCGCGCCGTGACCTGCGCGCGAGATGGATCTATTTGCCCGATTACTTGCCCGACTACTTGCCGAGCGTATCCATGCCCAGAACTTTATACGCCGGGCAGAAATTGAAGAAGGCCGTGGTCAGCGGGATGAGCCCGAGCAGTCCCCACAATGTCTGCGGACCGATGAAGACGAGGCTGAGCAAGAAGAGTCCGGCGACGATGCGGATGATCCGATCGGTCCTTCCGATATTAGCGACCATGACTGTCTCCCTTCTCTGCGGCGATCGTAATGTCAGGCTATCGCCTCGCGTGAGATCGCACAGCGACTAAGTCTCGCTGGAGGCGGCGCCGCTTATTTCCGCCTGTCGTCGTCGTCGTCGAGTTCGAGCCACATGGCGTTGAGAATGGCGAAGGCGCAGGCGAGCCCAAGTCCCAATATCCAGGAAAAATACCACATCGCACGCTTTCTCCCGCTCAATAATAGTAATCGTCGCCGCGACGGATCGCCGCCTCGCTCACTGCGCCGCGCAGCACGTAGTAGACCCAACTGGTGTAGGCAAGGACGATCGGCAGAAAGACGATCACCGCAATGAGCATGAGCGAGAGCGTCGCTTTGCTCGACGATGCGTCCCAGACCGTCAGGCTTTGGCTCGGATGGGTCGACGACGGCAGCAGGAAGGGGAACATGCTGAAGCCCGCCATGGTCGCGACGCCCGCAACCGAAAGGCTGCTGGCGAGAAACGCGATCCATCGCGCCGAGAAGACGAAGGCCAGCGCCGCAACCAGCGCGCCTGCATAGGCCAGCGCGGGGGCCGCGATCATCCAGGGGTAGGCGCGATAATTGTCGAACCAGGCGCCGGCTTCGCGCGTCACAGTTTTCGCCAGCGGATTCGAGGGCCCCGCATGTTCGATGACGCTGTCGATGCGAAATCCTTCGACGCCAAGCATCGTCCACAGTCCCGCAGCGGAAATGAGCAGAACAAGCAGGATCGCCGCGAGCGCGCCATACCGCCGGGCGCGGACGGAAACCTCGCCCTCGCTTTTGACGCTCAGCCAGGCGGCGCCCTGCATCACGAGCATCGCCACGCTCACGAGGCCGCAGAGCAAGGCGAAGGGATTGAGCAGACCCAGGAGACCGCCCTCATAGGTCGCGCGCAGCTGCTGATCGAAATGAAAGGGAACGCCCTGCAGAAGATTGCCGAAGGCGACGCCGAAAATCAGCGCGGGGACAAAGCCGGACGCGAAGAACAGCCAGTCCCAGGTTTCGCGCCAGCCGCTCTCGGGTCTTTTGTCGCGGAAGGTGATCGCCACCGGCCGTAGAATGAGACCGATCAGCACCAGCAGCATCGCAAGATAGAAGCCGGAGAAGGACACCGCATAAAGCGGCGGCCACGCCGCGAAGGCCGCGCCGCCCCCGAGAATGAACCAGACCTGATTGCCCTCCCAGACAGGACCGATCGTGTTCAGGCTCACGCGCCGCTGCGCGTCATTACGCGCAACGAAAGGATGCAGCATGGCGACGCCAATGTCGAAGCCGTCCATGACCGCGAAGCCCACGAGCAGGACGCCGAGAATCGCCCACCAAATGAAGCGAAGCGTCATATAGTCGAACATCGCTTTCGCCTTTCCTATCGGGTTTGCGCCGGCGCCGGCGCGGGTAGCACCGGCGCGCCGCTGGTTTGGGGCTCGACCTCCGAGCGCGGGCCGATGCGGACATATTTGACGATGAGCGCGACGTCGATGACGGCGAGAGCGCTGTAGAACAGCACGAAGGCCGCGAGGCTCGCCGCCACATTCGACGCAGGGATGTTGGAGACGCCGAGGAAGGTCGGCATCGTGCCGTCGATGATCCACGGCTGCCGGCCATATTCCGCGACGATCCAGCCCAGTTCGGCGGCGACCCAGGGCAACGGCAGGCTATACATGGTCATGCGTAGGAACCAGGGCTTCCCGCAGCGTCGCCGGCTCGAGAGGTAAAACGCCACGGCGAAGAGCGCGATGAAATAGAAGCCGAGCGCCACCATGAGTCGGAACGACCAGAACAGCACCGGCACGTCGGGGATCGTCGACATCGCCGCTTCATGGATCTGCGCGTCGGTCGCATTTTCGATGTCGGGGCGAATGCGCTTGACGAGCAGCGAATGGCCGACGTCGCGCATCGACGCTTCGAGTTCCGGCGGAACCACGGCGTTGGGATGGCCGCCTTCTTTCGCGAGCCACTGATACCCCGCCATGCCGTTGCGGATGCGCGTCTCCGCGCGCTCGACCAACGCTTTCACGCCTTCCACCGGCTTATCGAGCGAGCGCGTCGCGATCAGGCCCAGAAGGTAGGGTATGCGAATTTCGTCTTTCGTCGTTTCACTCTTGAGATCGGGAAAGCCGAAGACCGTAAAGGACGCCGGCGGCGGCTCCGTCTCCCACATCGCCTCGATCGCGGCGATCTTCATCTTCTGGTTCTCGCCCGCCGTATAGCCGCTCTCATCGCCGAGCACGACGACCGAAAGCGCGGAAGCGAGGCCGAAGCTCGCCGCCACCGTCAGCGAGCGGCGCGCGATATCGACGTGACGTCGGTTCAAAATGAAATAGGCGGCGATCGACATGACAAACATCGCGCCCGTGACATAGCCGGCGCTGACCGTGTGCACGAATTTCGACTGCGCCACGGGATTGAACAGCACCTCCGTGAAGGAGGTCAGCTCCATGCGCATCGTCTGCGGGTTGAACGCGGCGCCGACCGGGTTCTGCATCCAGGCGTTGGCGACGAGAATCCACAGCGCCGAGAAATTGGCGCCGAGCGCGACGAGCCAGGTGACGATGAGATGCTGCACCTTGCCCAAGCGATTCCAGCCGAAGAAGAACAGCCCGACGAAGGTCGCTTCGAGGAAGAACGCCATCAGCCCTTCGATGGCGAGCGGCGCGCCGAAAATGTCGCCGACATAATGCGAGTAATAGGCCCAGTTGGTGCCAAACTGAAATTCCATGGTGACGCCGGTGGCGACGCCCATGGCGAAATTGATGCCAAACAGCGTGCCCCAGAACTGCGTCGCCTCTTTCCAGACCTTTCGCCCCGTCATCACATAGACGCTCTCCATGATGGCGAGCAGCAGGGCGAGGCCGAGCGTCAGCGGCACGAACAGGAAGTGATACATCGCCGTTAGCGCAAACTGCAGGCGCGAGAGCGTGACGACGTCGAGTTCGAACATTTTGAGCTCCTGATCGATGTCAGCGCGGCGCGGTGGCGGACAGCGCTTCCGCCATCTGCGCCGGCGTCACTCTAATGCGATGCGCGGGACCGAAGAACGCGATGTAGAGCGCAATGAGCGCCAGCAGCTTGAACCCAAGCGCGATGGCGATCTCGCGTCCCAAAGGCCTTGTGCGCATCGACTCATCCCCTCGCGTTGCACGCCCTAGCGTTGCATGGCTGCGGCGCCGTCTTATGACAGCGCGCGGCGCAGCCGTTCGATGCCGAGCAGTTTCATGATGTAACGCTCGTAAACAGGCTCGCTCTGTCCCTTGCGGACCTTGCGCAGGAAGTATTTCTCATAGGCGATCTTGGCGAGATGCACCCACCGCCCCTCGCTCGACCAGTTGACGTTACGCGGCGGAATTTGCGGCTTCGCGACGAAGGCGACGCCCTTGTCGCCGAAATCCGCCAAGCAAACCGCATTCCACGTGCCTTCTTCCTTTGCTTCGCGACCGGCGATCAGCGCGGCGATATTATGCGCCGTCGCCGTCACCATCGACTCGATCATATAGCCGGTCTTCGGCGTGCCAGTGGGCACCGGCGTCGCCTCGACGGGCGGGATGGCGACGCAGACGCCGACGCCGAAAACATTTCGATATTTCGGATTGCGCTGATTCTTGTCGATGATGACGAAGCCGCGCGGATTGACCAGTCCCTCGACGCCCATCAGCGCGTCGACGCCTTTGAAGGCCGGCATCACCATGGCGAATTTGAACGGCACTTCGTGTTCTTTCTTGACCTGTCCCAGATCATCGAGCTCGACGCATTTGAGAAGGCCGGGTTCGATGGCGGTCGTCTTGGCGTTGACGATCCATTTGATGTCGCGATCGCGGAACGCCGATTCGAGCATCCCTTTCGTATCGCCGACGCCGCCCAAACCCAGATGGCCGACATAGGGCTCGGACGTGATGTACGTCATCGGCACCTTGTCGCGGATGCCGCGCCGACGCAGGTCGGTGGAAAGGATCATGGCGTATTCATACGCCGGACCAAAGCAGGAGACGCCGGGCGCCGCGCCGATGATGATCGGGCCGGGATTCTTGCAGAACTCCTCATAGGCTTTCGATGCGATCTCGGCATGTTGCAGGGTGCAGATCGAATGCGTGTGTCCGCCGTGCGGTCCAAGTCCCGGCAATTCCTCAAAGGCGAGTTTCGGACCGGTCGCAATAACGAGATAATCGTAGGCGACGCTCTCGCCATTCTGCAGTTCGAGACGGTTTTCGTCAGGCAGAACGCGCTTCGCGCCGACGGGAATGAAATTGATCTTCTTCTTCTTGAAGACCGGCGCGAGCGGCACCTTGAGTTCTTCCGGCTTGCGCCATTGCACGGCGAGCCAGGGATTGGACGGCGTGAACTGGAAATTCTCAAGCTCCGAAACGACCGTAACCTGATGTTGCTTTGCAAGTCCCTCGCGGACTTCGAGCGCCGCGGCGACGCCGCCGATCCCCGCGCCCATGACGACGATATGAGCCATGTAAGTCCCCCCTTGCGCGTTGCGCGCATCACGTTTCGCGCTGACGGTTGCGCGCGTTGGCGACGACATGCACGCTTATCGAGTCCATGTCCGCGACTTAGTCACGCTGTGCGTCGCAGAGCGAACGCAACGCCGCCAGATTGACGATCTCGGCGCCGCCCCGCGACAATTTTATCCAGCCGCAGCGCTCAAACGCCTTCAGCGTGCGGCCGACGACTTCGCGCGCGGTGCCGAGATCGGCGGCGAGCGCCTGCTGCGTGGCGGCGATCTTGTCGCCTGCGCCGCGCAGCGCCAGAAGACGTTCGGCCAGGCGAACATTGATGCGGGTGCAGACGATTTCCTCGATGCGCGACATCAGCGTGGCGAGACGCTTGCCGTAGCCTTCGAACACCAGCCCACGAAAAGCTTCGGACGTGTTCATCAGCGCGTTGAAGCGATCGGCCGGCACGACATAGGCGATGACGTCAGTTTCGGCGACCCCCTCGGCCGCGTAGGCGTCGTCGGAGAGCAGCGAGGCTGTCGTCAGAATGCAGGTTTCGTTCGCGCCGACCCGGTAGAGCACGATTTCCCGGCCCGATTCGGTCACCCGCTGCACGCGCACGGAGCCCGAGACGATCAGCGGAAAATGGACGCATTGATCTCCCGGCCGAAACAGCACCGCGCCGCGCGGGATGTGCTTGCGCACGACCGAGTCGCGCAGAAGAGTCTTCGTCGCAGCGTCAAGGCTGCGCAAGGAAGGCGTTTCGTCGACCCAATCGGACGCCATCATCTGCCCTTCGTCGCTCACGATCCAAAGTCTTCACTTGAACGCGCCGCAAACGATTAGCGCGCCCATGCTGAACGTCGATGACGTTTAGAAGGCGGCGCCTGACTTGGCGCCGTAGCGCTTCAACGCCATCGCCAGCGGGCAAAGGCCGGTGAAGGCCGCCTGCAGCAGATTGACGCCGACGAAAGCGGTCAGCAACAGCCACCACGGACTGAACACCTGCGCCAAGAGCAGGCTCAGGAGCACCATGGTCCCGGCGAAAGCCATAACGATGCGATCAATGCTCATCGCGTGAGTTCCTTCGATTTGGCGCGTGCGCGCGGTTTGGTCGACTTGCCGCACTGCTCGGCGCAGAACATTTCATAGAGCAGTCCGATGATCCGAGAGACATTGCCGTCGGCCAAGGAATAGTAAATCGTCTGCGATTCGCGGCGGGTCTTGACGAGCTTGTCCTCGCGCAGCCGGGCAAGATGCTGGGACAGCGACGATTGGCTGAGCCCGATCGCCTCCTGCAGCTTCGTCACCGACAACTCGCCCCCGTGCAGCTGACAAAGCACCATCAGCCGATGGCGGTTAGCCAGCGCCTTGAGAAAGCTCTCAGCTTCCGCAGCTTTCGGCGCGAGCGCAAGCAGATTTACATTCATACTAGCTAAATTACGATTATTGAATATAATTGTCAAGCCAGCCGGACGCGGACGCCAAGGCGAGACGCCGAAAGCGCCGCAAGAGTCATCGAGAGCGATATGTCGCATTCATTCGGCAGGCCCGCGCGGTATATTACTTAAACCTAATTTATTGAATCGTCCAAGAGCGGGCGAATTGGCCGGGGAGGCGAAGATGGTCGGATTTCGCGCGCGGACGCGTCGCTCATTGCTTGCGCTCTTGGGCGCCGCGATCGCAGGGATCGGCGCGGCGACGCCGGCGCGAGCCAGGACGAGCAAAGCCGCCGCCGCCTATCGCGGCGCGCCCAACGGCCGGCAAAGCTGCGCCAATTGTTCCTACTTCAACCCACCATCGGGATGCGGCGTGGTGAGCGGCGCCGTCAGCGCGCGCGGCTGGTGCAACCTCTGGGGATGACAAAGCCTCGCACGGGAGCGCGGCGCGCCGCCCTTTCCGCTTTTGTTTGAACAGGCGCGCATGTCATTAAATTCGCTATTGCTAATTTATGTTTTCCGCATATAACTGAGCGTATGAGACAGATGGGCCGCTCTTATCTCGCGCCGACGGCGCTCCTCGCAGCGCTGACGCATTCGTTGGGCGCGAACGCCGGAGAAATCACGATCCGGGTCGCCCCGGTGGATGACCTCAAGGCGGTCGTCGCTTCGGTGGAGCCGGCGCATCAATTGACGGCGCGGGCCCGCATCGGCGGCACCGTGAGCGCGCTCAAGATCAAAGAGGGCGATGACGTCGCCGGCGGCGCGGAGATCGCGTCGGTCGTCGATCAGAAGCTTTTTCTGCAGATGCAGGCGCTCGATCAGCGCATCCGCTCTCAGCAGGCGCAGCGCGACAAGGCGCAGGGCGATTTCGACCGCGCGCAGGAATTGTTTCGGCGCGGCGTCTATACCAAGGCGTTGTTTGATCAGGCGAAGACGGCGCTCGACGTCGCCGACCGCAACCTTTCGGCCTTGCGGTCCGACCGCAGCGTGATCGAGCAGCAGGCGGCGGAAGGCTCGGTGCGCGCGCCGGGCCCTGGCCGCATCCTCACCATTCCGGCCTCCGTCGGCCGCGTCGTCATGCCGGGCGAAACCATCGCGACGATCGCCGAAGACAAATATATCCTGCGTCTGCAATTGCCCGAGCGCCATGCGCGTTTCATGCGCGCCGGCGACAAGGTCGAGATCGGCGCGCGCGGCCTGCATGCGGAAGCGGGCGGCGGGCGCAAACAGGGTCGCGTGCGCATCGTCTATCCCGAAATTCAGGGCGGCCGCGTCATCGCCGACGTCGACGTGGAGGGGCTCGGCGATTATTTCGTCGGCGAACGGGCGCGGGTTTACGTCACGACCGGCAAGCGCGACACGATCATCATCCCGCGCAACGCGGTCTATCGACGCGCCGGCGTGGATTTCGTCCGACTCGCCTCCGGCGAGGAAGTCGTCATTCAGCTTGGCGACGCGCATGGCGACCGGGTCGAGATTCTTTCCGGCCTGCATGACGGCGACGTGGTGTCGACGCCATGAGCGCGGAGTTTCGCCCGGGCATTTCGGGAACGCTGACGCGCGCCTTCATCAATTCGCCGCTGACGCCGCTGCTGCTGCTCGCCTCGATTCTCGTCGGGCTGATCGCGCTGCGCTCGCTGCCGCGCGAGGAGGAGCCGCAGATCTCGGTGCCGATGGTCGACATTATGGTGTCGGCCAACGGCTATAAGGCTGAAGACGCGATCGAACTCATCACCCGCCCGCTCGAGGACATCATCAAGGGGGTCAACGGCGTCGAACATGTCTATTCGCAGACGCGCGACGACAATGTGGTCGTCACCGCGCGCTTCTACGTCGGCACGCCGCAGGACAACGCCGTGCTGCGCATTCACGACAAGATACGCGCCAATATCGGCGAATTGCCGAAGGGCATTCCCGAGCCGCTGATCGTCGGCCGCGGCATCGATGACGTGGCGATCGTCGTGCTGACGCTCTCGGCGAAGCCGGAGCGCGCCGACCGATGGACCGACAATGGCCTCTATCAGGTCGCCGAGGAATTGCAGCACGACCTCACCAAGGTCAACGACGTCGGCTTGAGCTACATCGTCGGCGGCAGCCCCAATCAGATTCGCGTCGAACCCGATCCGGAGCGCCTGTCGCAATATGGGGTGACGCTGAATCAGCTCATCGACAAGCTGACCAACGCCAACCGCTCCTTTCTCGTCGGCGCGTTTCGCGAGGCCAATCGCGCCGTGCCGGTCGTCGCCGGCCAAACCCTGCAGGGCGTTCCCGATGTCGGCCTGCTGCTGCTGACGACAAGAGACGGCCGGCCGGTCTATGTGAAAGACGTCGCCGATGTGCGCGTCGGCGCCGCCGAGCCCGACCGCCGCAGCTGGACCATGACCCGGAACGCGGCGGGCGGTCTCGACAAACGCCCCGCCGTCAGCATCGCCATCGCCAAGCGCAAGGGCGCCAACGCCGTGATCGTCGCCGACGAGATCATGCATCGGCTGGAGGCCGTTAAGGGCCGCATCGTTCCCGGCGATATCGAGATCGCGGTGACGCGCGACTATGGCGAGACGGCGACCGAAAAGGCCAATGAGCTGCTTTTCCATCTCGCGCTCGCGACCGTCTCGATCGTCGCGCTCATCGTGGTGATGGTCGGCTGGCGCGAGGGCGTCGTCGTCTTCGTCATCATCCCGACGACGATTCTGCTCACGCTCTTCGCCTCATGGCTGATGGGCTACACGATCAATCGCGTCAGCCTGTTCGCGCTCATCTTCTCGATCGGCATTCTCGTCGACGACGCCATCGTCGTCGTCGAGAACATCGTGCGCCACTGGCAAATGCGCGGCTCCCGCAGCCTGATCGACACGGCTGTCGAAGCCGTGGCGGAAGTCGGCAATCCGACGATCGTCGCGACGCTCACCATCGTCGCCGCGCTGCTGCCGATGATGTTCGTCTCGGGTCTAATGGGGCCCTATATGAGCCCCATCCCCGCAAACGCTTCGCTCGCGATGATCTTTTCCTTTTTTGTCGCCATGACCATCACGCCCTGGCTTCTGCTTAAAGTCGCCGGCAAGCGTTTCGAACAGGAGCGCGGCGACGGCGTCGATCATGGGCATGAACGCGGGCCCATGGGCAATTTCTATGTGCGCGTCGCGACGCCCTTGCTGCGGGGCCGCAAACGCTCGCAATGGTTTCTTGCGGCCGTCGGGGTCGCGACGCTGCTCTCCATGGGACTTTTCGTGACGAAAACCGTGCGCGTGAAGCTGCTGCCCTTCGACAATAAGTCGGAGATCGCGGTCGTCGTCGATCTGCCGCGCGGCGCGTCGCTCGAAGAAACGGATCGGGTGTTGACGGCGGCGGCCGAGCGTCTGAAGGATATTCCGGAGCTGACCTCGGTTCAGTCCTATGCCGGCGCGGCCGCGCCGTTCAACTTCAACGGTCTCGTGCGGCATTATTATATGCGCAAGGCGCCAGAGATGGGCGATCTCGCCATCAATCTGCAGCCGAAGGGCGAGCGCAGCCGCGCGAGCCATGCGATCGCGCTCGACATTCGCAAGCGGCTCGAAGGCCTGCCCGCGCCCGAACACACCGCGATCAAGGTCGTCGAAGTGCCGCCGGGCCCGCCCGTGCTGTCGACCCTGCTCGCCGAAATCTACGGACCCGACGCGCAGTCGCGGCGCGATCTTGCGGCGAAAGTGCGCAAGGCGTTTGACGCGGTCGATTTCGTCGTCGATACAGACGACAGCTTCGGCCAGCGCGCCGAGCGCCTGCGCTTCGAGATCGATCAGGAAGCGCTCGAATATCACGGCGTCGAAGAGCGCGCCGTCTATGACACGATCGGCGCCCTGGTCGGGGGCGTGAAAATCGGCTTTTCGCAAAAGGGCGGCGGCGCCAAGCCCATCGATATTTCGGTGGCGCTGCCGCGCGGCGCCATGACGCCGAGCGAACGCATCCTGTCGACGCCGCTGCCTGCCGGCGGCACGGCGCGTCAGGGCGCCAATGTCGAACTCGGCGACGTCGTCAAGGCGACGCGCGAGCTCGGCTCCTATCCGATTTTCCGGCACAATGGCCGCTTCGCCGAAATGGTCAGCGCCGAAGTCGCCGGTCGTTTCGAAGCGCCGATCTACGGCATGCTCGCGGTCGAAGACGCGATCGACAAGATCGATTGGGGCGCTTCGGGCGCCCCGACGATCAAATATCACGGCCAGCCGATCGATGATTCCAAGCCGACGCTGCTCTGGGACGGCGAGTGGGAGGTGACCTATGTCACCTTCCGCGACATGGGCGCGGCCTTCATGGTGGCGCTGCTCGGCATCTATCTGCTCGTCGTCGCGCAGTTCGGCTCGTTCAAGCTGCCGCTCGTTATCCTCGCGCCGGTGCCGCTGACGCTCGTCGGCATCGTCATCGGCCATATTCTGTTCAACGCCGCCTTCACCGCCACCTCGATGATCGGCTTCATCGCGCTCGCCGGAATCGTCGTGCGCAATTCGATCCTGCTCGTCGACTTCATCCGGCATTTGCGGGCGCGCGGCATGAATTTGCGCGCGGCGCTGATCGAGGCGGGGGCGGTGCGCTTCAAGCCGATCTTTCTCACCGCCGCGGCGGCGATCATCGGCGCGGCCTTTATCCTCACCGATCCGATCTTTCAGGGCCTCGCCATTTCGCTGGTCTTCGGCCTCGCCTCGTCGACGGCGCTGACCTTGCTTGTGATCCCCGCGATCTATGTCGTCTTGCGGGACGACGAAGTTCCAAGGAGTGCGTCATGATCGAAGACTGGGCGGCGCTCGCCAAGAAGCTCTCCGCCGACATCAGAGAATTGCGCGTCGGCTCGCCGGAAACGATGAAAGCCTTTTCGGCGATGGCGATCTCGGCGGGCGCGCAAGGCGCGCTCGAGCCCAAGACAAAGGAACTGATCGCGCTTGCGGTCAGCGTCGCGGTGCGGTGCGACGATTGCATCGCCTTCCACGCCAAGGCCGCATCACAGCGCGGCGCGACGCGCGAGGAGGTGATGGAGACGCTCGCGATGAGCATCTACATGGGCGCCGGACCATCGGTGATGTATGCGAGCCATGCGCTCGCGGCCTTCACCCAGTTCAACGCCGAAAAGCAAGCCTGAGAAGAAAGGAACGAAGAATGGCTTTTGGCTCTCTCTTGTCGAAACTCGCGGGCGGCGGCGCGGCGCCGACGATCGAGCATGATGATTTCTGCCGCATCGTCGCGGATAAATCCTGCGCCATCGTCGATGTGCGCGAGCCGCATGAATATGGCGCCGGCCATGTGCCGGGCGCCAAGAACATGCCGCTCTCGAGCTTCGATCCGACCAAGCTGCCGAAGGGCGACGTCGTCCTGATTTGCCAGGCGGGCGGGCGTTCGGCCAAGGCGCTGGCGCAGGCGCAAAGCCTGGGACGGACGGATCTTCGCCATTACGCGCCGGGCACCGGCGGCTGGCGCGCGCGCGGCGGCGCGGTGGAGTAGGCGCCGAGCCACCATGGCGTTCTGTCATCCCCGACGCGCGAAGCGCGATCGGGGATCCAGAACAAGCAAAACCCGCGTTCGCTTCTTCGGAGCGACCTGTTACGCCGCCTTGCCGAGCTTGGTCGCTTCCGAGACCTCGTTGATCTTGCCGGTCTTCACATCATAGATGTAGCCGTAGATCGGGATGTTTTTCGGCACCAGCGGATGCGAACGGATGCGCGCGACGTCCTGCGCGACGCTTTCCTCCTGATTCTCGATCGTGTGCCATTTGATGAAATGGCCGGCCGCGCAGCCGCCGCCATGTTGCGGATTCGACCAGTTCTCGCCATCGAAACTCGCCGTCGCGAGATTGTCATCCAGCAAGTCGCTCATGATCTCGTCGCAGAAGAGCTCCATGCCGCAATTGGTGTGGTGAATGACGAACCACTCCTTGGTGCCGAGCAGCTTGTGAGAAATGACGAGCGAGCGAATCGCATCGTCCGAGGCGCGGCCGCCGGCGTTGCGGATCACATGCGCGTCGCCTTCCGACAGGCCGGCGTATTTCGCGGGATCGAGACGCGCGTCCATGCAGGTCAGGATCGCGAAACCGCGCGCCGGCGGCAGCGCCAGTTCGCTCTTGCTTCCGAAATTGGCGGCGTAAGCATTGTTCGCCGTTACGACCTCGTTGACGATCTGGCTTGCCATGTGTCTCTCCCTTTGCCCGTGTTGCTTCGAAGTTTTTGACCTTCCTCAACATAGAAGCGCTTCAGCTTCCTTTTCAAGCAGACAAGGGAGGCGATCTTCGTGACATAGTCGCTTGACGATCCGCGATATATATTTCGGGAGCGTCGGCGCTGATACTGTATAACGTTCGTGCAGGCGCGCAGGTGTAAGGGAGATGGTTGTACCGAATGTCCGATTCCGCAGATTTTTTTCCTGGATTCGCTTCGCATTGGATCGATGCGCCGGCAGGAAAGATATTCGCCCGCGTCCACGGCGAGGGCCCGCCCGTGGTTCTGTTGCACGGGTTCGGCGAGACGCATGTCGCCTGGCGCAAGATCGCGCCGGCGCTCGCCAAACGCTTCAGCGTCGTCGCGATGGACCTTCGCGGCTATGGCTGGTCGGCGGTTCCGGCGGGCGAGAAGGGTGAGAATTATAGCAAGCGGGAAATGGCCGCCGACGTCGTGGCGGTCATGGAGTCGCTCGGCCATGTGCGCTTCGCCCTCGTCGGGCACGATAGAGGCGCGCGCGTCGGCCAGCGCCTCGCGCTCGATCAGCCTGGCCGAGTGGATCGACTTGCGCTCGTCAACATTGCGCCGATCGACGATGATTTCGGCGCCGGAGATCTGCAGCGCGTCGGACGCGCGCGCTTCCTCGCCGCCGAGGCGCCGAAGCCCGAGGAGCTGATCGGCCTCGATCCGATCGGCTTTCTCGATGATGCGCTGATAAACGGAACGAAGGCGAAGTCGCTTGACGTGTTTGGAGCGGATGCGCTCGCCGCCTATCGCCAGGCCTTCAACGACCCGGCGCGCATTCACGCCTTTTGCGAGGATTTTCGCGCCGGCGCCGCCATCGATCGCGAGCAGCTTGCGGCCGACAAGGCCGAGGGCAAGAAACTCGTGACGCCGACGCTGATCATCTCAGGCGAGGCGACATTCCCGGCGAACGGCCCTTCGCTGGTCGCGGCATGGCGTGAATGGGGCGACGATATCGCCGAGGCGCGCATCGAGTCCGGCCTTTATCCGGCGGAGGAGGCGCCGGCGGAGACGCTTGCCGCGCTGGAGAAATTCCTATGAGCCTCTATCGCGGCAAGACCGTCGCGCTCGCCCTTGGGGGCGGGGGCGCGCGCGGACTTGCGCATATCTGCGTGCTTGAAGCGCTGGATGAGCTGGGCGTGCGGCCGGTGGCCATCGCCGGCGCCTCGATCGGGGCCATCGTTGGCGCCGCCTATGCCGCGGGCTTCTCGGGCGCGGAGCTGCGCGCCCACACTCAGGCCATCCTCAAGAACCGCATCGGACTCGCGCGCCGGCTGCTTCATGCGCGGGCGCGCGGGCGAAAGCGGCTGCTGTCGCGCGTGGCGCATCCGCTGCTGTTTGACGGCGAGCGCTTTCTTCAGGCCTTTTGGCCGCATGGCATGCCGGAGCGTTTCGAAGAGCTGGGCATTCCGCTGCAGGTCGTCGCCACCGATTTTCGCCGTCGCATCGAGGCGGTTTTCGCGACGGGACCACTGCGTCCCGCCGTCGCTGGGTCGATGGCGATACCGGGCGTGGTGCGCGCCGCCGCAAGCGATCACGGCTATTTCGTCGACGGCGGCTTGGTCAATCCGCTCCCCTATGATCATCTGTGGGGGCTCGCGGATATCGTCATCGCCGTCGACGTCTCCGGCAATTTCGGCGTCGAGACCGGCAAGGGCCCGCCGTCCGCCTTCGAGACGATGATCGTCGCCAGCCAAATCATGATGAACGCGATCAGCTCGCGCATGATCGCCGAGCGGCCGCCCGACGTCCTGATACGGCCTGAAGTGCATCAATATCTCGCGCTCGACCTCTTCAAGGCGTCGCGCATTTTCGCCGCCGGCGACGCCTGCCGCGACACGCTGCGCCAGGGACTGGCGCAGGCGGCGCTGCGCTTAGAAGCTCACCGCCGCGCCTGAAAGAAGTCGCGAAGCAGCTGCGCCGCCTCGCTTTCGCGAATGCCGCCATAGACTTCAGGCCGATGATGGCAGGTCGGCTGCGCGAAAAACCGCGGCCCGTGCTCGACGGCGCCGCCCTTCGGATCGCTTGCCGCATAATAGAGCCGCCGGATGCGCGCGAAGGAAATCGCCGCCGCGCACATGGCGCAGGGCTCGAGCGTCACATAGAGGTCGCAGTCAACGAGGCGCTCCGAGCCGATCGCGGCGCAGGCCTGGCGAATCGCAAGCATTTCGGCATGCGCCGTCGGATCGCGATCGCGCAGCGTGCGGTTGCCGGCGGCGGCGATGATTTCGCCATTGCGCACAAGCGCCGCGCCGACCGGAACTTCGCCCGCCGCCGCCGCAGCCCGCGCCTGCTCGAAGGCGGCGGCGAAAAGGTCGGTGCCATTCATTTGCATCTCTTAAGCGAACCCCGCTTCAAAGCCCGCGTGACGCCTGCTATCAGAACCCATGACCGAAAAGAACCGAAATACCCGCGCCGGCTCCGCCGGCGGCGATCGGCCCTTGCGCCGGCCCGCCAAGAAGACGCCGGCCGCGCATGCCGCGCGCGAAGATGCGAGGCCTGCAAAGCCGCGCTTCGACAAACCGCGCCTTGAGAAACCTCGCTTCGACAAACCCGCCGCGCGCGACTCCGAAAGCGCGCGCGGCAAGCGCCCTGTCAAATCCCCCGCCAAGTCCCTCGACAAGTCCCCCGCCAAGCAGCGCGTCGCCGCGCCTGCGCCCGCGCCCCGCGAAGGCGCCTTCGAAGGCGATCGCATCGCCAAGGTTATGGCGCGCGCCGGAGTCTGTTCGCGTCGCGACGCGGAGCGCTGGATCGCGGAAGGCCGCGTCGCCGTCAACGGCCGCGTGCAAACGAGTCCCGCCTTCAATGTGCGCGACAGCGACAAGCTCACGATCGACGGCGCGCCGATGCAGGCGCGCGAGCGCACGCGACTCTTTCTGTTCCACAAGCCGGCCGGCTATGTCACCACCGCGCGCGACGAGGAAGGCCGCGCCACGGTGTTCTCATTTCTAGAGGAACGCCATCCGGACCTGCCGCGGCTCGTCAGCGTCGGCCGGCTCGACATCAATACCGAAGGGCTGCTGCTGCTCACCAATGACGGCGGGCTCGCGCGCACGCTCGAACTGCCCGCGACCGGTTGGACGCGGCGCTATCGCGTGCGGGCGCATGGCGCGATCGATCAGGCGCAGCTCGATTCATTGAGCGACGGCGTGACGATCGACGGCGTCCACTATGCGCCGATCGAGGCGCGGCTCGAACGCGAACAAGGCGCCAACGTCTGGATCGCGATGAATCTCACCGAAGGCAAGAACCGCGAGATCAAGCGCGTCATGGCGCATCTCGGGCTCGACGTGACGCGGCTCATTCGCGTGTCATACGGACCTTTCCAGCTGGGCGATCTCGCGGAAGGCGCCGTCGAAGAAGTGCGATTGAAAACGCTGCGCGAGCAATTGGGCAAATCGCTTGCCGAACTCGCCGGCGTCGATTTCGCCGCGCCGCTGCGCGAGAAGGCGCCGGCGGAGCAGCAGGAGATTCGTGCGCGCGCCGAGAAGCGGCCGCGCAAACATGTCTCCACGCTGCGCAAAGAGCAGGACGAGCGACGCGACGCGGGACCCCGGGCGCGCGTGACGCGCGGCGCGGTCGCCGATCGCAAGGGCCGCGCCGTCGCCGTCGAACGGGTGACTCCGACGCGGCGGCGCGACGAGGCGGCGGCGCCTTCGCGCAACGCCCGGCGCTTCGACGCGATGCGCGCCGACGCCGGGCCGCGTCCGCCGAAGGCGCGATCGGAACGTCCCTCGCGCGACAGCGCGCCGCGCGGCGAGCGTTTCCCGCGCGAGGACGGACGCCGCCGCGACGAGCGCGCCGCGCCCGAGCGGCGCCCTGCGCCGCGCTTCGACGAACAGCGCGGGGCGCGTCCAGCGACGCGAGCGACGCGCGAGCGGGGAGCCGAGGGACGCGACGAACACCCGCGCAACACGCAGAGATTCGAGAAGCGGCACGACGGCCGCGCGAGCGGTCAGAGAAATTACCGCACGGCCAATCGCGATGACGCGGGTTTCGACAGGCGTCCGCCGCGACGCGACGGCGACGAGGCGCGACGGGATGCGCGCGGAGCCGGCGCGACGCGCCAGGAGCGGCCGCGGACATTCGACAAGCGCCCGGCCCGCGGCGGCGAGCGCGACTTTTCGGCTGGCGACCGCGCGCCCCGCGAGCGCAAATTCGATCAGCCCCGCTCGGGCGGAGACGCGCGGCCCTCGCGCAGCGGCGGACCGTCTCGTGCTCCGCACAAAGGTCCACGCAGCGGGCCAGACAAAGGTCCCGCGGGCGGTCGGGGCGCGCCGCGCAACGGACCGCCCAAAGGGGGGCCCCCTAAGGGACCGCGCAAAGGACCACCCAAGGGACCCTTCAAGGGACCACGCAAGCCGCGCGGCGCATAGGCCATGCGCATCGTTGGCGGCGCCCTGCGCGGTCGCGCGCTTTCGGGACCACGTTCGCAGGCGATTCGACCGACCTCCGAACGGCTGCGCGAATCGGTTTTCGACATTCTCGCGCATCGCTTCGGCGATCCGGTAACGGGCGCGCATGTCGTCGATCTCTTCGCCGGCGCCGGCGCGCTGGGGCTTGAGGCCGTGTCGCGCGGCGCGGCGCGGGCGCTTTTCGTCGATGACGGCGCCGAGGCGCGCGCGCTGCTGCGCGCCAATATCGAAGCGCTGGGACTTGGCGGCGTGACGCGCATTTTTCGCCGGGACGCCACCAAGCTCGGCGCCGCGCCGCCGGGCGAGCAATTTTCGCTCGCCTTTCTCGATCCGCCCTATGGCAAGGATCTCGCGACGCCGGCGCTCGCGGCGCTCCTCGACGGCGGCTGGCTGGCGCCGGGCGCTTTCGTCGTCATCGAGGAGAGCGCAAAGGCGCAAATCGACCTGCCGCCGAAATTGCTGCGCGAAGACGAACGCCGCTACGGCGACACGCAATTCGTCTTCGCGCGCTATTCTCATTAGCGTTGGCGGCTACCGCGTAGCGCGCCCTATTCAAAAGCGACTTGGACTCTCGTCACCGCGCGATCGAAAAGGCCTGTCGGCAAATAGCACAGCGGATTGGTGGCGAGCGGCGCTTCCTTGCAGTGTTCATGATCGCTTGTCCAGGCATAGCCGGACTGCGCCATGCAACCCAAAATATATTTGCGGATCAGATGATCTGGATCCAAGCGGCGATTTTCAGGATATGCGGACTCGCCGTCCAATTCGCAGGCCGACGTCCTAATCTGCTGCGCTTTGAAGAAGGACGAACTGGAGCCGATCAGCCCCGCTTCAGCGCCAACGACCATGATCAATCCGCCGACGAAGGCCATGACCGCCGTCACCCTGCTGACCCTAAACTGTCCGTCGAACAATGAGAGCACGCCGCCTGTCGCCAAAGCGACGCCGACGAAGATCAACACGAGAATCATGACTCGTTCTCCGATGTCAGAGTATTTTGTGGCGCCGTCGAATGAGAGACGGACATGCGTAGCGAAGGCCGCAGGCGGCGCCGGCGTATAGGCCCAATCCTTGCGCCTTCATTCGACGCGTCCTGGCGTCGATGGAAGAACGCAACGGGGCTCGATGGATTTGAGTGTGTGCTTCGAACGCAGCGCGGTCTGCGACTTAGTCACGAGCCCTTAAGCTTGGCTTAAAACCACAAAAAAGCTTTCAGAGTTTTTTCTTCAATTCATAGAGCGCGGCGAGCGCTTCGCGCGGGCTCATCAGGTCCGGATCAATCTCTTGAAGCGCGTCGCGCAGCGCGTCCTTCGGCGCCGACGCCTCAGCGAGGCGGGCGAAGAGCGGCAGATCGTCGATCAAGGTCTCGACCGGCGCACGTCGGTCGGCCGCTTCCAGCTCGGCGAGGATCGCATGCGCACGCGCGACGACGCTCGCCGGCAGGCCGGCGAGCTGCGCGACATGCACGCCATAGGAGCGGTCGGCCGCGCCTCTGATCACCTCATGCAGAAACACCACATCGCCGGCGTGATCGGTCACCTTCATCGTCAGATTGACGAGCCGCGGCAGCCGCTTCGCAAGCTGCGTCAGCTCATGAAAATGCGTGGCGAAGATCGCACGCGAGCGATTGACTTCATGCAGATGTTCAATCGTCGCCCAGGCGATCGACAGTCCGTCGAACGTCGCCGTGCCGCGTCCGATCTCGTCGAGAATGACTAGCGAGCGCGGCGTCGCACAGTTCAGGATCGCCGCGGTTTCGACCATCTCGACCATGAAGGTCGAGCGCCCGCGCGCGAGATCATCCGAGGCGCCGACGCGCGAGAACAGCCTGTCGATGACGCCAATGCGGGCCGACTGCGCGGGAACGTAGGAGCCCGTCTGCGCGAGGAGCGCGATGAGCGCGTTCTGACGCAGATAGGTCGACTTGCCGGCCATGTTCGGCCCGGTGACGACGGCGATTCGGCCGCCCTCGGTTCCGCAAAGATCACAGTCGTTCGCGGCGAATGCCTTGCCTTGCGACTGCAGCGAAGCTTCAACGACAGGATGTCGGCCGCCAACAATCTCGAAATCGAGCGACGCGTCGATCATTGGCCGGGTCCAGCCGCGTTTTTCTGCGACTTCGGCGAGCGCGCCGTAGAGATCGAGCCGCGCGAACGCCTCGGCGAGACGCCGCAAGTCCTCTGCGCGCGCGCAAACGCCCGCGACCAGCGCGTCGAAGATCGCCAATTCGCGCGCCAGGGCGCGATCGGCCGCCGAAGCGATCTTCGCTTCGAGTTCGACGAGTTCGCGCGTCGAGAACCGCATCGCGTCGGCCATGGTCTGACGATGCGTGAAGGTCGCGTCGAAAGGCGGTCGCAGCAGCCTTTCGCCTTGCGCCAGCGACACTTCTAGGAAGAAGCCGAGAAAATTATTGTGCTTGATTTTGAGCTTCGTCTCGGTGAGTTCGGCATATCGCCCCTGCAGCTCGGCGATCACCTTACGGCTTGC
Source organism: Methylocystis sp. SC2 (assembly GCF_000304315.1). Classification (NCBI taxonomy): domain Bacteria; kingdom Pseudomonadati; phylum Pseudomonadota; class Alphaproteobacteria; order Hyphomicrobiales; family Methylocystaceae; genus Methylocystis; species Methylocystis hydrogenophila. The sequence continues at coordinate 2,296,361 of NC_018485.1, read as the reverse complement.
GTCGCGTAGCCGTCTCGCTTCATCCAACTCGGAGTCGCGCCCCTCGCGAATGAAATCGCCGTTGCGCCTGTCGAGCGGCAGGCTGTCTTTCAAGGCCGCGGCGATTTCGCCGGCGAGCGCGATGTCCGCGTGAGACAGCGTTTGGGCCGCCGCAGCGATCTCCATTGGGGGATCGAGCTGCGCGAAAAGGCCCGCAATGTCCTGCGCAGCGTCCAGCGCGACGCCGACGCTTGCAAGATCGCGCGGGCCGCCGCGCTCCAGCGAAAGACGCGACACGGCGCGAGAAAGATCCGGCGCGCGCGCGAGCTTGGCGCGAAGCGCGGCGCGCAGATCCGACTTTTCGAAAAGCCAGGCGACGGCGTCGAGACGCGCCGCGATCGATCGCGCGTCGGTCAAGGGCGCCGCGATCCGCTCGGCCAAGAGTCTCGCGCCGCCGGGCGTGACGGTGAGGTCGACGACAGAGAGCAGCGAGCCCTCGCGCGCGCCGGACAGCGTGCGCGTCAGTTCGAGATTGGAGCGCGTCGCCGCGTCGATTTCAAGGGCCGTCAGCGCGCGCAGACTTGCCGGACGCGAAAGCGCCGGGCGCTGTCCCTTTTGCGTGCGCTCGACATAGAGAATCGCCGTCGCGGCGGCGGCGAGTTCACAGTCGCTGAAGGCGCCAAAACCTTCGAGCGTCGCGACGGCATAGAAATTCATGAGGCGTCGCGCCGCGTCGGCGCCGTCGCCGACGTCGCGGCCGATCGGCGCGATGGGCGCGCCTGTCGCTTCGAAGACCGCCGCAAGCGACGGATCCCTGCACAGCGCGTCGGCGGCGATGATTTCGCGCGGCTCCAGACGCGCGATCTCGGCGCCAAGGGCATTCTCTTCGCGCTCGCAGACCGTAAAGGCGCCTGTCGAGATGTCGACGCTTGCAAGTCCGTATCGCCAGCGCCCGTCCTCCCCGCGCAAGCGCGCCATCGCCAAAAACGCGTTCGGTCGCGCCGGATCGAGCAGCGCGTCTTCGGTGATCGTGCCGGGCGTGACAAGCCGCACGACGTCGCGCCGCACCACCGATTTCGCCCCGCGTTTTTTAGCTTCCGCCGGATCTTCGATCTGCTCGCAGACGGCGACGCGATGTCCGAGCGCAATGAGTTTTTGCAGATAGTCGTTGGCGCGCTCCACCGGCACGCCGCACATCGGAATGTCTTCGCCCAGATGCTTGCCGCGCTTCGTCAGCATGATGCCGAGCGCCCGCGACGCCGTCTGTGCGTCTTCAAAGAACAGTTCGTAGAAATCGCCCATGCGATAGAAGAGCAGGCAATCGGCGTTCGCCGCCTTGATCTCGATATATTGGGCGATCATCGGCGTCGCCTGCGTCGGCGTTCTGTCCTGGGGCTTTTCGGCTGAGGCGGGCGCGGCGTGCTTCATCTCCGCCAGTGTAACGTCCTCGCCGCGCGAGCGCCACGCGAGGCATGCGCTTGCATGTGGACGACGGGTCCATTTCCGCTTAGACTGGCGTATTGCTTTGTCATTTTATTATTGGAGACAACGATGATTTGCGTCGTCTCTCGTCTTCTCGTAATTGTGATGGCCGCCGCTTGGCTGTCTTCGGCCGCTTTCGCCGCGGAGCGCATCGCGCCGGAATCCCCCAAACCGTGGCGCGTTTCACCGCCTGTCTTTCCAGAGGGCAAGGAGCGGGCGAACGTCAGCGGCCTTGTCTGCGCGCCGAACGCGCCGGATTTTTGCCTCATCGTCACAGACGAAGGACATGAGGCCGCTTTCGCGCGCTTGACGGAGGGGCGATTGACGCCCGGCTCGCCTTTTTCACTGCCGATCGCTTCAGAGGAATTCGACGCCGAGGGCGCCGCAGCCGACGGCAATTTTTTCTATATTGTCGGATCCCACTCGGTGAAGCGAAAGACCTGCGAGGACCATCTCGCGAACAGGACCGTGCTACGTTTTCGCGCCGATAGCGCAAAGCGACTGCCGGGACCGATCGAGCCCAGACACGAGCTCTGGAACATCATTGAACGGCTGCCGGAATTCGCCGGTCACGCCGGTCCGCAGGCCTGCCTCGGCGACGACCCGCCTAAAGATGCGAAACATCTGAAAGGCAAACAGGGCGTCAACATAGAAGGGGTCGCGGCCAAGGACGGACGACTCTATTTTGGCTTCCGCGGCCCGGCGATCAACGGCGAGGCGTTGATCGTCGGCGTTGACGCGAAAGCCCTGTTTGAAGGCGGCGACGCCGCGCCGAGCGTTGGCCGCATACGCGTCGGAAAAAAACGCGCCATTCGCGATCTGACATTCGCCGGCGACGCGCTCCTCGCGCTTGTGGGCCCGGACGACGACGAGCAGGCCTCGAGCTATTCGATTTTCAGAATTGAGCAGCCTCGTCAAGGCGTCGCGCAAGCAAGCGAACTTGCGATCCTGGATTTGGACGGTGCGCCCCGAGATAAGAAGAACTACCTCATCAAGCCTGAAGCCGTCACGGCGCTCGACGCAACGCCCGAGCGTTTCCGCCTTCTCGTGCTCTCGGATGGCGGCGAAGACGGCGCGCCGCTGGTCTTCGACATTCCCCGCAAGCCATAAGAGAAGCCCCGGAAGAACGCGCTTCCGGGGCTTTCTCGCATCATATGTTAGCGCCAGAGCGCCAGCAGGATGATGATCGGTATCGGAATCCCGAGCATCCACAGCAAGATTGAGCGGAACATTTCACACCTCCAGTTAGAAGCGGGAGAACGCCGCGACGCCGACGTTTTCATCGCGATGGCGCCCGCCGAGCGTCGCGCCGTACCAAGCCGCCACCGCGCCGATGAGCATTGTCGCCGCGGAAAGGAAGGCGAGCAGGATGCCGGTTTTGCGCGCGGTCTCGGCGGCCTCCTTCGCCTTCGCCTGATCTTCGCGCAGGCGTTCGGCGCTCAGATCCACGCGCCTTTCCGCTTCCAGCGGCGCGAGGCCGGAGCGAGAAGCGAGAACATTGACGAGATAGGCGCGATCTTCACCGGAGATTTCGCCTGTCGCCAAGCCGCGCTCGACGATGCGCTTGACGATCGCGCGCGGATATTCGGCCGGCATCGTCACGCCCCGCGCGTTCACGTCGCCATCGCCGCGCAACAAGAAATCGACACGCTCCTCGACCGGAGTCACCGTGGGCGCAAGCGCTGACGTTTCGCTTCTTGCGCCTTCCGCAGACGCCGCGGCGGAAACGCCGCTCTTCGCAAGCTGGAATATCGAGGCGCCAGCGATCAGCGCGAACACCACGATCGCCGCGGCCCAGAGCACCAGGCCATGGACGCCGTCGCGCACTTCCACCTCTTCTTGCGAAGCGTCTCCGGCGCGCCGGCGCAGCCGTCCCGTGACGTAGCCGCCGACCGCAAAGCTCGAAACGGTGACCCAGAGCACCCAGAGCGTCAGCGCGATCAGATGGACAATCAAGGACGCGCCGCCATAAGGCGACGTCATCGACAGGCCGATCGCCGAACCGAACGCCCCCATGATGAAGGAAATCGCGCCGGCGATCACGGCGCCGGCGATGATGGCCGCCCAATCCGTGTTGGTCGAGCGGCCCGACATCTCTTGGGCGGCCGTCACGGCCGCCGTTTCGCCGCGGGGCCTGACGCCGAATCCGGTTTGCGCGAAGTCAGTCATCTGATGTCTCCTCAGCGCAGACCAAGAAAGGATAAAATCGCCAGGACGACGACGATGAGTCCGACGAGATAAATGATGCCATTCATTTTGAAACCTCCGCTTCGACCGCTGCTTTTCGGAATCCTGACCTCGGCCGCCGCATGGACAGCCGCGCATGCCCTAAAACGCTGACGCTTCGTCATTGTTCCGTGCCGCTTTGCGCGGCCGCCCTGATCGGCGAGCGCTTGTGGACGCCGCCACGCTCCGGTTATGGTCGCCGTGTTGCGTCGCAACAGCAAAGGGGCGGAGATGGCCGACGACATGGCGGGTAATCGTGCGGAAGGGGAACAGCGCGCGACGATATCGGATAAGGAGGCGCTGCTGTTTCATTCGCGCGGCCGGCCCGGCAAGCTCGCCGTCGTCGCCTCGAAGCCGATGGCGACTCAGCGCGACCTGTCGCTCGCCTATTCGCCGGGCGTCGCCGCGCCGGTGCTGGCCATCGCCAAGGATCCTTCCGCGGCGTTCGATTACACGACCCGCGGCAATATGGTCGCCGTCATCACCAACGGCACCGCGATCCTCGGGCTCGGCGATCTCGGCGCGCTGGCGGCGAAGCCGGTGATGGAAGGCAAGGCCGCGCTGTTCAAGCGGTTCGCCGACATCGACTCCATTGATCTCGAGATCGATGCCAAGGAGGTCGACGCCTTCGTCAACGCCGTGCGGTATCTCGGCCCCTCATTCGGCGGCGTCAATCTCGAAGACATCAAGGCCCCGGAATGTTTCGTCATCGAGGAGCGGCTACGCGACCTCATGGACATCCCGGTGTTTCATGACGATCAGCACGGCACGGCGATCATCTCCGCCGCCGGCATGCTCAACGCGCTGCTGCTGACGGGCCGCGATATCGGATCGGCGAGACTCGTCTGCAATGGCGCTGGCGCCGCCGGCATCGCCTGTCTCGATCTCGCCAAGGCCATGGGTTTCGATCCGCGCAATGTCATCCTGTGCGACACCAAGGGCGTCGTCTATCGCGGCCGCCAGGAGGGGATGAACCAGTGGAAGAGCGCGCACGCCGTCGACACCAAAGCGCGCACGCTCGCCGAGGCGCTGGAAGGCGCCGACGTCTTCTACGGACTCTCCGTCAAGGGCGCCCTGACGCCGCACATGCTTCGCAGCATGGCGGATAATCCGATCGTCTTCGCCATGGCCAACCCCGACCCCGAGATCACGCCGGAAGAAGCGCGCGCCACGCGCGCCGACGTAATCATCGCCACCGGCCGTTCCGACTACCCCAACCAGATCAATAACGTCCTCGGCTTTCCCTACATTTTCCGGGGCGCGCTCGACGTGCGCGCCAAGACGATCAACATGGAGATGAAGATCGCTGCGACGAAGGCGCTCGCCGATCTCGCGCGCGAGGACGTGCCGGACGAAGTCGCCAACGCCTACCGTGGGGCCCGGCCGCGTTTCGGCCGCGACTATCTCATCCCGGCGCCCTTCGACCCGCGCCTGATCTCCATCATTCCGCCCGCGGTGGCGCTGGCGGCGATGGACAGCGGCGTCGCACGCCGCCCCATCGTCGACATGAAGGCCTATCGCGCCGAGCTATCGGCGCGCCGCGATCCGATCGCCGGGCTGATGCAGACGATTCACGAACGCGTGCGGCGTGATCCCAAGCGCGTCGTCTTCGCCGAGGGCGAAGAGGAGCAGGTGATCCGCGCCGCGCTCGCCTTCGTCAATCAGGGCTTTGGACGCGCCGTGCTTGTCGGCCGGGAGGATCGGGTCGTGGAGGCGGCGGAAAACGCCGGCCTTGAACTTCCCGCAGAGATCGAAATCCACAACGCCAAACTCTCGAACCGCAACGCCGTCTATGCGCAGTTCCTGTTCGAGCGCCTGCAGCGCAAGGGCTTTCTGATGCGCGACTGCCAACGGCTGATCAATCAGGACCGCAATCATTTTGCCGCCGCGATGGTGGCGCAGGGCGACGCCGACGCCATGGTGACGGGCGTGACGCGCAATTTCTCCCATGCGCTTGAAGACGTGCGCCGCGTCATCGACCACAAGCCTGGCCATCGCGTCATCGGCGCGTCGATCATTCTCGCCAACGGCCGCGTCGTCGTCGTCGCGGATACGGCGATCACCGAAATGCCCGACGCCCACGAACTTGCCGAAATCGCCATCGAGGCGGCCGGCGTTGCGCGCCGCATCGGACTCGAGCCGCGAGTCGCCATGCTGGCCTTTTCGACATTCGGCTATCCGCCGGGCGAGCGCACGGCGCGCGTGCATCAGGCGGTCAACGTTCTCGACCAGCGGCGCGTCGACTTCGAATATGAGGGCGAGATGGGCGCGGACATCGCGCTCAACAAGGATCTCATGAGCGCCTATCCGTTTTCGCGACTCACCGATACGGCGAACGTCCTTGTCATGCCAGCGTTTCATTCGGCGGCTATTTCGACAAAAATGTTACAGGAACTGGGCGGCGCGACCGTGCTCGGTCCGCTGATCGTCGGACTCGACAAACCGGTTCAAATCGTCCAACTCGGCGCGACGGACACGGAGATCGTCAATATGGCGGCGCTCGCCGCCTTCGGCGTCGGCGGGTGATTCGTTTGCGCAAGAGAATGAATCGCTCGCGTCAGCGGACGGAATGGATTTCCTCCTTCGGACTGTAAGCTGGCTATCCGCGACGCGGCGATCATTTTGCTCCCGGCGGCGCCACTGTATCCTGAGCATGGGAAGACCGGCGCGTCATGCGGCGGTCAGCAAAGAGGCGATTGATGAACATTACGATGATTGGCTCTGGTTACGTGGGTCTGGTCTCGGGCGCCTGTTTCGCCGACTTCGGCCATAACGTCATTTGCGTCGACGCCGATGCGAGCAAGATCGAGCGCCTGAAGTGCGGCGAGATTCCGATCTTTGAGCCCGGCCTCGACGAACTCGTCGCCAATAACGTCGAACAGAACCGCCTGTCCTTCACCACCGAACTCGAACCGGCGGTCAAAGGCGCCGACGCGGTGTTCATCGCGGTCGGCACGCCGTCGCGGCGCGGCGACGGCCATGCGGATCTGTCCTTCGTCTACGCCGCCGCACAGACCATCGCCAAGGCGCTTGAAGGATTCACGGTCGTCGTCAACAAATCGACCGTTCCGGTCGGCACCGGCGACGAGGTCGAGCGCATCATGCGCGAAGTCAATCCGGACGCCGATTTCACCGTCGTCTCCAATCCTGAATTCCTGCGCGAAGGCGCGGCGATCGAGGATTTTAAACGCCCCGACCGCGTCGTCATCGGCGTCGAGGATCCGCGCGCCCGTGAGGTGATGGAGGAAATCTATCGTCCGCTGTCGCTGAACGCGCCGCCGCTGGTCTTCGTCGGGCGCCGCACGTCGGAGCTCACCAAATACGCCGCCAACGCGTTTCTTGCGACCAAGATCACCTTCATCAACGAGATCGCCGATCTATGCGAAAAGGTCGGCGCCGACGTGCAGGAGGTCGCGCGCGGCATCGGCCTCGACAAGCGCATCGGCGCGAAATTCCTGCACGCCGGCCCGGGCTATGGCGGCTCCTGCTTTCCGAAGGACACGCTGGCGCTGATCAAGACCGGACAGGACGAAGGCGCGGCGCTGCGCATCGTCGAGACGGTGGTCGCGGTCAACGACGCGCGCAAGCGGGCGATGGCGCGCAAGGTGATTCATGCGCTCGGCGGCTCGGTCCGCGGCAAAAAGATCGCGCTCCTGGGATTGGCCTTCAAGCCCAACACCGACGACATGCGCGACGCGCCGTCGCTCGCCATCGTCGCCTCGCTGGCCGGCGACGGCGCGCAGGTGCACGCCTACGATCCCGAGAGCATGGCGCAGGCGCGTCCGCTGATGCCGGAGGTGACCTTCCACGACAACGCCTATTCGGCGCTGGAAGGCGCCGACGCGCTTGCGATCGTCACCGAGTGGGACGCCTTCCGCGCGCTCGATCTCGACCGGGTGAAGAGCCTCCTGAAGCAGCCGATCATCGTCGATCTGCGCAATGTCTATCGCCCGGGCGACGTGCGCAAGCGCGGCTTCACCTATGTGAGCGTGGGGCGGACGTGAGAGGAATCGCGCGGAGGCTTGCGGAATGACGGACGAGAGCCGTTCGCGAGCTGCTCGATGCGTGGATGGTCTCCCGCAAGGCGGGCGACCTCTCGCGGCGACCTCACAAAGAACAAAGCGCCGGCCATGGGCCAGCGCTTTTTTGCGTCTGTGAGCGACGCCTACTGCGCCGCGAGTTTGATCTCGGGATAGGTGCACTTCCCGTCGCTCTTCTCCTCGACATGGAGATGCGCCGGCGGCTCGACGAAGGGAATGCCGAGCGTGCGCCAGACGTCGACGAGCGACTCGACGAGGTTCGCGATATGCGCGGGCGTGTGGCAGGGCGTCGGCGTGACGCGCAGCCGCTCGCTTCCCTTGGCCACCGTCGGATAGTTGATCGGCTGGATGTAGATCGAGTGGCGATCCAGCAGCATGTCGCTCGCCGCCTTGCAGAGCTCGGCGTCGCGCACCATCACCGGCACGATATGCGAGCCGTTTTCCAATACGGGCAGGCCGGCGGCGGCGAGGGCGTGCTTGGTGATATGCGAGGCGCGCTGATGCGCCGCGCGCAGATCCGGCCGGCGCTTGAGCAGGCGCACCGCAGCGCAGGCCGCGGCGGCGACCGCCGGCGGCAACGCCGTCGTGAAGATGAAGGAGGCCGCGTAGGACCGGATCGCGTCAATGATCACGGCGTCGCCGGCGATATAGCCGCCCATGGTGCCGAAGCCCTTGGCGAGCGTGCCTTCGATCACATGGACGCGCGCCATCACGCCTTCGCGTTCGCAGACGCCGCCGCCGCGCGCGCCATACATGCCGACCGCATGCACCTCATCGACATAGGTCATCGCGCCATAGCGCTCGGCGAGCGCGACGATGTCGCCGACCGGCGCGATATTGCCGTTCATCGAATAGAGGCTTTCGAAGACGACGAGCTTGGGCCGATCGCCCGCCTCGATCAGCAGCTCTTCGAGATGCGCGAGATCGTTATGGCGAAAGATCTTCTTCTCGGCGCGCGAGCGCTTCACGCCTTCGATCATCGAATTATGATTCGAGGCGTCGGACAGAATGACGCAGTTGGGAAGCAGGTCGGCGATGGTCGAGATCGCCGCGAGATTGGAGATCCAGCCCGAGGTGAAGACGAGCGCGGCTTCCTTGCCGTGAAGATCGGCGAGTTCGCGCTCAAGCTCGACAATGGCGTGGCTGGTGCCGGAAATGTTGCGGGTGCCGCCGGCGCCCGCGCCGACCCTGCCGGCCGTGTCGACCATCGCGGCGATCACGTCAGGGTGCTGACCCATGCCGAGATAGTCGTTCGAGCACCATATGGTCACGGGCTCGACCGAGCCGTCGTCGCGATGCCAATTGGCGAGTGGAAAAGCTTCGACGTCGCGCTCCAGATGCGCAAAGACGCGGTAGCGGCGCTCGTCCTTTAGACGGGAGACGGCGGCCTCGAAGTAACGCCGATAGACCATGCTCCAACCCTTTGATTTTTCTCTTTGCCTCTGAAACCGACGACGGGCCCCCGTCCTGCCCGCCGTCTAGTTTGGACGTTTTCTTACATAGCCGATCCGCAGCTGAAAGGCGAGTGGCCGAATGACGCGCCCACGCCCCTTTTCTTGCGCAACGCCGGGCCACCGCCAATGAAAACAATGGCGCCACGCAATGGCGCCGTCGCCCAGCGGCGTCAAAGCGGCGCCCGCCCCGCCGTCGCCGAGGCTTTTTCGCGGGAAGCGTTTATGGGATGACCATCCGGCCTCGCGTGAGGTGACGAAGCGACGGAGGTGCGCGTGACGGCGATGAAGCTCTATACGAAAAAAGGCGACAGAGGCCAGACGAGTCTCTTCTCAGGCCGGCGGGCGGCGAAGTTCGATCCGCGCGTGGCGGCGGTCGGCGATCTCGATGAATTGTCCGCGAGCCTGGGTCTCGCGCGCGTCGTCTTCCCCGAGGGGAACGATCTTTTGAGCGGCGCGCAAAAGGCGCTCTACACGATCAGCGCCATCGTCAGCGCCGAAGCGCGGCAGATTAATCTTGTCTTCGACGACGCCGAGACCGCGGCGCTCGAAGCCGAGATCGATCGCGCCACCGACGCGCTGCCGCCCTTGCGCGATTTCATCTATCCGGGAGAGGCCGAGGCGAGCGCGCGACTCCACATGGCCCGCGCCGTCGCGCGGCGGGCCGAGCGCAGCCTCGCCGCGCTCGATGAACCGCGGGCGCCGGAGAACGCCCTCGCCTATCTCAATCGCCTGAGCGATTTATTGTTCGCGCTGGCGCGGCTCGCGGATCTGCACAGTGGACACGCGGACCGGATGCTCGGCGGATGAGGATCTTTGGGCCGCAGCGCCGGGGCAGCGCTTTGCGCGGCCGGCGCCGGCGCCTGGACCGGGGATTGCCGCCGTTGGCTACGCCGGCAGCATGACCACCTTGGTCTTGATCGGCGTTCGCGAATAGAGGTCGATCATGTCCTGGCTGAGGAGGCCGGTGCAGCCGCTCGTTATGCCTTGCCCGATCGTCTCGGGGTCGCTGGTGCTGTAGATCGTGTAGACTGTGTAGACGCCGTTCTTGTATAGATACAGCACGCGGGCGCCGAGCGGATTCTCCAGACCTCCCGGCATGCCGCCGGCATATTTGCGCGCCTCCGGCTGGCGCGCGATCATTTCCTTGGGCGGCGTCCAGGTGGGCCATTCGGCCTTGCGCCCGACATAAACCTCGCCGCTCCACAGGAACCCCGGACGGCTGACATTAGCGCCGTAGCGGGTGGCGTTGCCGTCGCCCTCGACGCGGTAAACATAATAATTCGCGGGATCGACGATAATCGTGCCGGGCGCTTCCTTGGTTTCGTAGCGCACGGTCTTGCGAAAATATTTGGGATGAAGCTTGCCGATGTCGACCGCCGGGATCGGGTATTTGTCGTTGGGCACGGCGGCGTAAAACCTTGCCGCCTCGGCGCGGCCCAAGTCGTCGGACGCGCAGCCGGCGAGGCCTGCCGCGCCAAGACCCGCCGCGCCAAGCCCGGCGGTGGAGCCGACCAGAAACGATCGGCGGTTGAGACGCGCCGGGGCGAGCCCGCGCGGCGCGTCGACGTTTCCTTCGCCGGCGTCGGCGATCCCATTGTCCGTGATCATGATTTTGGAGTTCCCATGTCCAGTTGCCGACCAAAGAATACTCCGGCCCGAACTCGCTGAACGACTTTGCTGAGCCGAGACCTTGCCATCACTTGCTTTTCGGAATGTGAAGAACCTCGGCTTTGACCGGAAATTCCGGTCATTCTGTGGCGGTGATTTTACAAATCAGCGCCTCGTCGACGCCAAAGCGCGGCGGCTCGATCCGGCATCTGGCGGCGCCGAAACCGCGGCGCTCGAAGCGGTCGCCCGCGCCCGAGAGCGCGCTCGCCATCTCAATCGCCTGAGCGATTTATTGTTCGTGCTGGCGCGGCTTGCCGATCAGCAAAGCGGACATGCGCGGCCCAGCGATCCCCATCATCCATGAAAAATCGGAAGCGCCTGAGGCTGGATCATCATCAAGAGACCATAGACGAAGATGATAACGCCCATAGCCTGCGCCACGGCGGGGCCCCATGGCAGGGTCTTCTCGGCGAAAACGATCGCCGTCACGCTCGCAAGCGCGGCGACGTTCATCATGCCGAGAGGAAACATGATCGCGCAAAGCAGCCAGCAGCAGCCAAGGCACCAGGCGCCGTGATGCGCGCCCATCTGCAATGCGCCCAGCGTCCCTTCGCGCCAGGAGGTCATGATGAAGCCGATCGGCGTGCGGCATTTGGTCAGGCAGAGCTCTTTCAACGGCGTGAGCTGATAGAGCCCGGCGGCGATGAGGATCAACCCGCCGATGCGCCCCTGCGCCGGCGCCGAAAGATCCAGACGCGCGGCGCCAGCCTCCGCGGCGAGCGCGCCAATATACGCGAGGAGGCCGGACGCCATCCAGACGAGAGAATAGCCGGCGAGGAAGGCCCATGTGCCGACAAAAGCCTGTCCCCTTTTGCGGCGCGCGGCCTGCGTCTTGTGGAAGGTCAGCGCCATCGGCGCCACCGTCGGAAACATCATCGCGATCGTCATCGCCAGCCAGACAGCGATGAAGAGCGGCGCGCCGAGTCCCATGGACGGCGAGGCCATGCCGCCATGGGCGTCAGGACCTGCGCCTTGCCAGATCAGAAGCGCCCAGGCCGCGACCGACAAGGCGATCAGCATGGCCAGGATCGCGTTGCGCTGAAGCGCGATCAGGTCCACGCGCGTCTGTTCCATGCGGGGGACGCCATCCGTCAATTCGACCACTCGATCGGCGCGTAATGCCCGTTCCGGCCTGAATTATTCCAGTCCATGCCGTGGTCGCTGAAATGGTTGCCCGTGCGGCCGACGCCGAAAGCGATTTTCTCCGGCGCGAGCGGATGCCCGGTCATGCCCCAGATTTCGCCGCTCGGATGCATGCTCGCCAGCGGATCGACGGCGACGGCGAGAACGCCCGGAATTTCGACCGCACGCGATTTGCCCTCGATCGTGTAATGGATCGAGGTCTTCCTGACGCCGAGATGGGTTCCGACCAAAGGCGCGAAGGCCGCCATCGGTCCGCCTTCCTCGCCGCCGAAAATTGCGCCCAGAGCGGCGGTCTGTTCGTCGGTTGCGCGCTCGTCGATATAGGCGGCGAGCGTCCAGTCGCCTTCCGCCATCGGGCCCGGCGCATGCGCCGCAAGCACGACGTTCAGCCCATCCAGCGCCACGTCGCCATAATGGCCTTTATCGATGTGGAACGCCAAAATATTGTCGCAGCACCCTTGCGTCGGCGTCGCCATCATCGCCTTGGTCGAGACCAGGCAGGGACAGACGATGTCGCAATTGCAGTTCTCGAGATAGTCGCCGACAAAGCGCCACTTTGTTCGCGTCGCCATTTTCTGCTTTCTCCGCCGCGGTAACGTGTGGACCTAGAAAGGCTCCTTGAAGGGCCGAAGATCCATTTCGTGAGTCCAGGCGCTGCGCTTCTGACAGTGCAGCGCCCAATAGGCGTCGGCGATGTCGTCAACGGCAAGGACGCCGTCCGCGCCTTTCGAGCGCGCGTAGTCGGCGAAAGTCGTCGCCGCATATTCGCCCGCGATCACGCCGTCGACGACGATATGGGCGACATGAACGCCCTTGGCGCCGAACTCGCGGGCAAGGCCTTGGGCGACGGCTCGCAAGGCGGCCTTGGCGGCGGCGAAGGCAAGAAAGGGCGGACGCGCGCGCAAGGACGCCGTCGCGCCGGTGAACAGGATCGTGCCCTGCCCGCGCTGGGAGAAGCGCCTCGCGGCCTCCCGCCCGACGACGAAGCCGCCGAGAGCGTTTTGTCGCCAAAGGCGCTCGAAGAGTTCGGGCGTCGTGTCCTGAGCGGATGCGGCGACATTATTCCCAACATTGTAGGCGACGAGCGTGAGGTCGCCGTCGCGGTCCGCTTCGTCGAAGAGCGCGGCGACGTCGGCGTCGCGCGCAGCGTCGGCGGCTTTGATCGCGACCGCGCCGCCCGTCGCGGCGATTTGTTCGGCGACGATCCGCAGCCGCTCCGGCGTTCGGCCCGCGATCGTGACGCGGAGCCCTTCGCGCGCGAAACGTCGCGCCAGCGCCGCGCCGAGGCCCGACGCGGCGCCGACGCCAATCACGATTGCGGCGCCTCTATTCGCCGTCGCCCCTTGCGTCATAGCGCCTCAACTCTCTTGGTCGCCCTCATGCGCGCCCAAAGAGAAGAATGAAGTTGTTCGCCGGCATGTCCATGATTTTCTTGAGCGCGATTTTGTGTGCGTTGGCGGCGCGTTCGAGGTCACGCACGTCCTTAAGGCCCCATTCGGCGATCTTGGGCGCGAGAATCTCCTGATCGAAAGCGGCGTTTGATTCTGTCGTATAATTGCCGTCAACCTTGAAGGGTCCGTAGATCGCGAGAAAGCCATCCTTGGTCAACACGCGGTCTGCGACTTGAGCGATGCCGTCGCAGATCGAGACCGGCGCGACCTGGAAAAGGTTCACCACGAAAATGCCGTCGTAGAGCCGATCGCTCGCGCTGGGCCAGGTCTGGGGTTCCGTCAGATCGATTTTGATCGGATCGAAGATGTTCTTGCTGCCTGCTTCGTCACGCTTCTTCTTAATCGAATCGAACACTTGGACGTCATAGTCGGAAGGCTGAAACGACAGATTCGGGAAATGCGGCGCGAAATAGCTGATGTGGTTGCCGGCGCCGCTCGCAAGTTCCAGCACATTGCCGCTTTTCGGAAAGATCACTCTGAACATGTTGAGAATGGGATCACGGTTTCGATTCCCCGCCCATGCAACATAGGCGCTGAGCGGATGCGGATCGATCGGCGGACGGTCTGCAGGCACATTGACGGACATGGGTCCTCCTCGGCTTACCGCGACGCTTTGCGCCGCTCGCCTCGCGGCCTGGAAGCGCGGTTCCAACGCTTCGCGGCCCTTCATTCTTGGGTGTTGTTCCAGGCTAGCAGGCAAAAGCTTTATCGATCGGCGCCGACGCGGTAAAATTCAAAAATCTTATGAACTCATTCGGGGAATGAAACCCCTAGACGAGCTGCCGTCGACGAGTTCGGAACAGCAGACGCAATTCGCTAGAGGCGGCAACAGGATGGTCAATCTCAAGTCTTTCGACCTCAATCTGTTGCTGGCGCTGAAGGCGCTTCTCGAAGAGAAGAACGTGTCGCGCGCCGCAGAAAAGCTATGTCTAAGCCAGCCGGCCATGAGCCATATTTTGCGCAGGCTGCGCGACCAGCTCGACGATCCGATACTGGTGAAGTCCGCATCGGGTCTGGTCCCTACGGCGCGCGCGCTTGCGTTGCTGGAGCCGACGGCGGCCGTGCTTCGGGAGATCGAAAGGATCGTCGAACCGCCGCCAGAATTTGATCCCGCGACCAGCCGGCGACGCTTCGTGATCTCCACAAGCGACTACGTCGGCTTCGCCCTCTTGCCGACGCTCGCCGAGTCGATAATCCGCACCGCCCCGCATATCGAGGTGCAAATTCGACAGCCGATAACCGGGCCGCTCCACATCGTGCTCGAGAAAGACAATATCGATCTGGCGATCGGCTTCGACGCAATCTTCGGCAGCGCGCCGCATGTCTGTTCGCAGCCATTGATGGGCGAGAGCATCGTTTGCCTTACAAGAAAATCCAACGCGGCAGTCCCGGGCGATGAGATCAGTCTGGCGCAATTTCTGGAATGCAAGCATGTGCTGATCAGCTGGCGGGAAGCTGGGACCGGCCTCATCGACGACAGCCTCGCGAAGTTGGGGCTCCGTCGAAATATATTTCTTGTCCTGCCGAACTTCTTGACGACGCCCTGGATTCTCGAAAAGACCGACCTCATGCTCTGTCTGCCCCAGCGGATGGCCGAGCAGTTCGTAAAACTGGCTCCGCTCAAAATCCTGCCGATCCCGATCGACCTGCCTCGCTACGCCTTGATGATGCTTTGGCATCCGCGCCACGAAAAAGATCACGCGCATATGTGGTTGCGGGAACGCGTGCGGATGGCCTGCCGCCGCGACAGCGACGCCGATGCGAGCGCCGGCGGCGGCGCCAAGGCGCATATTCACTAAGGCCGAATTTCTGCGAGGCGCCAAGTCAGCGCGATCTCAGTCGCCTTGGAAGGCGCTGTATTGACACGCTGCGGGAACGCGGCCCGCCCTCGCGTCGGGTCGCGGCCTGACTCAATCGACTGAGCAATCTCCTGTTGGCGCTGGCGCGTTCGTCCGCAATGCGCGCTTGAGCAAATCGCCGTGGCTTATCGAACCCCTAGCATCGCTGCGGGAGCGACCCGAAAAGTGAGCCGCAGGGCAGTTCCCATGGGACTCGGCGTGATCTCCAAGGCTCCGTCGAGTTGCGCCGCAATATCACGCATGAGCGTGAGGCCCTTTCCTGAAATTTTGGTCGACTGAGACAATGCTTGCAAACGAAAGGGCGCTCCGTTGTTTTCAACGACAAGCTCGACCTCTCCCCGGAAACACCGGACGCGCGTTTCGATCCTGCCCTTCTCGAGACCGACGAAGGCGTATTTAAGAGCATTTACCGTCGCTTCGACGACCACAAGCCCGACGCTTTTGGCGCGCGCGCAGTCAATTTCGAAGTCCCCGTCTATGGTCACGCTGCTCTCATAACGACTGTCAAATGCCGAATGCAGAGTTTCGGCGAGAAGCCTGACGAAAGAGCCGAGGCTGCAAATCTCATGCTCATTCGTATCGAGCGCGCCGTGGAGCGCCGCGGTCGCGCAGATGCGTGAAACGCAGATGTCGCATTGTACCGGATGGCCACACTGTCTCCGCTGCGCGGCGAAGAGAGCCGATAAGACCTGCAATTCGTTTCTGATCCGATGGCAAATCTCTTCGTAGCGCTGCTGCGACGCGGCCAGCTGCGCTCTCAGCGAGGCTATTTCCCGCCTCAATTCCGGCGGTCCGTCTGATGCAACATTCAAAAGGATTATGCCTCAATCCCGTAAGTTGTTTTGGTATCAAGCATATTTATCTTGGCTGTTTTATGTTCAGATAATTTTCGAAGCAAACTCAGACGTGTAGGTCGCGTTGTGCAGAGGGTCAGAGGCGACGTGAACGCGCTGGCGACGATTCCGTGTTCGGCGAAAAGAACAAGGCCATCGCGAGTTGGTCCTTGTTCTTTCCTTCTTCCCGGACCTCACCGGTCAGCGACTCAACCAAAGCCGCATTAAACGTCCGCTAAGGGTCGCGACCACCTTCGTCCATGGCTCCTTCGCGCCTAGATCGGGCGCGAGGCGAATGCCTTCGTCACATCGCGATTCGCCATTGCGGCGCCTGCGGCCTTCAACATCAACAGCGCGACAAAGGCGCCGAGATTGATCAAAAAGATCCGCGTCACGACCGGCGCAGTGAAATGATCGACGCCGGGGCCCGTCGCCGCCGTGACCGCCAGAATCAGACTCTCATAGACGACGAAGGCCGCGAGGAAAGCGGCGAGACCGCCGGCGAAACCAGAAAAGCGGCGCGCGAGCAGGCCGGCGCTCTCACAAGACAGCAAAGCGATGACGCCGAGCGCGCCGCCCCAAAACAGCGTCATGGCGTCCGTCGGATAATGCAGGAAGAGAAAGCCGACAGCCTGATTGATGAACCAGACTGCGCCCGTCAGCAGCAGGGCCTCGCGACGCGCGCTGGTGAGCGCCGCGACGGCGGCGAAGCCCGCGAGCGGAACGGCGCAGGCCCAACTGAAGCTGAAAATGACGCTCGCGGCGATGAAGGTCGCGGCCCAGAGCGCGCGGCGGTTTGTCGTCGGAAGAGTGGAAAGCGTAAGCGACATGAGGTTCTCCTTTCAAGTGAAGACAAGGGAAGTCGAATTCGAAAGCGCGGCGCGTCAGTCGCCGCGCGACCGGCCTGCCGAGCGATCGATGGGATCGGGTTCGTGCAGACCGAACCAGCGCGCGCGCAATTTGTCCCACAGCGCGAGGCGCGACCAATCGGGTTCTTTCAGGACTTTATCCGTCACCGCGTCGAGGAAGGGATTGGGCAGCAGCACGGTGATCTGCTGCTCGCCGGCGCCGTTGAACAGCTGCAGTCCCCAGGACATCGGCACGCAGCTCGTGTTGCGCCGGCGATAGAGTTCGGCGCGTGACGTTCGCCTGAGCTTCGCGAGTTCCGGCGACGTCGGCCGCGCGCGCGATCCCTTGTTCTCGCCGATGCAGACGTGAAAATGCGTGACGCCGAAAGCGACCGTCAGATAGCCGTCGAGCAGCCTGATGCGCGTCGGCGGACGGTCGGCGTGGATCTCCCACGCCGCGCCCTGAATGATCGGCCCGAAGACGATGTCGCGCCAGTGATTTTCGAAAAGATCGCGAAACAATTCTTCGAGACTCGCCGTGTCCGTCGGCAGGGAGAAGACATCGAGCGATGCGCCATCGGGCTCGACGATTCGTTTAGGCGCTAAGTCGGCGATTGCTGTCATGGCCATGCGCTTTCTGTTTGTAGCGAACCGAGGCGGAAGCGATCTTCGCGCGCTCCTATGCGCGCGAAGATGTCGCTGCGCGCGTTTAGAACGACAGTTTGATCGATCCGCGGAACGTCCGCGGGGCCCCGATCACGTTGTAATTGTACCCGGGCAGGTTCCAGCCCACCTGAATCGGGTTGGTGTAGGGCACCGCGTAACCGAACGGATGCGCGGCGTCGAAGGCCTGCGGCCCCAGGCCGCCGCTGGTGAAATAGGTCTTGTCGAAGAGATTGCTCACATTGAGCTGCGCGACGAGCTTGTAGTCGGCGAGATTGAGCTCATAGGCTCCGAACAGGCCGACGATTCCATAGCTCGGCGTCGACTGGCCATAGATATAGCTTCCGTCATTCGCCCAATGGGAGAAGGGAATATAGCCGGTGTAATCGTAGCGCGCGCCGACTCTCAGACCCTTCATCTGGCCGTCCTTGAATTCATACCCCGATGACAGCGATCCGACATTGCGCGGAACGAAGGGGATCGGCGATCCGGCGGTCGGAACCCCGAGATAAAGCGGATTTGACTTGGTGGTGAGCGCGTCGGTGTTGGCGTAGGCGAGGTTGACGCTCCAGCCGGGCGAGAGCTCGCCCTGGATGTCGAGTTCAGGACCCTGCGAGCGCCCTTCGCCGATCAGCATCACATGGTTGAAGTCGTTCGGAATGCCGATCGGAATATTGGTCTTGACCAGATGATAATAGGCCGCGGTCGCCTGAAGCTTCCCGTCGAACACGGAAAGCTTGACGCCGCCTTCTACCTGCGCGCCGGCGCTCGGGGGCGTCGGGTCGTTCGTGTTCAAGACCAGCTTGCCGTTGTAATTCGGGCTGTAGGATTCGGCGTAATTGCCGTAGAAGCTCATCCAGTCGAGCGGCCGCCACAAGAGCCCGACGCGCGGCGTCACTCTCTGATTGACGAATTGCGCTCGCGCCGTGATCGTATCGAAGTTGCAGGGGATCACCAGTCCCGCAAACGCATTCTCGGAATACGGCCCGCAGAATTTCGAATTCTCCGTGGCGCCGGTTCTGCTGTCGATATATTGAAAGCGCGCGCCGCCGAGCACGGTGAAGCCATAGGGCAGCTTGATCTGATCCTGCAGATAAATGCCCAGATTGTCGGCGTATTGCTCGGTCGCGGCGAAGGCATAAAGACCGGAGATCGGCGTCGGCGGCTGCGGCGCGCCGAGAAGGAGCGTCGAACTGTAATTCGCCGCATTCAGGTTCCGGCCTCTGAAATTGTAGCGGTAATAGTCCGCGCCGGCGAGCAGCGTATGATTGAGACGCTCGCCGGTGTCGAAATGCCCGACGAGATTGACCGTCGTCGCATATTCCGCCTGCCTGTTGTCCGACGGAAACGCGCCCCAGTTCAGCGTGACATTGCTAGGCGATGGGAAGGAGAAGCAAGACGTGCTTCCGGGCGTTATGCAGTCGCTGATAGAGCCGAAGCCGCCGGCGTTTTGCCAGTCGCTACGCAACAATTGCATGAAGGCGGTTTGCTGGATCGACCAGTCCTTATTGAAGTCGTGATGCCAGGTGAACTCGGTAAAATTTTGCTGCTGATTGTACGGTGAATTCGGTCCCCAGTTGAAGCTGCGTCCGAGCCAAAGCGGGTTGAACATCCCGAAATAAGGCACGAAATACCAGTCCTGATTGAGACTGTTCTGCTGGAATTGCGTGGACGCTCGAACCCAGGTGTCGCCGTCGATACGCCATTTCACGACCGGGTTGATCATCAAATTTCGATTGTAGCCGAAGGCGCGGAACGACCCGTCGTTCTCATAGGACATGATGAAGCGATAGAGCAGGTCCTTGTTCTCGGTCACGGGCCCCGTGGCGTCGAGCGTCGTGCGGTAGGAGGCGTAACTGCCGATCTGCTGCTGCAGGGAAAAGACGCGCTTCTCCAGGGGCTGCTTCGTGTTGATGTTGACGATGCCGCCGGGCTCCACCGCGCCGTATAGAATGGCCGCGGGGCCTTTCAGAACTTCGACGCTCTCGACATTGGCCATTTCGAGATTGCTGGCGCCGGTGAAGTTGAGGCCGAAGCTGTCGACTCTGAAACCGTCGCGAAAATAATTCTGGGTCGGAAATCCCCGAAGAATGATCTGTCTGAAGGAATTGCCCAGAGCCGCGTCGCCGCCGCCCGACAAGGCGACGCCGCTGACGTTCTTCAACGCCTGGTCGATCGTGATGGCCTGCTGGTCTTCGAGCATTTGACGCGTGACGGTCCGCGTCGTGACCGGCGTCTCCATGATCGGCGTATTGACCTTGGTGCCGACCGACTGGATCGGCGCGGCGTAGGACGTCGGATCGTTGCAGACGCCTTCGGCGCAAAGCTGGCCGTTGTCCCCGGGTCCGATTTCGGTCCCGTTGTCGCCGACGGGCGCAGCGACCGGGCCTTCCAAGCCATGGATGACGCTTGGCCCCGGCCTGCCGATTTCAATCACCGGAAGCGCGTTTTGGGCGAAAGCGGAGGACGAGAGGGCTGTAGAAAGGACCAGGACGGACGAATTGCGCCGCACGGCGACGCAAACGCCGCCTTTCAGGAATTGGGATTTCATAAGCTGGACTCGCAGCAGACGTGGGCCGTCACTGCGAAAGGTCTCCGCCCATACGCCGAATAAAGGCGAAGGGCTTCGGCCGCATCGGTGCACCCCGCCCGACGCTT
Source organism: Methylocystis sp. SC2 (assembly GCF_000304315.1). NCBI lineage: Bacteria > Pseudomonadati > Pseudomonadota > Alphaproteobacteria > Hyphomicrobiales > Methylocystaceae > Methylocystis > Methylocystis hydrogenophila. The sequence continues at coordinate 2,276,057 of NC_018485.1, read as the reverse complement.
TCGCGCGTGACCACGAAGCGACGGCAGGTCTCCTGGCTCGCGGGTTGTCGCCTTGGACCGCCTTCCCAGAGCCTTATGGCTCCAGTGGCTTAGTGGTCGTCGGCTCGCCGCTTACAGTTGCGGGGGCAGCCGCGGAATCGCGCGCGAAGAGCGCGCTCACCGCATTCCCATTTTGATCCCGTTGGGAACCGTCTGCCGCAAAATAGAAGCGGATCGCGCCGCAGGTCAAGAGCGTCGCTGTAGCTGATCGCTTCACGCCGCCGCGAGCGCGTGCAGCACGCGCGCCCAGGAGCGCGCGCCCTTATGGAAGGACGTGTAGGAATATTTCTCATTCGGCGAATGAATGCGGTCGTCGTCATGCGCGAAGCCGATCATCAGCGAATCCATATTAAGGTCGCGCTTGAAACTGCCCACGATCGGGATCGAGCCGCCGCAGCCGGCGAGCACCGCTTCCTTCCCCCATTCTTCCGCCAGCGCGCGCCGCGCGCGGTTGAGCGCTTCCGAACCGAAGGGAAGCTGCAGCGCGTTCGAGGCGCCATGCGAAATAAATTCGGCCTTGGCGTCCGCCGGCAGACGCTCGCGCACGAAGCCGCGAAAGCTTTCGAGGATCGCTTTCGCGTCCTGCTTGCCGACGAGGCGAAAGGAAAATTTCGCCGACGCCTGCGCCGGCAGCACCGTCTTCGATCCCGCGCCGGTGTAGCCGCCGATGATTCCATTGACGTCGCAGGTCGGGCGCGCCCAGATCTGCTCGATAATTCCGCGGCCCGTTTCGCCGCCGACGCGCGTGAGGCCGATGTCCGAGAGCCATTTGGCCTCGTCGAAGTCGATGGCGCGCCATTGCTCGGCGATGTCTTCGGGAATCTCCGGCACGCCGGCGTAGAAGCCCGGCAGCGTCACCTTCCCCTCGGAGTCGTGCAGATCGGCGATGATTTTCGCCAGCACATGAATCGGGTTCAGCACCGGCCCGCCGAACATGCCGGAATGCAGATCATGGCTCGGCCCTTTGATGATCACCTCTTCGAGCGCGAGCCCGCGCAGCATCACCGTGATCGCCGGCGTCGAGGCGTTCCACATGCTGGTGTCGCAGACGAGCGCGAGATCGGGCGCCGAGAGTTCGTCCTTATGCGCCGCGAGAAAGCCCGGCAGCGAGGGCGACCCTGTCTCCTCTTCGCCCTCGAACAGAAAAGTGACGTTGCAGGGCAGTCCGCCATTCGCCTCGAAGGCGCGGCAGGCTTCGAGAAAGGTCATCAGCTGGCCTTTGTCGTCCGAGGCGCCGCGGGCGACGATATCCTTTCTCTCCTGGCCGTCCTTGCCCTCGGTCAGCCGCGGCGCGAAGGGCTCCGTTTCCCACAGATCCAAGGGATCCGGCGGCTGCACGTCATAATGGCCGTAGAACAGCACATGCGGCGCATCCTTGCGCTTCGCCTTGGCGTGGCCGACGACGATCGGATGGCCGGGCGTCTCGCGCACCTGCGCGTCGTAACCAAGGCCGTTGAGCTGATCCCTGAGCCAGTGCGCCGCCCGCAAACATTGCGCCTGATAGGCCGGATCGGTGGAAACCGAGGGGATGCGCAAGAGATCGAACAGGCGTTCTCTCGACGCGTCGAGATTGGCGTCTATCGTTTGGAGGACGGCTTCGATCGCGGCCATGAATTGAGCTCCTCAATGAGGAGCCGAAACTAGTGCGGATGCATGGCGAGGGGAAGACGCGGCGTGTGTTTCACCCCCCAACCAAAATCGGCGTAGCCGATTTCGGTCTTCCTAAAAACGCAAGTCGGAAACATCCGACTTGCATTGGGGGGAGGTCGCGCTGCGCAGCAGCGCGGGTGGGGGTGACATTAAGAGACGAGAGATAGAAAAGACGATCACCCCACCCGGCTTGCTGCGCAAGCCACCCCCCATCAAGGGGAGGGTGTTTGCGCAAGCTGCTTTGGTTGCTCACGCGTTCGGCGCGAGCATCTTCTCCGGCCGCACGATTGCGTCGAACTCGGCTTCCGTCACCTTGCCGGACGCGAGCGCCTCTTCCTTGAGACTCGTGCCGTTTTTATGCGCGGCGCGGGCGATCTTCGAGGCTGCGTCATAGCCGATCTTCGGCGCCAGCGCGGTGACGAGCATCAGCGAGCGATCGAGGAAGCGCTTGATATTGGCCTCATCCGCTTCGATGCCGTCGACGCAGCGCGCGACGAAACTATTGATTCCGTCGGCGAGCAGGATCGTCGATTCGAGCAGCGCGAAGCCGACGACCGGCTTCAGCACATTGAGTTCGAGATGGCCCTGCGAGGCGGCGAAGGTGATCGTCGCATTATTGCCGAAAACCCGCGTGCACACCATGGTCAGCGACTCGACCTGGGTCGGATTGACCTTGCCCGGCATGATCGACGAGCCGGGCTCGTTCTCGGGAAGCCTCAGTTCCCCGAGGCCGGCGCGCGGCCCCGAGCCGAGCAGGCGAATGTCGCTCGCGATCTTGTAGAGGCCCGACGCCAGCGCGTTGAGCGCGCCATGCGCGAAGACGATGGCGTCGTGAGTGGCGAGCGCCTCGAATTTGTTGGGCGCCGAGACGAAAGGCAGTCCGGTCTGCTCCGCGATGTCGGCCGCGACCTCTTCGCCAAAGCCCTTGAACGTGTTGACGCCGGTGCCGACCGCCGTGCCGCCCTGGGCGAGCTGCAGGAGGTCGGCGAGGGTCGTTCTGATGCGCCTTTCCGCGTATTCGGCCTGCGCCGCATAGCCGGAAAACTCCTGGCCGAGCGTCACCGGCGTCGCGTCCTGCAGATGGGTGCGGCCGATCTTGATGATGTCGGCGAATTTCACCGCCTTGGCGTTCAGCGCAATATGCAGCCGCTCGACGGCGGGAATCAGCCGACCGGAGATCGTCGTGGCGCCGGCGATATGAATGGCGGTGGGGAAACTGTCGTTCGACGACTGCCCGAGATTGACGTGGTCGTTGGGATGAACGGGCGATTTCGAGCCGCGCGGCGCGCCGAGCGTTTCATTGGCGCGATTGGCGATGACCTCATTGACGTTCATGTTGGTCTGGGTGCCGGAGCCGGTCTGCCAGACGACGAGCGGAAAATGCTCGTCGAGCTTGCCGTCGATCACCTCGCGCGCGGCGGCGACGATCGCGTCGGCGATTTCAGGCTCGAGCAGGCCTTTCCTGGCGTTGACCTTGGCGGCCGCGAGCTTGATTCGCGCCAGCGCATGCACGATCTCGATCGGCATGCGATCGCCGCCGATCGGAAAATTTTCGCGCGAGCGTTCGGTCTGGGCGCCCCAATAGGCCCAGGACGGCACGGCGATGTCGCCGAAGGAGTCGCGTTCAATTCTGTGATCGTCGGTCATCGGCTCGCTCGCATCGGAAGGGGCGTTTCGCGCGCCTCCCTATGCGGCATTTCCGAGCAGCGTTCAATCGCGCGTGGCTGCGGAGAGCTGCTCGGCCGAGGACCATTCGCGCGGCTCGGCGCTTGGCGGCGCCGCCATCAGGTCTGAGAGCCGATTGCGGGCGCGATTCACCCGGCTCTTCATCGTGCCGGGCGCGCAGCCGCAGATTTGAGCCGCTTCCTCATATGACATGCCGGAGGCGCCGACGAGGATCAGCGCCTCGCGCTGATCGAGCGGCAATTTTTGCATCGCGTCGCGGAAGTCGAGAAAATCCATATGCGCGTGCTGCGATTCCGGCGCGACCAATCGTCCGGCGATCACCCCGTCCGGATCGGGGGCCTCGCGTCGGCGCTTGCGAAATTCGCTGTAGTAGATGTTGCGCAGGATCGTGAACAGCCAGGCGGTGAGATTGGTGCCTTCCGAAAAGGTCGCGAGGCTGCCCCAGGCCTTGACCAGCGTTTCCTGAACGAGGTCGTCGGCGCGATCGGAGTTTCCGCAAATCGACACAGCGAACGCGCGCAAGCTCGGGATGGCTGAGATCAGATCAGCCTTCAATCCCTGTCCTGCCGAATGCGCTTCTTCGCCTGCCTTCACTCACTCTTCCTCGGCGCGCTTAACGTCGCCGGGGAGGATAGCACATTCGTTTCGAGTTGGTTCAAAAGTTTCAGAAACCGATCGGGAACCGGTTGGGCCACGACATCATCATAGAGATTGCGGAGTTCCTTTCCGATCGAGTCCTGAAATTCCACCGGCCGCGGTCGCTGGGCCGGCTGTGCGCCGCAGTGCGCCTCCCCTACTCCTCGGCGACGCTCGCCGAATTCGTCACGTGTCATCACCCACCCTGCAAACGTCTCCACCCTGCGAGGGCCCGGTCTCGAAGAATACCGCCCGTCGCCTGCGAAAGCGTCGTCGTCTGCTTTCGCGCGCGCAACTATATTCTCCGGATTCTTATTCCCCATGGAGCCCTCTATTTTAATATGCATGATTTCTGGAGCCGCCGCGTTATACTGCGCCGCAAGGACGATAGGCAAAACGCACCGCTGAAGGATTGGTTCCCTAAAATGCCGAGCAGTTTTGACGTATTGTCCAGGTTTTGAATCCGCTTAGCCCGCACTCCTCTCCTCTGCGAGGCTCGATGCTGCTGGAGTTGTAAGACATGTCGGCGTCAAAGGAAATTTCAGCGCATATTCCCTATTTGAGACGCTTTGCGCGCGCATTGGTCGGCGATCGGGAAGGCGGCGACGCCTATGTGCTGGCCACTCTCGAAACGGTGGTCGCCGAACCCAACCGCATCGCAGATTCCGATGACCTGCGCATCGCTGTATACCGTCTGTTCCTGGACGTCTGGGCGGCGTCGCCGATCAACGCCCACACCGATCGCTCCGGGGCGCTGGCGGAAAACGGTCGACGCAATCTCGACGCGATTTCGCTGAAGCCGCGAATAGCCTTTTTGCTGCAGGCGCTCGAAGGCTTCGATCTCGACCAGATCGGTCAGACTCTAAAGGTTTCGGAGGTCGAGGCTGGCGCCCTGATCGAGGCGGCGAACGGCGAGATCGCCGACCAGATCGCGACCGACGTGCTGATTATCGAGGACGAGCCCCTGATCGCCCATGACCTGAGGAGCATCGTCGAGGAGCTGGGACATCGAGTGGTCGGCATGCCGCGCACGCACGGCGAGGCGGTGGCGGCCATCCAAGACGGCAACCCGGGACTGATTCTCGCCGATATTCAACTCGCGGACGGCAGTTCCGGGCTCGACGCCGTAAACGAGATCCTCGTCTCTCTCTCCATCCCGGTGATCTTCGTCACCGCCTACCCTGAGCGGTTTTTGACCGGCGAGCCGCCCGAGCCGGCCTTTCTTATCGCCAAACCCTTCAATGTCGAAAGCCTCAAGGCCGTCATCAGCCAGGCGCTGTTTTTTGAGCGACGCGCCGGACGCCGCGAACAAAGCGCGCCGCGGGTCGGCATGTGAGTCTCTGATCTCATTGCAAACATTAAATTTTTTCGCCCTCGCCTTCCCGGCGGAGGCTCCTTCGAGACTGCGAAGATAAATCGCCGCCTACCAGAAACATTGGCCGAGCCGGCGAGTTATAGCCGAAGGCGCTGGGGGAACTTTGAGAGGCGGCCCATGGAGGAGAATAAAAAATCCAGTCGTGGCTTTGCGTCTATGGATCCCGAAAAGCAGCGGGCCATTGCGCGCAAAGGCGGCCAGAGCGTTCCTGACGAGAAACGAAGTTTCTCGCAGAACCCCGATCTTGCCGCCCGGGCAGGGCGCAAGGGCGGTCAAAGCGTGAATCCGGCCAAGCGGAGCTTCTCGCGCGATCATGCGCTCGCTTCGGAAGCCGGCCGCAAAGGCGGACACGCCTCGCATGGAGGCGGCGCCCAAAAACGCAGCGCGCCGCTCTAAGGTGCGGCGCTACTATGCCGCAAACGGCTTCGAGCGCTGTGCGATCAGCGAATAGAGCGCATCGTCGTCGCGCGTTCCGCGGAGCGTCGCCACGAGGCCTTGCTCCCTCAGCATCCGGGCCGCGCAGGCAAGCGCCTTGAGATGATCAGCGCCCGAACTCTCGGGCGTTAGGATCATGAACACAAGATCGACCGGCGCGCCGTCAAGGGACCCGAAGTCGACAGGCCGGTCAAGACGGCCGAACACCCCGTAAATCCCCTTCAATTTCGCGAGCTTTCCATGTGGAATGGCGATGCCTTCGCCAATTCCCGTGGAACCCAGCCGCTCGCGATGAAGCAGCGCATCGAAGATCTCGCGCGCCGGAAGCCCGCAAATCTTCGCGGCCTTCTCGCTGAGCTCCTGGAGAAGGTGCTTCTTCGTCGTGGCCTTCAGCGAGGCGCAAACCGAATCCGGCGAAACCAAGTCCGTTGGCCGCATGCGACGATCATCCTGCTTCTCATGGGAGGTCTAGGGCCGCCGAAGGCCCAGACCATCCTTGAAATTTCAACGTCTCGCTATTTTCGCCAAACCCGAAGGGACGTGGGAAAATGGCAAGATACGTGCCGAGGAGGCCGTTATTATGGCCGTCCCACGACGTTTTTGCTTCAGCGCGCATCGCCTTCCGACTCGGGGGTGTCGATCCAGCCGATATTTTCGTCGCCGCGCCGGTAGACGACATTCACCCGGCCGGTGTTGGCGTGCCGGAACACCACGACCGGCGCGCCGGTGAGATCGAGGTCGAGCACCGCCGCCGAAACCGACAGCCGGCGCAACTGCGTGGTGGATTCGGCGATGATCGCGGGGCTGAACTCCGCCGACGCCTCATTTTCCGGATCGGGGGCCTCAAGCACGTGATAGGCGACGACCTCGGCCTGAGCGCCATCGCCATGGCCATGCTCGTGATGGCTCTTAAGCCGGCTCTTGTAGCGGCGCAGGCGCTTTTCGATGCGTTCCGCCGCCTGATCGAAGGAGGCGTAGGGCTCCTGTGCGCGGCCGTCGGCTTGCAGCACGATTCCGGAGGCGAGGTGCAGGTTGCAGTCGGCGCGAAAGCCCGAGCCCTCCGGCGAGATGGTGACGTGGCCGCTGACTCGGCCGTCGAAATATTTCGACGCCGCCGTCTCAAGCCTCTGCGTCACATGAGCCCGAAGCGCTTCGCCGATGTTGATGTTCTTGCCGGAAACCCTGAGAGACATTTTGCAATCCGAACTTTCGTTGCGAGCGAAGTTTCGGCGCGGAAAGGGCCAGCCGCGCGCCTGCCGCGCCGCCGTCAGACCAACCGCCAACGCGCCCCCATCCGCCCTGGAACTCCGCCTGAGGGGTCAGCGAATCGCCCGCCATCTAACCAAAGAGCGGAAATTCCGCGCAGCGTTAGAAGCCTCGGCGTGCGAAGTCAATGGAGTCGTCCCGCGGCGAAGCTTCGCGCCTGAAGACGACATAGGACAATTAATTGGTTGTCATGCGCGCCTGCGCAAGCTTGGCGCGGCGGCGATCGACCGAGGACGGAATGCGCAAACTGTCGCGGTATTTCGCAACCGTGCGCCGCGCGATTTCAATGTCGCTCGCCTTCAGCCGTTCGACGATCGCGTCGTCCGACAGGATGCCGTCGGGCGTTTCCCGATCGATCATCTGCTTGATGCGAAAGCGCACCGCTTCGGCCGAATGCGCGGCGGCGCCGCTCGTCGTGGCGATCGACGCGGAGAAGAAATATTTCAGCTCGAAGACGCCGCGCGGCGTCATCATGTATTTGTTCGACGTCACCCGCGAGACCGTCGACTCATGCATGCCGATCGCATCGGCGACCGTGCGCAGGTTCAGCGGACGCAGATGTTCGACGCCATGCGTGAGGAACGCGTCCTGCAGTCGCACGATTTCAGAAGCGACGCGTAGAATGGTGCGGGCTCTCTGCTCGAGACTCTTGGTCAGCCAGTTGGCGTTCTGCAGGCAGCTCGAAATGAAGCTCTTGTCCGCAGGGCCGGCGGCGACGCCGCTGATTTGCGCCGCGTAACTGTGATTGACCAATACGCGCGGCAGCGCGTCGGCGTTGAGCTCCACATGCCAGGCGCCGTCCGCGGCGGCGCGAACAATGACGTCGGCGACGAGCGGCTGAATCGGGGCGCCGCCGAACGCTCGGCCGGGCTTCGGCTCCAGCCGCCGCAGCTCCGCCGCCATGTCGGCGATGTCTTCGTCGTCGACGCCGCACAGCTTGGCGAGTTGCGCAAAATCGCGGCGCGCGACGAGCGGAAGATTGGCGACGAACGCTTGCATCGCCGGATCATAACGGTCGCGCTCCTTAAGCTGGATCGCGAGGCATTCCGCCAGATCGCGCGCGCCGACGCCGGAAGGATCGAAGGTCTGGATCGTCGCCAAAATGCGCTCGGCCTCCGCCCTGTCCGCCTCGAGACGGGCGGCGATCTCGCCAAGCTCCTCCCGCAGATAGCCGCTGTCATCGATCGCGTCGATGATCGCCTGGCCGATGATTCTGTGGCGCGGATCCGGACAGGCGAGCGCCAGCTGTTCGGCGAGATATTCGTGGAGATTCTGCCGGTCGGCGATATAGGCTTCGAGATTGGGCGCTTCGCCGTCGGCCGACCCGCCGCCGGCGGCGCCGGTCCAGGAAGTCGCCGAAAGTCCGGCGCCGTCGGGGGCGTCATCGCGCGCCCGCTCTCCGATCGCCGGGCCCTCGGGCTCAAAGGCGTTGCTCATGTCGGCGCCAAGATCGGCGGAGAGCGTCGCGGAGTCGACGGCGAGATCCTGCTGCGCCCAATCGCCCTCCTGCGGCCCGTCGACGGCCTCGGCGCCGCTCGGCTCGGCGCCCTGCGAGGGATGATCGGCCGCATCGCCGCCATCGCCTTCCTGCGCTTCGAGCAGCGGATTGCGCTCAAGCTCATCATGCAAAAAGGCGGCAAGCTCCAAATTGGAAAACTGCAACAGCTTGATCGCCTGGAGCAGCTGCGGCGTCATCACCAGGGCTTGGCCCTGACGCATCATCAACTTGGTGGAAATCGCCATCTTCGCTCGGCCCACTCGAAACGCTATTTCGGCCGCCACTTCGCGGCGCGGTTCTTGCTTATATCACTTCGGGCCCGCGCGCACAGGGCCAAAAAAGCAGCGCGCCGCCGAGCAAACCGCCCAAGCCTTAATCACCAATCTGTCGCATGCGACGACTTGCCCCCGCTCCCGAACGGGCGACAGGCGACCCTTCTGGGAGAACGCCCGTCGGGCGCGGAGAGCGCAACCCTGGCGCTGCGGGACGCGGCTTCGCCGCCGCGCGAAACAAGCTTGAACGCGCCAGCGCGAAGGCGCCGTCTCTGAAGGAACGGCGCCTGCAGCGCTACATGCGGAAATCTTCGCCAAGATAAATGCGCCGAACGTCCGGATTGGCGACGATTTCGTCAGGCGTTCCTTCGGTCAGCACATGGCCGTTGTAGATGATGTAGGCGCGGTCGGTGAGGCCCAAAGTCTCGCGAACGCTGTGGTCGGTGATGAGCACGCCAATGCCGCGCGCTTTCAAATGCCGCACGAGGTCCTGAATGCCGCCCACGGCGATCGGGTCAATGCCGGCGAAAGGCTCGTCGAGCAGCATGAAGGACGGATGGCCGGCGAGCGCGCGGGCGATCTCGCAGCGGCGCCGTTCGCCGCCGGAAAGCGCCACGGCGGGCGTGTGGCGCATGCGGGTGAGGCGGAACTCTTCGAGAAGCGCCTCCAGCTCCTCCTCGCGCTTTTTGGCGTCGGGCTGCGTGATCTCGAGCACGGCGCGGATATTGTCCTCGACCGAGAGGCCCCGGAACACCGACGCCTCCTGCGGCAGATAGCCGATTCCGAGCCGCGCGCGGCGATACATCGGCAGCGGCGTCACATCATAGCCGTCGAGCGAGATGACGCCCTTGTCGGGCTTCACCAGCCCGGTGATCATATAAAAAACCGTGGTCTTGCCGGCGCCGTTGGGGCCCAGCAGCCCGACCGCCTCGCCGCGCGCCACATGCAGGCTCACGTCTTCGACGACGCGACGCGCTTTATAGGACTTCGCCAGATTGTGGATCGAAAGCAGGCCCTGGCCGTCGAATCCGGCGGGTTCCCGATAGGCGGAGCCCGGCGCGAAGGCCGGCGGCTCGGCCTGTTCGTTCGTCGGCGCGGGTCCCCAGAAGCTTGCGTCGCGCGCCGCCTCCTCGGAATCGGCGCCTAAGCTTTGGGCGCCGGCGTCACGCCATTGGCCTTCGGCGATGTCGTCGGGCTTCCGCGAGCGGCTCACGCCCTGGGCGAGCCGCGCCAGCGACTGGCCGGCGGCGCGAAAACGCAGGGAAAGGGCGGAAAGATAACTCAAGCGCGCCTTGTCCGTCGCTCTGGGCGTTCAGCGGTTGGAAGCGACGCTCGCCGCCCCGTCAGGGGTGCTCTATCCCATAAGCGCCGCTTCGGAAACATGAACCCGGCGCCGCGCTGCGGCGCTGGGTCGCGGTCAAGCCCAAGGGCGCTGCGCCGCAGCCTGCTTTTCATACTCGTCGATCTTGTCGGCTTTCTGCAGAGTCAGCCCAATGTCGTCGAGACCGTTCAGCAGGCAGTGCTTGCGAAAGGGATCGATGTCGAATGTGATCACGCCGCCGTCCGGCCCGCGAATCTCCTGCGCCGTCAGGTCGACGGTCAGGGTGGCGTTCGCGCCGCGCTTGGCGTCGTCCATCAGCCTGTCGAGCTCGGCCTCGCCGACCGCGATCGGCAAGATCCCGTTCTTGAAGCAATTATTATAGAAAATATCGGCGAAGCTCGTCGAAATGATGCAGCGGATTCCGAAGTCGAGCAGCGCCCAGGGCGCGTGTTCGCGCGACGAGCCGCAGCCGAAATTGTCGCCGGCGACGAGGATGCGGGCGTTGCGGTAGGCCGGCTGATTCAGGACAAAATCGGGATTCTCGGAACCGTCGTCGCGATAGCGCATCTCCGAAAACAGGCCCTTGCCGAGGCCGGTGCGCTGGATGGTTTTGAGATACTGCTTCGGGATGATCATGTCCGTATCGACGTTCATGATCGGCAACGGCGCCGCGACGCCCGTCAGCGTGGTGAATTTGTCCATGTTTCTTTCGGTGTGGCGCGAGGAAGTCTAGCGCCCTTTACCAAATCGCCGCAGCAAGGGCAAAGCGCCAAACGGACCTAGGCGCGGCTCAAGCCTCCTGCGGCGCCGTCTCCCGCCGCGCGCCGCGCAGCAGCAGAACGCCGGCCAGCAACATCGCGGCGCCCCAGATGATGAAGCCCGCGTCATAGATCGGCCACTGGGCGCGATCGACTCGTTCATTCACATGATGAATGCCGAGGACAAGGTGGTTGATGACGCCGTCGTAGAGGTTGAATCCGCCCCAGCCGATCAGCAGCGCGCCCGCCAGCCGCCGGCCGGACCACATGCCGCCGGCGCGGCGCGAGGCGCGCCAAAGAGAAAACAGCCCCACGCCGACGCAGACATAAGCGAAACTGTGCAACATCCCGTCCCAATAGGTGTTGAATTCCATGCCCTCGACAGTCGCGGCGGGGCTCCAGTTGCTGACCAGATGATGCCATTGCAACAGCTGATGAAGAACGATTCCATCAAAGAAAACGCCAAGCCCGACGCCAAGAATGATCGCGGCGGCGGTCGGAAAAGCAGCCCGGGCGCGGACGGGACGAATGCTGGCGGACTGCGTCATGGCGTTTCCTGCTCCACGTCCGTAGACCTTTGCAAACGCCCGGAGCGGCCGCGTGTTCCGGCCCTCGCATTATTACAAAGTCTTCTGCTAAAGGTGTTGGGCGAAGCTGAAGTCCGAGCGATCTCGCCATGATGCTGCCCATCACGCTGCCCACGACGCTGAACGGTTTGATCATCGAAGCGATCGGCTATCTCGCCGCGGCGGCGAGCGTGTTCGTTTATGTGTCGAACACCATGATTCCGCTGCGGATCGCGGCGATCCTCGCCAATGCGCTGTTCGCCGCCTACTTCTTTCTCAAGGGTCTCTACCCGCTCTTCGCCCTCAACGCCTTTCTGGTCCCGGTCAACATCGTGCGGCTCCGGCAGATCCGGCGGCTTGTCCAGGACATTCGCGCCGCCGCCTCCGAGGATTTCGATTTCGAATGGCTGCGTCCCTATATGCGGCCCATAAAGCTTTCCGAAGGCTTCGTCCTGCATCGCCTCGGCGATCTGTCCGAGGAAGCCTATCTCCTGGTGCGGGGCGAAATCCATCTGCGCGAGCCCGACGTCACGCTGAAGCCCGGCGCGCTTTTTGGCGAGATGGGCATGTTCACCAATGAAAACCGCCGCACCGCCACCGCGGTCGCCGCGACCGACGTCGAGCTTCTCTGCGTGCGCTATGACGATCTCTTGCAGCTCGCGGCGCAGACGCCGCAATTCGGCTTTTACCTGATGCGGCTGATGGTTCAGCGCATGCAGCATAATGTGGAGCTCGCCCGCGCCCGCAAAGGATGAACGCTCCCCATTCCGTGCCGGTAAGCGTCCCCTTTCCGCGTCATGCCCGCACTTGGCGTCGCCATAAGACGTGGATGGCCGGGACAAGCCCGGCCATGACGGGCGGGCGTTTACGGAATGCGTCGATGGAGAAACGAATGTCGCAAAAAATCTACCCCGTCTCCGATGACTGGAAAAAGCGCGCGCGCGTCGACCAAGAGGCCTATCGCCGGCTCTACGAACGCTCCATCAAAGACCCGGACGGCTTCTGGGCCGAGCAGGCGCAGCGCATCGACTGGATCACGCCCTTCTCGAACGTGAAGCGCACGAGCTTCGACACGCATAATGTCTCGATACGCTGGTTCGAGGACGGCACGACCAATGTCGCGATGAATTGCATCGACCGGCATCTGCCGGCGCGCGCGCATCAAACCGCGATCATCTGGGAGGGCGACGATCCTTCCGTTTGCCGCCACATCACTTACGCCGAACTGCATGAGCAAGTCTGCCGCTTCGCCAATGTGCTCAAGAAACATGGCGTCAAAAAAGGCGACCGCGTCACCATCTATCTGCCGATGATTCCCGAGGCCGCTTTCGCCATGCTCGCCTGCGCGCGGATCGGCGCCGTTCATTCGGTGGTGTTCGGCGGCTTCTCGCCGGACTCGCTCGCGGGGCGCATTGCGGACGCTGAATCAAAGGTCATCGTCACCGCCGACGAAGGCCTGCGCGGCGGCAAGAAGATTCCGCTGAAAGCCAATGTCGACGCGGCGCTCGACAAGGTTTCCGCGACGACGGTCATTGTCGTCACGCGCACCGGCGGCGAGATCGACATGCAGCCCGGCCGCGACTTCCGCTATGAGGAAGAAGCCGCGCGCGTTTCCGCCGATTGTCCCTATGCGGAGATGGACGCGGAAGATCCGCTGTTCATCCTCTATACGTCAGGCTCGACCGGCAAGCCGAAGGGCGCGCTGCATACGACCGGCGGCTATCTCGTTTACACATCGCTCACTCATGAACTCGTCTTCGACTATCGTGAGGGCGACGTCTATTGGTGCACGGCGGATGTGGGCTGGGTGACCGGCCACAGCTATATTCTCTACGGGCCGCTCGCCAATGGCGCGACGACGCTGATGTTCGAAGGCGTGCCGAATTATCCGAGCGTGTCGCGCTTCTGGGAAATCGTCGACAAACATAAGGTCGATATTTTCTACACGGCGCCGACCGCCATTCGCGCGCTGATGGCGGCAGGCGAAGCGCCGGTGAAAAAGACCAGCCGCAAGTCGCTTCGTCTGCTCGGCTCCGTCGGCGAGCCGATCAATCCTGAAGCCTGGGAATGGTATCACCGCGTCGTCGGCGAGGGCCGCTGCCCGATCGTCGACACATGGTGGCAGACGGAAACGGGCGGCGTGCTGATCTCGCCATTGCCCGGCGCGATTGATCTGAAGCCCGGCTCGGCGACGCGGCCCTTCTTCGGCGTCGCGCCCGAAATCGTCGATCCGCTCGGCAATGTTCTCGAAGGCGCGTGCGAAGGCTTGCTCGTGATCTCGGATTCATGGCCGGGGCAGATGCGCACCGTCTATGGCGATCACGAACGTTTCGCGCAGACCTATTTCTCCGCTTTTCCGGGCAAATATTTCACCGGCGACGGCGCCAAGCGCGATTCTGACGGCGATTACTGGATCACCGGCCGTGTCGACGACGTCATCAATGTCTCGGGCCATCGCCTCGGCACGGCGGAAGTCGAGAGCGCGCTCGTCGCGCATGAGAAAGTGTCGGAAGCCGCCGTCGTCGGCTATCCGCACGACATCAAGGGGCAGGGCATCTACGCCTTCGTCACGCTCAATCAGGGCGTGACGCCGAGCGAACATCTGCGCAAGGAGCTGGTGCATTGGGTGCGCCATGAGATCGGGCCGATCGCAACGCCCGATATCGTGCAATTCGCGCCGGGCCTACCCAAGACGCGCTCCGGCAAGATCATGCGGCGCATCTTGCGCAAGATCGCCGAAGGGGAATTTGGCGCGCTCGGCGACACCTCGACGCTGGCCGATCCGGGGGTGGTTGAGGAGCTGGTGAAGGAGCGGCCGTGAGGGTGAATCTCGGGGCAAAGCACTGGGCGATATCGCGTTTATAAATCTGCTCGTAAGCCACTCAGGTGGCCAGTATTGCTAAATTCAATAACTCGAGTATGAATATGTCGAACTCGAGTTGACAGGCAGACCAAAGCTCGGCATAAAGAAAAAGCCCGAAGCGTTTCCGCTTCGGGCTCCGGTCCAGCGGACATGCCGCTGAGTGGTGACAAGCCCAGCATAGGTGCGCGGACCGGCATTTGTCCATAGGCAACAAGGAATGCCGATATGCCGCTTAACCCTACCAATGGTCACATCATTGCGGGAACTCGCGTCGACGAAAATCGATTCGTTGGCCGAGTCAAAGCTGCCCAGCTTTTTCAGCTCGCGCCCGATCCCCGCGCAACCGAAGACAAAAAGAAGCTGGATGCCTCGAAAGAGGTGCAAGACCTCTACGACATCCGCCAGGACGTTCAGCGCCTCTTCGAGGGTCAAAAGAAAAAGAACGTGTCTGCGTATGCGGACTACATCGTGGGACTGCATAACGGCGAGGATGGGATCACTCCTCCCATTACCCTCTTCAGCGAGACTCAGTTGGAGGTAGACGAGCAACCGGACGGAACCTGCTTCATTCAAATTCCCTGGGGTGAGCAACTCATCGCGATCGACGGTGAAACTCAACTCGCTGCGCGCCACGAGGCAGCAAATCTCGAGCCCAAGACGAAAAACGAGTTCGTTGCGATCTATCTCTGCCACGGGCGAGACAAATTATGGGCGCGCCAAGCATTCCATGATCTCAACACGCTTGGTGTTCGCCCGAACGCTGCGTTGAGTATTGGCATGGACGCCCGCGATCCTCTGACGCGCGTTTGCCGTGACGTGGAGCGGCACGTGCCATTCTTTAAAGGCCGGGTAAATAAGGTGCGCCGTCAGCTACGCTCCACGGACACTGACGTCGTAACAATCACGGCCTTGCGCGGAGCGTGCGTAACCTTGGCGAAAGGCATCAACGGAATTCAATACGGAGCGCGACCCGTTCCAATCGATGACGCGAAACTCTGTGCTGTCGAAGCTGCTGCGGTAGATTGGTTCACTGCTCTTACGGAAGTGATTGGCGTCGCCATGGAAGACCGCGAAAACAAGCTTGCAGCCGCTCCTTCGATCTTGGCTGCGCTTGGAGCGGTAGGCAATCCTCTCGTCGAAATTCCGAACGAGATTGACCGCAAGGCGAAAGCGCGCCAATTGGCTGCTTCTTTAGGAAACGTTAAGTGGGAGCGTGGGAAACGCTGGGAAGGCATAGCCGGCAAATATACTCCGAAAGGTGCTTTCGCGGTCGGCGGCGCAAAGGAAACAGCTTACGCTGTCTACTCAGCTCTCACGGACCCCAATGATTCGGGCTTCCATACTGTGCGAGTGCACCATCAGGTCGCAGCCTGAAGTTCTGCAATAGGCCATTGACCGCCGGGTTGCTCCGGCGGTTTTGGTCTGGCGAAAATCCGCCCCTCATTGGCGCCCTGCCGCCTGTTTCGCCGCCCTGCCACGTCTCATCTTACCTCTTCACAACAGAGGACCCAGGAGATGCGGCGCTTTCTTGCCATCCTCGTCGGGCTGATCGCGGTTGCCCCCGCACGCGCGGACTCCGACGTGGAGCATGCGCGATATTCGGTGGTCGCCTCGACAGGGGCCATCGAAATTCGCGACTACGCGCCGCAGATCGTCGCAGAGACGACGATCGCCGGCGAGCGCGGCGCAGCCATCAGCGAAGGCTTCCGCCGCCTCGCCGGTTATATTTTCGGCGACAATTCCCCGCAGCAAAAAATCGCCATGACCGCGCCCGTCGGACAGGCGCCGGAAGGCCGTGATTGGAAAGTGCGCTTCACCATGCCCGCCGAATACGACATGGCGAGCCTGCCCAAGCCCAACAGCGCAGAGGTCAAACTCGCCGCCGCGCCGGGCAAGCGCATGGCGGCGATCCGCTTCTCGGGACTCGCCGGCGACGACGCCCTCGCCGAAAATCAGGCGAAGCTGCTCGATTATCTGAAGCAGCAGGGGCTCTCGCCCAAGGACGCGCCGCAATACGTCTTCTACGACCCGCCCTGGACGCCGCCCTGGAACCGGCGCAACGAAGTCCTGGTCGAAATCTCCCGCGAGTGAGCGCTCCTGCAGACATCTTCGCCGACGCCTCGCGCCGCCGAAGAATCGCCATGCGCGGCCCCGTGCGCCGCCGCACGTTCGTCCGCGCTTTCGAGTCGTAAGGTCGCCTCGTCTTGCAATCGCAAGACAAGCGTATGCGGAGAGCCTTCGCGTTCGCCGCAAACGTTATTGGGACCTCATTTTTGGAGACATTTCATGAAGACCGCATTGTTACTCGCCGCCGCCATTGCGGCCGGCGCTTTGAGCGTCGACGCGAACGCCGCGCCGATGGACGCTTCATTGAAGGCGCCGGGCGACTCTGTCGAAAACGCCGCCCTCTCGTGGCGCTGCGGCAAGAAGAACCCCGCGTCCTGGGGCACGTTCGGCAACGGCTGCCTCAAGCAGAAGCGCAGATGGGGCAAGGGCTCATAATCGCCCTTGCCGTGTCCTGCCCGTTCCTGACAGACAGCGAAACACCCATCTCCATTCCAAACCTGAGACCCCTCTTCCAAGAAGAGGGGTCTCAGCGTAGCGCCGGAACGTTAAAACGCCGCGCTAGCGGCCGCTTTTCTTGTCGAACAGCGCGAGCGCCTCCGTCGCCAGCACGCCGCCGGTGATGGCGACGGTCAGAAAGGGCGCGGCCTGCGCCACGGCTTTGCTCGTGATCATGATCTGGCCGATTCGCGTCTCAAGCTGCGCGATCGACGCGGCGTAGACGACGCGCCCCATGCCGCACCAGACGATGGCGCCCATGCACATCGGGCAGGGCTCGCCCGACGTGTAAAGCGTCGCGCCCTTGAGATCCTTGGCCGGATTGTCGGCGACGAAGCGGCGGATCGCCACCATCTCGCCATGCGCGGTCGGATCATTGTTCGTGACGCCGAGATTGCGCCCCGTCGAGACGACTTTGCCGTCGCGCACGATCACGGCGCCAAAGGGAAAGTCGCCCTTGGCGGCTTCCGCGATCGCCATCCGCATAAAGCCTTCGTCTTCCGGCCGGATCGGCGCGCGCTTGGCATGGCCCTGCGCCGGCGCGGCGCCAAAGGCTAACCCAAAACCTGCGCCCATCGTCGCCAGCGCGGCGCGCCGATTGAAGCGGCCGGCGTCGCCGCCGCATGTCCATTGGCTCATCTCCCGCTCCCGCCCGCTTTTCGACGTCACCAACTTGACACAGCGAACCCCCCGGCGCCACACGCGGCGACCCAAACAATAATAAGCAGGGACGGTTACGCATGGTTAAGGCTTTCATTTTTCCAGGTCAGGGATCTCAGGCGGTCGGCATGGGCAAGGCGCTTTACGACGCTTTTGCGTCGTCGCGCGCGGTTTTCGCCGAGGTTGACGACGCGCTGTCGCAGCCGCTCTCGAAACTGATGTTCGAAGGCCCCGAATCGGAACTGACGCTCACCGCCAACGCCCAGCCGGCGCTGATGGCGGCGTCGCTCGCCGCGATTCGGGCGCTGGAAGCCGAATGCGGGCTCGATCTCGCACGCGAGGCGGGCTTCGTCGCCGGCCATTCGCTCGGCGAATATTCCGCTCTCGCGGCCGCGGGCGCGCTGACGATTTCGGATACGGCGCGGCTCCTGCGGATTCGCGGCGACGCCATGCAGAAGGCGGTCCCTGTCGGTGAAGGCGCCATGGCGGCGCTGCTCGGCGCCGACCTTGATCAAGCGCGCGTCATCGCCGAGGAGGCGGCGGCGACGGCGAAAGGCGTCTGTCAGGTCGCCAACGACAATGGCGGCGGCCAGGTGGTGATTTCGGGCGCCAAGGCGGCCGTCGAGAAAGCGATCGACGTCGCCAAAGAGAAGGGGATCCGGCGCGCGATGCTGTTGCCGGTCTCCGCGCCCTTCCATTGCGCCTTGATGCAGCCTGCCGCCGACGCCATGCGCGAGGCGCTCGCCGGAGCGGCGATCAGCGCCCCGTGCGCGCCGCTCGTCGCCAATGTGACGGCGGAGCCGACGCGGGATCCGGAGGCGATTCGCCGACTGCTCGTCGAGCAGGTCACCGGCGCGGTGCGCTGGCGCGAATGCGTGGCCTATATGGCGAGTCAGGGCGCGACGAAATTCGTCGAATGCGGCTCGGGCAAGGTTCTCGCGGGGCTGTTGAAGCGGATCGCGCCGCAGGCCGCCGGCATTTCGGTCGGCGCGCCGGCCGATTTCGACTCCTACCGCAGCTTCACCTAGAGCGATTCCCGATCACATCGGATCATGTGATCAATAGGAATCGCTCAAAATCGAAACCATCGAAAACGTCGGTCAACTTTTTCGGAACCTGCTCAAGAGGCGCGGAAGAGAAACGGAAGCGCCAAAAGAAAAGGCCCGGTCGCGAGGACCGGGCCCATTCTCTCGACCGTCAGGCCGATCGGTAAGATTAGTACTTGGCCAACACCGGCGCCGGGGAGCCGAAGTTGAAGTGATAGTTGATGCCCGCGCGGATCGTGTGGAAGCGCGTGCGGTTGTTGGTGCTGTTGAGGCCCCAACCCGGGTTGAACGCCCACAGCCAGTTGTTGTTGTTCCCGGTGCCGCTGATCTGCGTATACAGATACTCGACCTTCGCGGACCAGTTCGGGAAGAACATCCACTCGGCGCCGCCGCCAGCGGTCCAGCCCGTCTGCACGGCGCTGTTCTGGTTCCACCAGCCATTGCGCTGCACTTCGCCATAGGCGAAGCCGCCCGTGCCGTAGACCAACAGTTGCGGGCTCAGCAGGGTGATGCCGATGCGGCCGCGAACGGTGCCGAACCAGTTCAGACGCGCCGAAGCGCCGCCGCCGCCGAAACCGCCAAACAGCCACCAGTTGTTGTTGTTGCCGCCGCCCGAACCAAGGCTGGTGCCCTGGAAGTCGGTTTCGGCGCCGACAACGAACATCGGCGTAACCTGGAAGTTATAGCCGAGCTGACCGCCGCCGATGACACCGCCGGTGTTGTTGTTGCCGTTGTTCCAGCCCCAGTTCCAGCCCTGATTGGAGGAATTGCTGGCGTAGAAGCCACCGCCGAGGTTAAGACCGGCGTAGAACCCGGTCCAGGTCATGATCGGCGGCGGGGGAATGTACGGCGGAGGAGCCTTGTGGGAGGGTAGATCGGCGGCGTTCGCGGCGCCGGCGAAAAGCGCCGTCGCCAGAGCCAGGGCCGAGATCGCTGTCTTCATCTCTCTATCCTTCATTTCGAGCCAACTTAGAATTAATAGGTGCGCGTCAGTCCCGTGACTCTCTCGGACGTTTAAGGACGCTGACCCCCAAGCACGGCGGACTGTGCGCAAATTTCACGCGGGAAACAACAAACAGAAGGTAAAATCGGGCCGAAAAGACCCAAAAGATTTCGACTGTTGCAGTTGCGCCACAATGAAATTTGAGGCCGATTCCGATGCCTCGTCGAGCATTTCAGTCTTGAATCCGTCGCTTGCGAAACGAAGCCGGATGGGCGCCCACTTTCACCCCAATATCCGACCGGCGTCGGCGGCGTCCGCCGTCGGGAGGCGGTCGTTTGAAGTTGAACCGCGGCGGAAAAAAGCCCACTCCCCCGAACTGAGCTATAAAGCTCGCGCCGATGGCGCTGGGGAGGAGAGGAAAATATGTTTGATCTTAACGGCAAGGCTGCGCTGGTCACGGGCGCGAGCGGCGGAATCGGCGCGGCGATCGCGCGCGCGCTTCACGCCGCCGGCGCGACCGTGGCGCTTTCCGGCACGCGGCAGGAGGCGCTCGAGGCGCTTGCCGGCGAATTGAGCGGCCGCACGCATATTCTGCCCTGCAATCTTTCGCAAAAGGACGAGACCGAGAAGCTCGTCCCGGCGGCGGAGGCGGCGATGGGCGGATTGGACATTCTCGTCAACAACGCCGGCATCACCCGCGACATGCTGTTCATGCGCCTCAAGGACGAGGATTGGGACGCCGTCATCAACGTCAACCTCACGTCGGCGTTTCGCCTGTCGCGCGCGGCGCTGCGCGGGATGATGAAAAAGCGCTTCGGCCGGATCATCCAGATCACTTCGGTCGTCGGCGTGACCGGCAATCCCGGGCAGGGCAATTACGCCGCCGCCAAGGCCGGCATGATCGGCATGTCGAAGTCGCTGGCCGCCGAGGTCGCCTCGCGCGGGGTGACGGTCAATTGCGTCGCGCCGGGCTTCATCGAGAGCCCGATGACCGACGCGCTGACCGACGCCCAGAAGGAAGCGATCCTGCGCATGGTGCCCGCCGGCAGGCTCGGGACCGGCGCCGACGTCGCCGCCGCCTGCGTCTTTCTGGCGAGCGCCGAGGCGGGCTACGTCACCGGCCAGACCCTGCACGTCAATGGCGGCATGGCCATGATCTAGGAGCGGCGAATCCCCTGGAAAACGCGTCGCGGCGACGTTTCGCCGCGTCCGTGAGAACGCGGGGGCGCCTCTCGCCATGCTCTGGGAAGTATGCTACCAGACCTCGCCGCTGAGGGGCGGCGTCGCCGCGATTTCAACCCGGAAAGCAAGCCGCCAAGGCGTCTTGCGGACATCAGGGCGATCGGCGCGCGATTGCACGTTACAAGGGATGAAGGGCGATCATGGAGCGCGCCAGCAGGCCTGCTCTAAATCGCCACACGGCGCGTGAGGCGCCAAACGCAGACAGGGATCAAAGAAGATGAGCGATGTCGCCGAGCGCGTGAAAAAGATTGTTGTCGAGCATCTCGGCGTCGAAGCCGACAAGGTCGTCGACAAAGCCAATTTCATCGACGATCTGGGAGCCGATTCGCTCGATACCGTCGAACTCGTCATGGCTTTCGAGGAAGAATTCGGCGTCGAGATTCCCGACGACGCCGCCGAGACGATTCTCACTGTGGGCGATGCGGTGAAGTTCCTGGAAAAGGCGAAAGCCGCCTGACGAACTTAAAGATCCAAGCGCGCGGCGAATTCTCTCGCGAGACTTCGCCGACGCCGCCATTCCGACAACAAGAAAAAGTTCGAGAGTAGAGCCATGCGCAGGGTGGTCGTCACCGGTCTTGGCGTCGTATCTCCTTTGGGCTGCGGCGTTGACGCCAATTGGCGCCGTCTCGCCGCGGGAGAATGCGGCTTCAAACGCATCGACACATTCGAGGCCTCCGATCTCGCGTGCCAGATCGCGGCGGTCGTGCCGCGCGGCGACGGCAAGGACGGCACGTTCAATCCTGACGACTGGTTCGATCCCAAAGAGCAGCGCAAGGTCGATGATTTCATCATCTATGGCGCGAGCGCGGCGACGCAGGCGCTGAAAGACTCCGGCTGGGTCGCCGACACCCCCGAGAAGCAGGAATCGACCGGCGTTCTGATCGGCTCCGGCATCGGCGGCCTCGGCGGCATCTACGAAACCTCCGTCACGTTGAGGGAGAAGGGGCCGCGCCGCGTGTCGCCGTTCTTCGTCTCGGGCAGAATCATCAATCTCGTGGCGGGCTATGTCTCCATCATGCATGGCCTGAAGGGCCCCAATCATGCGGTGGTGACGGCCTGCGCCACCGGCACGCACGCCATCGGCGACGCGGGGCGCATCATCGCGATGGGCGACGCCGACGTGATGGTCGCCGGCGGCGCCGAATCGCCCGTCAATCGCATTGGCGTCGCCGGCTTCGCCGCCTGCCGCGCGCTGTCGACCGGATTCAACGATCGCCCCGACGCCGCCTCCCGGCCCTATGACAAGGACCGCGACGGCTTCGTGCTTGGCGAAGGCGCCGGCTGCGTCGTGCTCGAGGAATATGAGCACGCCAAGGCGCGCGGCGCGAAGATCTACGCCGAACTCATCGGCTACGGCATGTCGGGCGACGCCTATCACATCACCGCGCCGACGCCCGACGGCGATGGGGCCTATCGCTGCATGAAGGCGGCTTTGAAGCGTTCGGGCGTTTCGGTCGAGGACATCGACTATGTCAACGCCCATGGCACGTCGACGCCGCTCGGCGACGAGATCGAACTGAAGGCGGTCGAACGTCTTCTCGGCAACGTCGAACCCAAGCTCGCCATGTCGTCGACGAAATCCGCGATCGGCCATCTGCTCGGCGCCGCCGGCGCCGTCGAAGCGATCTATTCGATCCTGGCGATGCAAAACAATGTCGCGCCGCCGACGCGCAACCTCGACGCTCCCTCGGTCGCGACGACGATCGACCTCGTGCCGCACAAAGCCCGCGAGAAGGAAATCAACATCGCTTTGTCGAACTCGTTCGGGTTTGGCGGCACGAACGCCTCGCTGCTGTTTCGCCGCGCATCCTGAGCATGAAGCTCATCCGGCGCATTCTCGCTAAGCGCCAAAGCCCGAGAAACGGCGCTTTCCTGAATTCGCCACAATGAGGCATAGTGTAAGCGCTGGGCGATAGTCGGCGTGAGATCTTCGACGTTTGGTGGGCGTATTGCGATGAGCGAAGCGGATGAAAAAGACGCGCCCGGAAAACCTATAGACGCTGCAGCGACGCCGCCGGCCGAGCCGACGTCGGTCAAGAACGCCGAAGCCGCCGCTCCGCCGGGCGAAGACCTCACAGTTCAACCGACCCTGAACGCGCCCGCAGAGGACTCTGGCGCGCCGCCGACGGAAGTTTCGCCGCCCGACGCCGCGCCGGCCAAAGAGCCGGCCATGGCCGCATCCGCGTCGGAGCCGCCAAGCCAGCCGCCCACCGCGGCGAAGGCCGAAGCGCCTCTTCCCGAGCCGCCCACACAACCCGCCCCGCCATCGGCTGAAAGCATCAAGCCGGTTCCGCCGCAGACCATCGAACCGATCCCGGCGGCGTCTGCGCCAAAGCCGCCGACCGCCCCAAGCCAGCCGCCCCTCGCGGCAAAGGGCGAATCGCCACTCTCCCAGCCGCCCGCGGCTCCAGCCCCGGCGAGCGCGCCGCCGCCCCGGGCGCAGGCGCCAACGGCCGCGCTAAACGGCTCCGTCGCGCCCCCCGGCGAAACCGCAAAGCGTTCTCCGGCGTCGCCAGCGTCCAGGACAGCGCCGCCGCCGTCGCCCGCAGCCAAACCTGAAGCGCCCCCGCTTCAATCGCCCGGTCAGCCCTCGGCGAAAAGGCCCGACGCCCCCTCCCGCGGCATCTTCGGGCGGCGCGCGACGCGGCAAAGCGCTAAGCAGGCGGAAGCCGCGCCCCCGCCCAAAAAGCGTAAGCGCCGCGAAGGAACGCTTTCAGTGGCGAGCGGCTTCCTGAGTTTCGTGCTCGTCGCGCTTGTCGCCGGCGTCTTCGGCGTCATCGCCGCCCTGCACAAGCTGAAAGAACCGGGGCCGCTCGCGGCCGACAAGGTCGTCTATATTCCGCCGCGCAGCGACTTGCTTGAGATCATCTCCCAACTCGAGCGCGAAGGCGTCATCGCCAATTCGACGCTCATGCAGTTCGGGATCGTTCTCGAAGGCAAGCTCGGGAAGCTGAAGCCCGGCGAATACGCCTTCAAGAAAAACATCAGCCTTCGCGACGTGATCAATCAGATCGCCTCGGGCCGCCAGATCATGCACAGCGTGACCATTCCGGAAGGTCTGACGTCGGAGCAAATTGTCCAAAAGCTGAAAGAGGCAGAACTGCTTGCGGGCGATGTCGTCGACTTGCCGAAGGAAGGCGCTCTGCTGCCCGAGACATACAAGTTCCCGCGCGGCTACCCTCGGGCGCGTCTCCTCACGAAGATGCAGGAGGATCAGCGCAAGACGCTCGACGCGATCTGGGCGAAGCGCTCCCCGGACCTGCCGTTGCGCACGCCCTACGAACTGGTGACGCTGGCGTCGATCATCGAAAAGGAGACCGGCAAGGACGAAGAGCGGCCGCGCGTCGCCGCCGTATTCGTCAACCGGCTGCGCAAGGGCATGCGCCTTCAGTCCGATCCGACGATCATCTACGGCCTCGTCGGCGGAAAAGCGACGCTCGGCCGGCCGATCCTGCGCACCGAAATCGAGAAGTGGACGCCTTACAACACCTACGCCATCGACGGTCTTCCGCCGGGACCGATCGCCAATCCCGGCCGCGCGGCGCTCGAAGCCGCCGCGCATCCGGCGCCGACGCGCGATCTTTATTTTGTCGCCGACGGCACGGGCGGCCATGTCTTCTCCGAATCGCTCGACCAGCATTCGCGCAACGTCCAGAACTGGCGGCGACTGGAGAAGGAAAGGACCGATGGCGCGGTTGATCGCGCCACGCCCGGCGTTCCCGCGCCGGCCGCGCCTAAACCGGACAAGCGCACGCAGGCGCCCATCGGACGTCTCGTCACGCTCGCCGAGAGTCACGAAGACTTTCCGCCGAACCGGGCGATGGCGCCGGACGACGGCCCGACTCACCGGCTCGGCAAATTCGCTTATGCCGAAGCCGATTTTTTCCTCGGCGGCTATGGCGACCGCACGCGGGTCCAGGCGGCTGAATTTGCCGCCTTGAGGCGGGCCCGGCCATTTTTTACCGAGGAGTCCGTGCAGCTGCGCGCCAAGACGCTGTTTGATCCGATGCTTCTCGTTGGCCGCCCGGCGCCCCGTGAGGAGGAGCGGCTCAATCCGGACATGACGACGGTCGCGAGCGATCGTCCGGACGCTGAGCCTGACGACGGCGGCGACATCGCCGCCTATCCGGTCTCGCCGGCGCAGCGCGCCGAACAGAGGGCCCGCGCGGCGCGTCTTGGACTTACGGCAGGCTCCGACGAGCTTCCCGGCGAAGCGCTCGGCGGACGGCTCGCCCAGGACGCCCCGCCGCCGGCGGGCGCCACGGCTTTGGCCGCGACCGGCGGTCGGCCCCTTCGTCCGCGCGCCTTCGACGCCTCGGAAGGCACGCCGCTCGACCCGCTGCGCGACAAGAGCTGGGATCTCACCTCGGCTAAGACAGTCCCTATGGCGAGCGATTTGCGGTAAGGCCGGCGCGGCGATAGTCAGGCGAGGCGCATGTCGGCCTCCCGCCGAATCGCCCTCTCGGAGTCGCCGCCGCAAATGAGCATTCACAGCATGACGGGATTCGCTCGCGTTCAGGGCGCCGTCGCCGCCTTTCGCTATGCGTGGGAGCTCAAGAGCGTCAACGCCAAGGGACTGGACCTGCGTCTGCGCGCCCCGCCCGATTTCGACTTGGTGGAGATCAAGGCGCGGGAAAAAATCGCCGCGCGGCTCGCGCGCGGAGCGGTGTTCGCCAATCTTGTCGCAAAGCGCGAAGACGAGAGCCAGGTCGCCCGCCTCAACCGCGCCGCTCTCGACGCCCTTCTCGCCGCGCTCTCCGAACGCCCGCCGCCCGCCCATATCGGCCCTGCGACGCTCGACGGCCTGCTCGCGGTGCGCGGCGTGGTCGAGATCGTCGAGCCGGAACTATCCGAGGCGGAGCGCGCAGAACTTGACGCGCAGATTCTCGGATCCCTGGACGAAGCGCTTGACGCGCTGACCGCCTCGCGCGCCGCGGAGGGCGGCGCTCTGGCGGGCGTTCTTCGTCAGCGGCTCGACCGCATATCGATCCTCGCCGCGCAGGCCGACGCGGCGCCGGCGCGCCAGCCCGAAGCGATTCGCGCGCGGCTGAAGCAGCAGCTCGCGCGCCTCCTGGAGAACGCCGATTCCCTCGATCCAGCGCGGCTGCATCAGGAGGCGGCGCTGCTTGCGGTTCGAGCCGACATTCGCGAGGAGCTCGATCGTTTGAAAGCGCATGTCGACAGCGCGTCCAAACTTCTCGTCGCGGGCGGGCCGATCGGCCGTCGCCTGGATTTTCTGGCGCAGGAGCTTGGCCGGGAGACCAACACGCTATGCGCCAAATCGAACGACGCCGGACTCTCGGCGATCGGGCTTGAACTGAAGATCGAGGTCGAGCAGCTGCGCGAGCAGGTTCAGAACATCGAGTGAGTCGCGAGTGGACAGCGAGGCCGCTACTCGCTAACTCGCTACTCACTATTGGCTACTCGCTCTCGAAAAGTCATGCTTCCGACTCCATCCAGCCGCCGCGGCATTGTCCTCATCCTTTCCTCGCCCTCCGGCGCGGGCAAGACGACGCTGACGCGAATGCTGCTGCAGGACCGCGATCTCGACTTGACGCTGTCGATTTCGGTGACGACGCGCACTAGACGCTCGAGCGAAGTCGACGGCATCCACTACAGCTTCATCCCCGAGCGCCGATTCGCCGCCATGCGCGACGCCGGCGAACTCTTGGAATGGGCCGAGGTTCACGGCAATTTCTACGGCACGCCGCGCGGGCCGGTCGAAGACATTCTTGCGCAAGGCCGCGACTGCCTCTTCGACATCGACTATCAGGGCACGCGCCAGGTGCGCGAGAAGATGGGCGCTGACGCCGTCACCGTCTTCATCTTGCCGCCGTCGATGGATGAATTGCGCGCCCGACTTGAGCGGCGCGCGGAAGATTCGCGCGAGGCGATGGCGCGACGGCTGGAGAATGCGCGAAAGGAGATCGCGCGCTGGAAAGATTACGACTATGTGATCGTCAATGACGATCTGCAGCGCGCCTTCGACGATCTGATCGCGATCCTGCGCGCCGAACGGCAGCGACGGCCAAGGCGCGACAAGGAAATCGAGCAATTCGTCGCCAAGCTGTTAAACGAATAGCGCTTCGCCCGCCGCGCGCTATCTTGTCGCCATGGCGCCTATTGCTCTCAAGCGCGTGTACGAACCCGCCGACGCGGAAGACGGGACGCGCGTGCTCATCGATCGGCTTTGGCCGCGCGGCTTGCGCAAGGACAAAGCGCACATCGACTTCTGGGCGAAAGACGTTGCGCCAAGCGACGCGCTGCGGCGCTGGTTCGCCCATAAACCGGAACGCTGGGAAGAATTCGCAAAGCGTTATCGCGCCGAGCTCGCCGCGCCGGAGGCGCAGCCGCAGGTCGAGGCGCTTCGCGCTATGACGCGCAAGGGCCGCGTCACATTGCTCTATGCGGCGCGCGATGAATCGATGAACAACGCCGTCGTGCTGCGAGACGATCTGCGCAAGCGTCATTGAGCCGAAAGCGCGTTCGCCAGAGCCACGAAGCCGGCGACGTCGATTTCTTCCGCGCGTTTGGTTCCGTCTATCCCAGCGGAAGCAAGCAGCGCCGCCGCGTCGACGCCAAGCGGCTTCAAACTTTGCCGCAACATCTTCCGGCGTTGTCCGAAGGCCGCTTGCGTGACGCGCGACAACGCGCGCGGATCGCATGCAAGCGGCTCGGGATTGGGCGTAAGCTCGACGACCGACGACGTCACCTTCGGCGGCGGCGTGAAAGCTGCGGGCGACACATCGAACAGAATGCGCGCCCTCGTGCGCCAGCCGCACAGCACAGCGAGCCGACCATAATCGGCGCGCTCCTTCGGCGTCGCGACGATGCGCAGCGCGACCTCTTTTTGAAACATCAGCACATAGCGATCGAAGACCGAGGGCCAGGGTTCCGCTGCGATCCATTTCGTCAACAGCGCCGTCGCGATGTTGTACGGAAGATTCGCGCAAATGCGCGCAGACGCTCGGTTGTCATTCCCGGCGGGTCGGAGGCCTGATCGGGACTCCAGCGCAACGGCGCTATCGGGTTTTTCATGGGATTCCCGATCGCCCGCTGCGCGTTCGTTGGGAATGACAGACGCATAAGTTCGAACAAGCGCCGCGACATCGATCTCCAAAGCATCGCCTTCGACGATCGTCAGCCGACCTGGATAATGCGCCGCGATCTCTTCGAGCGCCGGCAGACAGCGAGGATCGCGTTCGACGGCGATGACTCGCGCGCCTTGCTCGAGCAGCGCACGCGTCAGCCCGCCGGGACCGGGACCGATCTCGACGATGATCGTGTCATCGAAAGGTCCGGCCGCGCGGGCGATGCGGGCGGTGAGATTGAGGTCGAACAGAAAATTCTGTCCGAGCGACTTTCTTGCGTCGAGCCCGTAACGGGCGACGACCTCTCGCAGCGGCGGCAGCGCGTCGACCACTTAACTGATGCGTCCTGCAAGCTTGATCGCCTCGATCAGGCTCGTCGGATCGGCGATTCCTTTGCCGGCGATGTCGAAGGCCGTTCCATGATCGGGCGACGTGCGCACGAAAGGCAGGCCGAGCGTGACATTCACGCCGCGCTCAAAAGCGAGCGTCTTGATCGGAATGAGCGCCTGATCATGGGTCGGACACAGCGCCACGTCATATTTCGCGCGAGCGGAGTCGTGGAACATCGTGTCGGCCGGAAAAGGGCCAGACGCATCGACGCCGCGCGCGCGCAATTCGGCGATCGCCGGCGCGATGATGTCGATCTCCTCGCGGCCAAGCGCGCCGTCTTCGCCCGCATGAGGATTGAGGCCGGCGAAGGCCAGGCGCGGCGTGCTGATGTGAAAACGCGCGCGCAGATCATGCGCCACAATCTCTCCCGTCTCGACAATCAGTTCGCGCGTCAGGCGCTTGGGCGCGTCGACAAGCGGAATGTGAATCGTGATCGGAACCACGGCGAGTTCCTCCGACCACAGCATCATCACCGCGCGGTAATCGCCGCCATAATGGCGATGCGCGAGCGCCGCCAAAAACTCGGTGTGCCCGGGATGTTTGAATCCGGCGTCATAGAGTATCGACTTCGCGATCGGATTGGTGACGACGGCGCGCGCTTCGCCCTTGGCGACGCACTCCACCGCCTGCTCGATCGAGCGGATTGTTGATTGAGCGTCGCGACAATCGGGACGGCCCGGCGCGCCGGCGACAACATGACGCCCCGTATCGACGACAGGGAGCGCGCGGGAGAAGACATCGCGGGCCTGCGCCGCCGTTGTGCTTTCAATCTGGATTTCGAGCGCGAGAGCGGCCGCGACGCGAGCGATAAAGGCGGGATGGCCGAGCAGAAAAAACGGCGGCAGATCGTGCGAGTCGCGCAACACATAGGCCATCAGCGCGAGCTCCGGCCCGATGCCTGAAGGGTCGCCTTGAGTCAGGGCGACGGGCGCCGTGGCGTTCATCTCGCCGCGAAACGCCGCGACGCGCGAAGGTCGATTTGGCGCCAAGAAGACATGGCGCGAAATTGGCGCAACGCAGTCCGGAAATCAAATCGCTCCAGCCCGGATCGCGTCCTGGCGGGTCAGAAGCCAGGACGCGCGCAGCCGCCCTATTCAGTCGTACATCATGCCATGGACGCCGTAGTAACGCTGATCCGGCCAAGCATAGGTCTCGCGGCGCGGAGCGGTGGCGGACCACTGCGCGGGGTCTTGATCCAAGGTCGCTCGGCCGCTGGCATGGGCGGCGTGACGAGCGCGAGCGGAGCCATAATTGTCTTGGGCGACGGCCGAGGCGATTGATGCGGGCGCAAAGAAAGCCGCCAGCGCGACAACCGTAAGCATGCGTTTCATGGGGGCGCTCCTTCAGTCGAAGCTCATCCGCCTGGGGCGCCGGAAAGCCGACGCTCGGAGGCTCGACCCTCACTGTAATATCCCTGTCATAAAACTGTGGTAGGGGCGCCGCCCGAAATTGTCGTAGGTCCACGCACGCGCAAAAAATCCGGCGCGTGCATGTCCGCCACGCGCCGGATTATTCCGAAGACGTATTCGACCGAGGTGTGTTGCGACGCGCGCTAGGCCTTGCTGGCCTGGGCGTGCGGCACGCCTTCCTTGTCGAGCAGCGCGACGAGCTCGCCGCTCTGGAACATTTCCTTGGCGATGTCGCAGCCGCCGATGAATTCGTTCTTCACGTAAAGCTGCGGAATCGTCGGCCAGTTGGAATAGGCCTTGATGCCGTCGCGTATCGCTCCATCGGCGAGCACGTTGATCGCCTTGTAAGGCACGCCGAGGTGGTTGAGGATCTGAACCACCTGCATGGAGAAGCCGCACTGCGGCGCCTGCGGCGTGCCCTTCATGAAGAGCACGACGTCGGACGACTCGATCTCATTCTTGATGCGCGTGTTCGTATCTACCGTGCTCATGTGCCTCCTTGCAGTGCCTGTTCGGCGCCCGTCAGTCGAACATCATCCCCTGACAGGCGCGCCTTGCGTCGACGTCATCGCCGTATTTGTACAGCTGCCGCAAATAATTGCAGCCCAGAAAATAGCCGTTGGCCCATTGCTGATACTGCACCCACGCCGGCGCCGCCGGCGCGCAGCAAGGCCCGCGCCAACGCTGTGCAAAAGCGTTGCCACTTGAGAGCGCGCAAACAAGGGCGAGAAGCGCGACCGTCACTGTCTTCCTCATGACCTATCTCCGACTCTTGAGCGCGCCTTCGCCCCAAGCGGATCAGTCCAGCGCCATTCCGTGATGCCGGCGCCGATCATGGTGATAGTAGTAGTGAGTGCTGTCTCCATAGTGGCCGAGATGGGCGCAGGAACGATGATTCCATCCGCTGCGCTCACAAGCGGCGTGGCTCGGATGGCGGTCCGGCGACACATGACGCTTGTGATCCGCGAGCGCGGATTGACTCAAGGCGGATAGGCCCAAAACCGCCGCTAACACCACGCGTTTGATCATCTGAAAGCTCCCCAGCTGAGCGAAGGCTACGTGTCACACATATGTCACAGGCAGTCCGCTTCAACGGGGCTAAACGCTTAAACGCTTTATGGCGCCCGCGTCGTCAGCTGCAGCGCATGCAACTCGCCGCCGAGCCGGTCGCCGAACGCGGCGTTGACCAGTTGATGCTGCTTGACGCGGGGGAGACCCCGGAAGCGTTCGGAGACGACCGTCGCCGCCCAATGATCATCGTCGTTGACGAGCGCGGTCAGCTCCACCTGCGCGTCGGGTATGGCGGCCTTGATGAGACGCTCGATTTCAGCGGAGGGCATGGGCATTTTATGACACCTGTGTCGGGAAAGCGCCCGAAAGCGCGTTGTCATCTCCGGCCATGAAGGCCGGCAGCGGGGCTTCATGCGCCTTGCGCAGCTCGGTCAGCAATATCGGCGCCTCGTCGGGCAGGATCAAGGCGTCGCCCCCGGCGCGGCCGATCGCCAGGACGCGCACCCCCGCCGCCGCGCCTTCTCGGACGACCTCCGCGGCGTCCTCGCCCTGGGGAATGGCGACGAGATAGCGGGCCTGGTCTTCGCCAAACAGCGTCGCATGTCCCGGACCCGATGGGAGCGCCGTGATGTCGGCTCCCCTGTCGCCGGAGAGCGCCATTTCCGCCAACGCGACGGCGAGACCGCCATCCGAGAGGTCATGCGCCGCGCTGGCGCGCCCGGAAACTATCAGTCCCCGAACGAAGTCGCCGTTCCGCCGTTCGGCGTCGAGATCGACCGGCGGCGGCGCGCCGTCCGTGCGCCCGCACAGATCATGCGCATAGGCCGACTGGCCGAGCCAGCCCTTCGTCTCGCCGATGAGCAGGATCGCGTCGCCGTCTCGCGCGAAGCCGGTTTGCACCGCCTTGGCGACGTCGGCGATCAGTCCGACGCCGCCGATCGCAGGGGTGGGCAGAATGCCGGCGCCCTGCGTCTCGTTGTAAAGCGACACATTGCCGGAAACGATCGGGAATTCGAGCGCCCGCGCGGCTTCGCCGATCCCCTCCAGGCAGCCGACGAATTGGCCCATATATTCGGGCCGCTCCGGATTGCCGAAATTCAGATTGTCGGTGAGCGCCAGCGGCGTCGCGCCGCGCACGGTGATGTTGCGCCAGCTTTCAGCGACCGCCTGCTTGCCGCCTTCGTAAGGATCGGCGGCGCAATAGCGCGCGGTGACGTCGGTGGTCAGCGCCAGGCCTTTCGGTCCCTCCTTCACCCTGATCACGGCGGCGTCGCCGCCGGGCGAGCTTACGCTGTTGCCGAGAATGAGGTGGTCGTACTGCTCCCAGACCCAGCGCTTCGAGCAGAGATTCGGCGTCGCCAGGAGTTTTAATAGCGCGTCGCGGTTCGACAGGGGCGCTTTGATCGAGGCCGCATCGAGCGCCGGCTGTTTCGGCGTTCGCGTCCACGGCCGGTCATAAACGGGCGCTTCGTCCCCCAGCTCCTTGATCGGCAGATCGGCCTTCACCTCGCCCTGATGCTTGACGACGAAGCGCAGCGTATCCGTCGTTTTGCCGACGATCGCAAAGTCGAGCCCCCATTTTTTGAAGATCGCTTC
This sequence comes from Methylocystis sp. SC2, assembly GCF_000304315.1. Classification (NCBI taxonomy): domain Bacteria; kingdom Pseudomonadati; phylum Pseudomonadota; class Alphaproteobacteria; order Hyphomicrobiales; family Methylocystaceae; genus Methylocystis; species Methylocystis hydrogenophila. Next base: position 2,243,742 of record NC_018485.1, on the reverse strand, counting down.
GGCCTGCTCTTCGAGTTCGGGCTTGAGCACCATGAGCATGCGCTCCTGGCTCTCCGAGAGCATCATTTCATAGGCGGTCATGCCCTGTTCGCGGCAGGGAACGGCGTCGAGGTCGAGCTCTATGCCGAGATTGCCCTTGGCGCCCATCTCCACCGCCGAGGAGGTCAGCCCGGCCGCGCCCATATCCTGGATCGCGATGACCGCGCCGGACGCCATCAGCTCGAGGCAGGCCTCGAGCAGCAGCTTCTCCGAGAAGGGGTCGCCGACCTGCACCGTGGGCCGCTTTTCTTCGGCGTCCTCCTCGAAGGAGGCCGACGCCATCGTGGCGCCGTGAATGCCGTCGCGGCCGGTCTTGGAGCCCAGATACACGATCGGGTTCCCGACGCCGGCGGCGGCCGAATAGAAGATCGAATCGGCCCGCGCCAGACCCACCGCCATGGCGTTGACGAGAATATTCCCGTCGTAGGAGGCGTCGAATTCCGTCGAGCCGCCGACCGTCGGCACGCCGAAACTGTTGCCGTAGCCGCCGACGCCGGCGACGACGCCCGCCACCAGCCGCCGCGTCTTGGGATGCCCAGGGCGCCCGAAACGCAGGAGGTTCAAGCAGGCGATCGGCCGCGCCCCCATCGTGAACACGTCGCGAAGGATGCCGCCGACGCCGGTCGCCGCGCCTTGATAAGGTTCGATAAAGGAGGGGTGGTTGTGGCTCTCCATCTTGAAGACGCAGGCGTCGCCATCGCCAATGTCGATGACGCCGGCGTTCTCGCCCGGACCGCGAATCACCCAAGGGGCTTTGGTCGGAAGCTTGCGCAGATGGACGCGCGAAGACTTGTAGGAACAGTGTTCGTTCCACATCGCCGAGAATATGCCGAGTTCCGTGAAGCTCGGCGTGCGGCCGATGAGAGTCAGGATGCGCGCATATTCATCGGGCTTGAGGCCATGCGCGGCGGCGAGCTCCGGCGTAACGGCGGGTTCGGTCGCGCTCACTTAACCTCGCATTGACGTGAAATCTGGGCTGCGCTTCGAAGGTCTTCGCCGCGCTGCGGCGGCGCAAGGATTACTGTGCGCCGTCTGGCGCGGCAAGCCACGCTTATGCCTAAAGTCGCGTCCAAGACGCCGCCAACGGCAGCGGTTGCAGCAAAGCGATGTTTGCTATCCCACATGAATCTCAAGGGAATGTTGCCCGAGAGCCACAGCGGCCAAGAATGAGCACGCCACAGCCTAATTTTGCATCAGACTGAGTTGCATTACAAAAATTTTATAGCAACGTGAAAGGGACTTCGGCGCCTTCGTCGTCGACCGTCTACCGCAGATCAATCCGGGGGTTCCGATGAAGAATTATGTTCGCGGCGCGCTGGCCGCTCTTTTGGTCGGGAGCGTGGGCGCCGCCGCCCAGGCCGCCGACCTCCCCAGCCATAAGGCTCCGCCGCCGCCGCTTCCGCCGGCCTTCACCTGGACGGGTCTCTACGGGGGCGTCAACATCGGGTATGCCTTCGGCGCCAGCTCTCAGGAAACCGGCGGTCTCGGCTATCTTAACGGGGGCGTCTTCGCTCCGGCCGCGCCCTTAGGCTCGGCCTGGACCACCGGACAGAATCTGCAAGGCGTCGTGGGCGGCGGACAGCTCGGCTACAATTATCAGTTCAACCCCTGGCTCGTCCTTGGCGCCGAGGCGGACATCCAGGCCGCCGATATTGGATCCCACGGCAACGCCGTGGTGGGAATCGCCGACGCCCTCGGACCTCACATCCAGTCAGTAAACTCGGCGAAGAAGGTCGATTGGTTCGGCACGGTGCGCGGCCGGGTCGGCTTCACGCTGCCATCCATGCCCAATCTGATGGTTTACGGCACGGGCGGCTTCGCCTATGGCCAGGTCGTCCAAAATGCCGGCTTCGCCGATAATTTCATCGGCACCACAGTCTCTTCGCTCGGCCATGGCTATTACGACAACACCCGCGTAGGCTGGGCGGCGGGCGGCGGTCTCGAATGGTCGCCTTCTATGTTCCCGTCATGGTCGCTCAAGGCCGAATATCTCTATGTCGATCTCGGCTCGACGCGCGCGAATTCGGTCCCGCTCAATGGCGGCACTCCGGCGCTCATCGGCGTCACGACGCCGCTGTTCGCAGCGACGCAGAACTCGCCGACCCGCTTTCACACGGTTCGCGCGGGCATCAACTGGCACTTCGACCCCTTCGCGGTTGTGGCGCCTTCGAGCACGAGCGGCGCTCTTCCGTCCGTCAAGGGACCCCCGCCGGCCTTCGTCGACAGCTATCAGCCGTTTCAGGTCCGCCTGAAGGTCGCCGGCGTCATTCCGCTGGACGGACATGGCACGGTGTATGACTCGGGCGCCGGAACTCTTGCGGCCGGCTTGGGGTCCATTGGCGTGCGCTCGGGCCTGACCGGCGCGAATGGCGTGATCGCCGGCGCGAGCACCAACACCTCGACGGCGATCATCCCGATGCTTGACGTCGCCTATTATCTCAACAAGAACTGGGCGATCGAAGCGATCTGCTGCGTCGCGCCGCATCACATCCAGGGCACCGGCACGATCGCCAGCGACTTCGCCCGCGCCTGGCTGTTCCCGCCGTCGGTCATGCTGCAGTATCACGTCACCAATTTCGGCGCGTTCCAGCCCTATCTTGGCGTCGGCGTGAACTTCACCACCTTCTGGAACACCCGCGTCAACAACGACGTTTGGGGCATCCCGATGGCGCCTGGCTCCTTCCTTTCCACACTCGGCGTTCCGGCCGTGCTCAGCACGTTCCAATACGCCACGGTCGCCCCGTCCTGGGGCGTGGTCGGACAGGCTGGCTTCGACTACATGCTCAACGACCATTGGGGCCTGAACCTCGACGTCAAATATATCGGGCTGCATCCGATGGTGCACTCCACCGTCATCTCCTTCGCCCCCCAGGCGCCTGCAGCGGGAGCCATCTTCATCCCGGTCAAGGTGTCGCTGCCGATCAATCCGATCGTCATCTCCGCGGGTCTGACCTATCGCTTCGGCGGCAGCCTCCTCTCGCCGCTGTTCTAAATGAGCGGTCACATGAAACCGGCCCCTGCGGGTCGGTTTCAGATTACAAAAACCCCCGGCTCACGCCGGGGGTTTTTATTTGCCAGGGCGTCGCTGAAGAGGACGCCGGCCATCCATCTGGCTCTGGCACCCGACGCAATTTGACGCAGAATCCGTATTCAAGCGGAAATCTATTTGGTCAGCAGCTCACAAATCGAATCAAGCTGCTCCAATGATTCATAGCGTATCCGAAGCTCGCCTCTTTCATCCTCGGCGCGAAGTTCGACACGCATCCCGAGGGCGTCGCTCAAGGTCTTTTCGATCGCCCGCGCGTCGGCGTCTTTGGCGGAACCCTTAGCGAAAGCCTTGGCGGAACGCGGCGAACGTCTCGACAGGCCGGCCTCCTCGGCGTGATCCTTCGCCAATCGCTCGACGTCGCGAACCGTCAGTCCCTTTTCGACGATGCGCCGCGCCACCGCCGCCGGATCGGCGACGGCGAGCAGCGCGCGCGCGTGACCGGCCGAAATCGCGCCCTCGGCCACCAGCTTTTTCGCCTCCTCCGGCAAATTGAGCAGGCGAATGGTGTTGGCGATGTGAGACCGGCTCTTGCCGATGATTTTCGCAATGTCGGCGTGGGAATATCCGAACTCGGCGCCGAGCCTTTCATAGCCCTTCGCCTCCTCGACGGCGTTGAGGTCGGCGCGCTGCACATTCTCGATGATCGCGAGTTCGAGCGCTTCCTTGTCGTTCGCCTCGTGAATGACGACCGGCACGTCCGAGAGCCCCGCCATCTGCGCCGCGCGCCAGCGCCGCTCGCCCGCGATGATTTCATAGGCGTCGGCGACGCCGACGATGACGCGCACGATGATGGGCTGGATCACGCCCTTCTCGCGAATCGATGCGGTCAGTTCGGCCAGATCCTCTTCGCGAAAAGAAATGCGCGGATTGCGCGGATTGGGGCGCAAAAACTCGATCGGCGCCTTTCGCGGGCCGCGCGGCCGCTCGGTCGGGGCGGCCTCGGCGGCGGCGTCGCCGAGAAGCGCCGCCAATCCCCGGCCCAGCCGGCGCCGCGATTCATCCGCCATCTTGTAAGGCTCCTTCTTGGCTCTTGCGCCGCTCGGCTTTGGGCTGTCCGGCTCTTTAGGCTGCGCGCAACCGCTTCTCACGCTGAATCACTTCCGAGGCGAGCTTCAGATAGGCTTGGCTGCCCGAGCATTTGAGATCATAGAGCAGCACCGGCTTGCCATGTGACGGGGCCTCCGAGACCCTGACGTTGCGCGGGATCATCGTTTGATAGACCTTCTCGCCCATGAAACGACGCACGTCGGCGACGACCTGATTGGCGAGATTGTTGCGGGGGTCGTACATCGTCAGAACGACGCCGTGGATGGACAATTTATGGTTAAGAGTCTGTCGAACCTGTTCGACGGTCGAGAGGAGCTGTGAGAGGCCTTCCAGCGCGAAGAATTCGCACTGCAGCGGCACGACGACGGCGTCGCTGCTGGCTAACGCATTGATTGTCAATAGATTTAGCGACGGCGGGCAGTCGATCAGAATATAGCTGTAGCGCCGCTCATCATCATGATCGGCCGCCAGTTCGGCGAAGGCGCGCTTCAGCCTGTAGGCGCGATCCTTGTCGTTGGCGATCTCGAGCTCGACGCCAAGCAAATCCAGAGTCGACGGCGCGATCGAGAGCCGTGGCACCGCCGTGGCGATGATCGCGTCGGCGAGGCTCGACTCGCCGAGCAGCACGTCATAGGTCGAAATCGTTCGATGCTGACGGTCGACGCCGAGGCCCGTCGACGCATTGCCCTGCGGATCGAGATCGATGACGAGAACTTCCTCGCCGACCGCCGCGAGCGCGGTGCCGAGATTGATGGCGGTGGTCGTCTTGCCCACGCCGCCCTTTTGATTGGCCAGCACAAAAATGCGCGGCGAAGCGGAAGCGGTCACTGGGAAGCCTTGTGCTTGACGACGACGACGCGCGCGCCCTTACGGGTGCGGCTGTCCGCCGATTCGCAGCTCAAGCTACCGAGCGCCTCGACCGCGGTCAATTCGTCTCGCCATTCTTCCCCCTTTAAAAACACGCCAATGGCGCCTTTTTTTAGCGGCGCTTCGGCAAGCTGCACGAGACGCGAGAGCGGCGCGAGAGCGCGCGCGCTGACGCCGCCGACGTCGGCGGCGATATTCGGCAAAACGCTTTCGATCCGCTCGGCATGAATGATCGCCGGCGCTCCTGTTTCACGTGAAACAGCACGAAGGAATCCAGCCTTGCGCTGATCGCTTTCGATCAGGTGCACGACCGCTTGCGGCGTCGACTTCAATAAGAGCGCCGTCACCAGCCCGGGAAAGCCCGCGCCGGTGCCCATGTCCGCCCAACATCGGATCTGAGGCGCGACGGCGTGAACCTGCGCCGAATCGGCGAAGTGCCGCAGCCAAATCTCGTCGAGCGTCGCCGCGGAGACCAGATTGATCTTCGCCTGCCAGCGACGCAGCAGAGACTCGTAGACCTCAAGCTCCGCTTCGATCGATTCGAGTTCCGGGAAGAGTCCGAGCGCCTCTTTCCGGCAAGATCCGTCTCTCACGCGCGGCGCGCCCGCGCCGCCAGCAGCGTCAACGCCGAAGGCGTCATGCCATCGATCCGCTGAGCTTGGCCGATCGTGCGCGGCCGCAGATAGCTCAGCTTCCCACGCAGTTCCGCCGAGAGCCCGGCGATCGCCGCATAATCCAGCCCCTCCGGCAGCGCCAGGCGCTCGTCGCGTCGATACGCGTCAATATCGGCCTGTTGGCGGTCGAGATAGACGGCGTAGCGCGCCTCGGTCTCCAGCCGCTCGGCGGTTTGCAGGTCAATTCCGCTGAATTCTGGCCAGATCGACGCCAGGCGATCGAACGTGATGTCCGGAAAGGCCAGCAGCGCATAGGCGCTGCGGCGCAGCCCGTCCTGGTTGACCGGCAGACCGTGCCGGCGCGCCGCGGCCGAGGTCAATTCGCGCGTCTGCACCAGGGCGCGCGCAGCTTCGAGGCGGGCCGCGCGCGCTGTGTAGTGCGACGCCCGAGCAGGGCCGACGCAGCCGATCTCGATTCCGCGCGCCGTCAGGCGCTCGTCGGCGTTGTCGGCGCGCAGCGACAGACGATATTCGGCGCGCGAGGTGAACATGCGATAGGGCTCGCTGACCCCCCGGGTGACGAGATCGTCGACCATGACGCCGAGATAGGCTTCCGCCCGATCGAAGATGATTGCGCCCGCAGCCGCGGCGTGGCGGGCCGCATTGATCCCGGCGAGAAGCCCCTGCGCGGCGGCCTCTTCATAACCGGTGGTGCCATTGATCTGCCCGGCGAAGAAAAGTCCGCGAAAACGCTTGGTTTCGAGGGTCGCCGAAAGTTCGCGCGGATCGACATAGTCATATTCGATCGCATAGCCCGGCCGCAGAATGCGGGTCTCCTCAAGCCCAGGAATGGCGTTGATGAAGGCCTGCTGGGTCGCCAGCGGCAGCGAGGTCGAGACGCCGTTCGGATAGACTGTGTCGTCGTCGAGCCCTTCGGGCTCCAGAAAGATCTGATGGGCGTCGCGGTCGGCGAAACGCGTCACCTTGTCCTCGATCGAGGGGCAATAGCGCGGTCCGGGGCCCGAGATGGCCCCTGTGCGCATTGGCGAGCGATGCAGATCGTCGAGAATGATCCGATGCGCGGCCGGCGTCGTGCGGGTGACGCCGCAGGCGATCTGGCGGTTCGCGATCGCCGTCGTGAGATAGGAGAAGGGCTCGGGCGTGGGGTCGCCCCATTGCGCTTCGAGCGCCCCCCAGCGGATCGTTCGCCCGTCGAGCCGCGGCGGCGTGCCGGTCTTGAGCCGAGCGACCGCAAAGCCGACGTCCCGCAACCGGCGGCTCAAGCCGTTGGACGGCGCGTCGCCCATCCGTCCCGCGGGCGTGCGCTCATCGCCGATATGAATGACGCCGCCCAGGAATGTGCCGGTGGCGATGACCACGCTCGTCGCCCGAAGCGCGCCGTCAGGCGTGACGACCCCGCGAATGGCGCCGCGCTCGACCAGCAGATCTTCGACGCAGGCTTCAACGATCGTCAGATTTTCAGTTTCGGCCAGCGCCGCCTGCATCGCCGCGCGATAGAGCTTGCGGTCGGCCTGGGCGCGCGGACCGCGCACCGCCGGCCCCTTGGAGCGGTTGAGCACGCGGAACTGAATGCCGGCGGCGTCGGCGACGAGCCCCATCAACCCGTCGAGCGCGTCGATCTCCCGCACCAGCTGGCCCTTGCCGAGCCCGCCGATCGCCGGATTGCAGGACATTTCGCCGATTCTTGCGCGGCTCTGGGTCACGAGCGCCGTGCGCGCGCCAAGGCGCGCCGCCGCCGCCGCCGCCTCGCAGCCGGCGTGGCCGCCGCCGATTACAATGACATCGAATTGCTTCATCCCGGAATTCATGGCCTGGCCTGTTTCACGTGAAACATATCATTTGCCAATACAAAAACGCGAGAAAACCGCGTCGAGGATTTCCTCGACGTCGACCGCGCCGACAATCCGGCCGAGCGCGACGCTGGCGCGGCGGAGCTCCTCGGCCTGAAGTTCGAGCGCTTGGCCGCCCGCCAGAACAGCGCCAATGCTTTCAACGGCTTGCTCCAGAGCGTGCCGATGCCGGTCTCGCACGATCAGCGCCGTCGCGCCGTCGCCCAGCCGCGCCCGGGCGCGCGCGGCAATCGCCGCCGCCAGCGTCTCAAGCCCCTCGCCGCTCAAGGCGCAAACGCCGATCGCGCCTTCAGCCGCCGGCGTCAGATCGATTTTGGTCGCGACGCGGATCGTTTCAATATCACTGCCCGGCGGCGCCTCCGCAGAATCCGACAGCCACAGCGCCAGATCGGCGGTTTCGACCCGCGCGAGAGTCCGATCGACGCCGATCCGCTCGATTGCGTCGGCCGCCTCGCGCAGACCTGCCGTGTCGATCAACGTCACCGGCAATCCGCCAATCTCGAGATGCGCTTCGATCATGTCGCGCGTGGTGCCGGGAATCGGCGAGACGATCGCCAGATCGCGCCGCGTCAGCGCATTGATCAGCGTCGACTTGCCGGCATTGGGCCGACCGAGAATCATGACGACGAACCCGTCGCGCATGCGCTCCGACGCCGGCGCGAGCCGCAGCGCGGCGCGCATGTCCTCCGCGAGCGGCGAAAGCAGCGCGCTGAGCCGCGCCGGCGAAAACGCGCCGACATCCGCTTCGTCGCTGAAGTCAAGTTCGGCCTCAACCACGGCCAGCGACTCCACCAAGGCCGCCCGCCAGCCCTCGACTTTGCGCCGCAGCGCGCCGCCGGCGACGCGCAGCGCCTGCCGCCGCTGCGCCTCTGTCTGCGCATCGATGAGATCGGCGAGCGCCTCCGCTTGAGAGAGATCGAGCTTGCCATTGGCGAAGCTGCGGCGGGCGAATTCGCCGGGTTCGGCGGGCCGCAGGCCGGGGCGCCGATGCAAAGCGGCGAGCGCGCCCTCGACGATCGCGCGGCCCCCATGCAGCTGCAGCTCGCCGTAGTCTTCGCCCGTCGAGGACGCGGGACCAGGAAAGAACAGCGCGATCCCCCGATCGAGCATTTCCCCGGTCTGGGGATCGCGCAGCACCGCAAAACTCGCCTGACGCGGCTCTAGGCGCTTGCCGGCGAGCGCCGTAAGCGCCTCCCCCGTCCCCGGCCCCGATATCCGGATCACGGCGATGGCGGCCCTCCCGGCCCCTGTGCCGAGCGCGAAAATCGTGTCCTGCGCCGTCATTGGCCGGCGGCCTCTGGGACTGCAATGATGATCCCCGACCGCCTGCCGGCGTTCAACGCGTCGGAACAAAAAATGCTGCAGCGCACAAAACGCAGGCCGCGGTCCATGAACGCGCAGGACGCGCCGCCGGCGGGCTTCAGATCGCGCGCAACGCCGAGCATCGTCCACACATTGGCGAAATCCTTGAACATGCGCGCCGCTTATTTCCTTCGCCGCTGGCGTTCGCAAGGCCGCTCCGGCACAAAGACATATGCGAACGCGAGCACTATGTCGCCGGCTCAACGGCTCGGACGCCGACCGCTTTCAAGCGTTGCGACTTGAGAGCTTTACACGGGAGCCCCGCGCCTTTCACTACGCGCCGGAAGATGAAGCGCATGTCGCCCGCGACCCGGTCGCCGCGCGCCTTGAACGCGACTTCGTGATCGGCGCCTTTGACGCAAGCGATTCACAATTGATCGGCGTCGGCGGACTCGCATGGGGCGACGGCGTGAAGACCCGCCACAAGGCGCTGCTCTACGGCATGTATGTGAAGGCCGCCGCGCGCGGGTCCGGCGCCGCCGACGACATCATGAAAAGACTGATCGAGGCGGCGCGCGGCGGGGTCGAGATCGTGACGCTCACCGTCGTCTCGACGAATTTTCGCGCGCTGCGCTTCTATGAACGATGGGGATTTCGCGCCTATGGCGTCGAGGAGCGCTCAGCCAAAAACGGCGACGGCGATTATCTCGACGAAACGCTGATGGCGCTTCGTTTGAACGATCTAAACAGGCCGAGCAAAGAATAGACTTGCTTCTATCCCGCGTCGTGACGACGGTCCTTTTGATGGCGAGCTCTAAAACGGAAGCTGAAGGCTGACGCCCCCGCGAGAATTATTCGTGACCGCATTTCCGTTTGACGGGTAGACGACGCCCGCATGATAAGGACCTGGCGAAGTGGGCCGGGATCAAGATTGGCTGTCGGCTTAATCGCGGGGTCAGGCGAGCTGTTTTCCTTTTCGACAGCGCTCGACGAGGGCAAGGGCGAGGCGTCTTGCGCCCCCTCCCCCCGCGGGCTGCGTTTGACTCGGCCCGTCCAAGGCGCGCGCCGCGACGACCTCGGAGAAGAACCACAAAACAGCGGCCAGAATTTTCATCGGGCGACGATCCATTGGCTCTCTCGGGAACGACTGCGGATTTCATAAAGGCGCGCGCTTTTTTGCGGTCATTTTATGAAGGTTTCGAAAGGCGCGGCACCGGCGCTGTCGATCCGACGCGAACGCCATACTTCCCGATGGCGGAGGATAAATCCGGTGGGACGGTTCGCTTCAACAATTCCATTCTATGAGGGCGCGCGAGAGCCTTACGGCGCGACTTTTTTCGAAACGGCCGCGCGCAGCCTCGGCCTCGCCGGCAACGATCGTCTCCTCGATCTTGGCGCCGGTCCGGGGCTGCTGGCGATTGGCTTCGCGCCTTTCGTCGGCGAAATCATCGGCGTCGACCCCGAGCCCATGATGATCGAGGCCGCCCGCGCAGCCGCAAGACGCGAAGGGGTCAGACTGCGCCTCATCCGCGGTCGGGCGGAAGCCTTGCCGCTCGCCGCCGGAACCTTTGATATTGTGACCATCGGGCGCGCGCTGCATTGGATGAAGCCCGATCCGACGCGCGCGGAGCTGGAACGCGTCGTCGCGCCTGAGGGCCGTATTCTCATCTGCCGAGCCGCCAGCGTCGACGACGGCCGCAATCCCTGGCTATCGGCCTATGACAAGGCGCGCCGGCGCTGGACCGAGACGGCGGGCGCGGAACGCTATCAGCACGATCCTTGCGCATTTTTTAGCGGCGCCCGCTTCCGCCGCAGCCGAGCCATTATTTCGGAAACGGAACAGATCACTCCTATGGAGCTGCTGGTCGAGCGCGTATTGTCGAGATCGTCCTCGTCGAAAGAGCGGCTCGGCGTTCGGGTCGAGCAAATGCGAGCGGCCGTGCTCGACGCCTTGGCGCCATTCGCACGGGACGGATTGCTCAATGAAATCGTCGAAGCGCGCGCCGAGATATTCGTGCGAGACAGGACATAACAGCGGTCCGGCGACCGGCTTCGCCTGGATGCTCAGCGGCTGTTCTTACGTATTCATCGAATCGAAGAAGCCCTGATTGTTTTTCGTCTCGCGCAGCTTGCCGAGCAAAAATTCGATCGCGTCGACCGTGCCCATCGGATTGAGGATACGGCGCAGCACATACATCTTCTTGAGGATGTCGGGCGCGACGAGCAGTTCTTCCTTGCGGGTGCCGGAACGGGTGATGTCCAGCGCCGGGAAAATCCGCTTGTCGGAAACCTTGCGGTCGAGAATGATCTCGCTGTTGCCGGTGCCCTTGAACTCTTCGAAGATGACTTCGTCCATGCGCGAGCCGGTGTCGATCAAGGCCGTCGCGATGATCGTCAGCGAGCCGCCTTCCTCGATATTGCGCGCCGCGCCGAAGAAGCGCTTCGGCCGCTGCAGCGCATTGGCGTCGACGCCGCCGGTCAGCACCTTGCCGGACGACGGCACGACGGTGTTGTAGGCGCGCCCGAGCCGCGTGATCGAATCGAGCAGGATCACCACGTCGCGGCCGTGTTCGACGAGACGCTTCGCCTTCTCGATCACCATTTCCGCGACCTGCACGTGGCGCACCGCCGGCTCGTCGAAGGTCGAGGAGACGACCTCGCCCTTCACCGAACGCTGCATGTCGGTGACTTCCTCAGGCCGCTCGTCGATGAGCAGCACGATGAGATAGCACTCGGGATGATTGGTCGTGATCGACTGCGCGATATTCTGCAGGAGCACGGTCTTGCCGGTGCGCGGCGGCGCCACGACCAGCGCGCGCTGCCCTTTGCCGATCGGCGCGACGAGATCGATGATGCGCGACGAGAGATCCTTGCGGGTCGGGTCTTCGATCTCGAGCTTGAGGCGCTCGTCGGGATAGAGCGGCGTCAGATTGTCGAAGGGCACCTTGTGGCGCACCTTCTCGGGATCTTCGAAATTGATGCTGTTGACTTTCAACAGCGCGAAATAGCGTTCGCCCTCTTTCGGGCTGCGGATCATGCCCTCGACCGTGTCGCCGGTGCGCAGGCCGAACTTTCGGATCTGCGAGGGCGAGACGTAAATGTCGTCGGGACCGGCGAGATAATTCGCGTCGGGCGACCGCAGGAAGCCAAAGCCGTCCTGCAGCACTTCGACGACGCCGACGCCGACGATTTCGACGTCGCGACTGGCGAATTGTTTCAAAATCGCGAAGAGGAGCTCCTGCTTACGCAGGAGCGATGCGTTCTCGACTTCGTGCTCTTCGGCGAAAGCGAGGAGTTCGGCGGCGGACTTGGCCTTCAAGTCCGAAAGTTTAATTTCCCGCATTCAGGAGGAACCTTGGGTATTAGCCGGCGCGCAGATGGAAACGAGCCGGAGAGAAGCGGTGGGGCGGGGGAGGCGGCCTTACCGGAGCGCCGGCAAAAATCCGGCGATGCCGCTACAAGCAGACACGGGCCTCAGAGGGATAGGGTTCACTTAGACAATTTCCAGTCATGAATCAAGAGTTCCGTTAAAGCGGCCCTAACGCGCCAAACGGGGACGCGCCGCTGGCGAAGCCAGGCGAAGGCGCCGCGTGAAATCGCTCCGAACCTCAAAACGGCTTGACGATCACCAGAATAACGACGCCGATCATCAGCAGGGTCGGCAGTTCATTGAAGATGCGGTAGTAGCGCGGCGAATGAACATTGGCGTCTTCCGCGAAACGGCGCATCAGCGCGCCGTCGTGAATATGCGCGGCGGTCAGCAGCACGACGAGCGTCGCTTTCGCATGAAACCATCCTGACGTCAGCGCCCCGCCCTCGATCGCCAGATAGATTCCGCTCATCCAGGCGACGAGCATCGCTGGCGTCATGATGTAGCGATAGAGCCGCCGCTCCATGATCTTGAACGTCTCTGAGAGCGTCCCCGCGGCCGCGCCGGCATGGTAGACGAAGAGACGCGGCAGATAGAGAAGCCCCGCCATCCAAGCGATGATGGCGATCACATGCAGCGCCTTGATCCAAACGTACATCGTCAGGCCCCCCGCCTCACGCGCGCGACAAGCCGCTCGACATTTTCGATCGGCGTCTGCTGCAGGATGCCGTGACCAAGATTGAAGATATGCGGACGGCCCTCGAAGGCGGCGAGAATTGAATCGACTTCGCGGTCGAGCGCTTCTCCGCCGGCGACAAGCGCGAGAGGATCGAGATTGCCTTGCAGCGGCACGTTCGATTCGGTTTGCGCAACCGCCCATGCGGGATCGAGCGCCGTATCGATCCCGTAAGCATCGGCGCCGATCATCTGCGTGAGCTTGGGCAGATGCGCATCGGCGCCGCGTATGAAGGCGATCGCCGGCGTTTGCGGATGGCGCGCTTTGACGCCTTCAACGATCCGCCGCACCGGCGCCGCCGACCACCGCTGAAATTCGTTCGCCGGCAAGACGCCGGCCCAGCTGTCGAAGATCTGCACGACTTCGACGCCAGCCTCGATCTGCCGCGCAAGATAGTCGATCGACGCCTCAACGACGCGATCAATCAGCTGTGCGAAAGCGTCGGGATAACGATAGGCGAACAAACGCGCCGGCGCCTGATCGGGCGTGCCCTGCCCGGCGATCATATAGCTCACGACCGTGAACGGCGCCCCGCAAAAGCCGATGAACGCCACGTCCGACGGCAGCGCGGTTTTGACGAGATCGATCGTCTCGAACACCGGCGACAGATGCTCGATCCTGAACGGGCCGAGTCGCTGCGCCTGCTCCGGGGTTTCAATCGGGTCAAGCCGCGGACCCGAGCCGCTCTCGAAGGAAACCCGTTGGCCCATGGCGTCGGGCACCACAAGAATGTCGGAGAAGAGAATCGCCGCGTCGAAGTGAAAGCGCCGGATCGGCTGCAGCGTCACGTCCGCCGCCTTCCGCGGCGAATAGCAGAAATCGAGAAAGCTTTTCGTCGTCGCCCGCACGTCGCGATATTCGGGAAGGTAACGGCCCGCCTGACGCATCAGCCACAGCGGCGGAACGCTTCGCGATTGTCTGCGTAGAACCGAAAGAAGCGCCTTCTCTTCCGCCATCGCGTTCGCTCCGTCTGTCGTCCTCGACAAGCGGGGTAGCGCGAAACGCCATTAAAACAAAATTCATTTTAATAAGAATTGATTCTTCAGTTGTATCGCGCAGCGGACGAAAGTTAATTTTCATTAACCAGTCGCCCACAGGCGAGCCGCGAAGAACCGGTCACGCCGGCAATTGCGGTAAAAATTCAGACAGCGAACGGAATCATGGACGTATCGGACGTTCTCGGCGCAAGGGATTGTGGATGGCCTGTGAATCCCTTCTGTACCGGCGTCGGCGCGAATCCGTTCGACAGGGCTTCTCCTGTTGAGCGTTTGGGGGCTCTGTGCCCGCTAACCGAAGCGGAGCGTTTTTTGACCGCGCTTTATCCCCGCTCTTCGGCTTATGCGGGAGGGCTGTGGACGTGACGGCGACCTCAACTGCGGCCTTCTGGCGCGAATCGGCGCCGCTGATTCTCGCCTCCAAGAGCGCCGGCCGGCGGCAGGCGCTGCTGCATTCGGGCGTTCCTTTCGAGTCGATTCCGGCGGATGTCGACGAACGGGCGATCGAATCGCGGCTGGTCGGCGCCGACGCCGACGCGATCGCTTTAGCGTTGGCGCGCGCCAAGGCGCTCGCCATTCCTTCCGAAGGCCGGCTCGTGCTCGGCGCCGATCAGGTCGCAAGCTGCGAAGGCAGGATATTCGGCAAGCCTGCGACGATGCAGGAAGCCGAAGCGCTTCTGCGGTTCCTCTCCGGCCGGCGGCACCGCCTGCATTCGGCGATCGCTTTGGCGCGCGCCGGCGCCGTCGTCTTTGCGACGGTCGTCGTCGCCGAGCTCGCCATGCGCGCGCTGAGCGAGGACTTCATCGCCGCTTATCTCACGGCGGTCGGAGAGACCGCCCTGACGTCGGCCGGCGCCTATCAGATCGAAGGCCTGGGCGCGCAACTCTTTTCCAAGGTCGAAGGCGATTACTGGACCATCATGGGGCTTCCGCTGCTGGAGCTTCTCGAAGCGCTTCGGCGCGAAGGGGCGCTCCTCTCGTGACACAGCCAAAATTGTTGCGCGTGGGGCTGACCGGCTCGATCGGCATGGGCAAGTCGACGACGGCAGACATGTTTCGCGTCGAAGGCGTCGCGGTTCTCGATTCCGATCAGCTCGTGCATGATCTTTATAAGGGACCGGCGGCCGCCGAAATCGAGCGCGCCTTTCCCGGCGTGGTCGTCAATGGCGTCGTCGACCGTCGGCGGCTCGCCGCCCGCGTGCTTGACGATCCCGCGGCGCTCAAGCGCCTGGAAGCGATCGTGCATCCGATGGTGTGGGCGGCGCGCGACGCGCTGATCGACGAACGCCGCAATCAGGGCGACCGCATCGTCGTCTTCGACATCCCGCTGCTGTTTGAAACCGGCGCCGAAAAGGACTTCGACGTCATCGTCGTCGTCACCGCGCCGGAAGATGTGCAAAAGGCGCGCGTTCTCGCCCGGGAAGGCATGACGACCGAGAAATTCGCGTCCATTCTGTCGAAGCAGACGCCTGATTCAGAAAAACGCGCCCGCGCCGATTTCGTGGTCCATACCGACCGGGGTCTGGACGCAGCGCGTCAAGAGGTGCGAAACATCGTCAAAGCGCTTGAAGCGCGGCTCGGGTGAAAAATGCGGGAGATCGTTCTCGATACTGAAACGACGGGGCTCGATCCGTCGAGCGGGCATCGCGTGGTCGAAATCGGCGCGGTCGAGATTTCCAATCTCATCCCGACAGGCCGGCATTTCCACTGCTACGTCGATCCGGAACGCGACATGCCGGACGAGGCCTTCCGGGTGCATGGCCTCTCGCGCGAATTTCTGGCGCAGCACAAGATCTTCAAGGAAATCGCCGCTGAATTTCTCGACTTTATCGAGGATGCGCCGCTGGTCATTCACAACGCTGAATTCGATACGCGCTTTCTCAACGCCGAATTCGCGCTCATGAATTTGCCGCCGCTCGGCGGCGGGCGCATCATCGACACGCTCGCCATGGCGCGCCGCCGTCATCCTGGCGGCCCGAATTCTCTCGACGCCTTGTGTCAGCGCTACGCGATCGATCTCTCGCGGCGCGAAAAGCATGGCGCTCTGCTCGACGCCAATCTCCTCGCCGAGGTCTATGCCGAGCTTTGCGGCGGACGGCAGTCGGCGCTGTCGCTTCAGACCGTTCACGCGGTGCGCATCGCCGCCTTGAACGATCTGCTGCGCCGTCGCCCCGAGCCGCTCCCGCCGCGACTAAGCGCGGTCGAAGAGACGGCCCACTCCGCCTTTGTCGCGACGATCAAATCGCCGATCTGGGAGCGCTATATCGCAAGCGACGAAGATTCCGCGCCGAGCGTCGTTCGCTAATTGCCCTGAGCGGCCGCTTCGGCGGCCTTTTGCTGATAGAGCGCGACGAAGTCGATCGGATCGATATAGAGCGGCGGATAGCCGCCCTTGCTCGTCGCGTCGGCCACAAGTTGGCGCACGAAGGGGAACAGCATGCGCGGGCATTCGATCATCACGATCGGATGCACCTGCTCTTCGGGAATGTTCATCAGTCGGAACACGCCGCCATATTCAAGGTCGAGCTTAAAGAGGAGTCCGTCTCCCTCGCCGGCCTTGCAGTCGAGCGTCAGACTGACTTCGAAGTCGGTCGGCGCCAGCTGCTTGGCGTTGACGTTGACCTGAATCGAGATGTTCGGCGCCTTCTCCTGCGCGCCGAGCGAACGCGGCGCATTGGGATTTTCGAAGGAGAAATCCTTCAGATATTGAGCAAGCGAATTGAGGGCCGGAGCGCCGCCCGGCGCTCCTTGCGCGCCGTTGCCATTGGTGTCGGTCATGTAGGATCTCCAGCAAAGCCGTTGTCATGAGAATTCGCGCCCGCCTAACACGTCTGTCAGAAGCGAACAAGGCGTTGCGCTAGTCCTGCTTCGCCGTGCTTCGGCGCGGCCTTCCCCTGGAGCCGCGCGCCTCGCGCCGCCATTCGCGCGGGTCGAGGTCGATGATTCGCGGGTCTGCGCGCCCGGACCGCGCCCGCAGCCGCCGCGCCAGGCTCTGCCGCACGGACGGCGACTTCAGCGCCAGCCCGACGAAATCCGAGGCGAAGCCGGGAAGAATGAGCAGGATCGAGGCGAGCGCCTGCATCGCCCCGTCAAGCATGGCGCCGTCGAGCTTGGCGGCGCTTTCGCCTTTCGCCTTGGCGGCCACTCCGGCGCGGACGAAATCGAGGAGGCGCCGCACGTCGGAGAGGCCAAGCAGCGACGCGCCGATGGCGAGCGCCATCGCCGCGAGAAGCCCCACGGCGTGGACGACGAGCGCGAAACAGAGAATCTCCAGCACGATCCATGTTGCGAGGACGGCGCCGACAAGCTTAGATTTCACCGAATCATCCGATCTTTGCGGCCCTACCCGCCCCGCGGCGATACGCCCGCCCCTTGATTCGTGACATGTTCGAAGCGACATGATACCCGACGACAAATTTATTCGGGAGTTGCCAATGCCGGCCTCCGGCGATCTCTTCGATCCCAGCCTTATCGTTTTCGCGGCGCTCGCGGTTTTCGTCATCTGGAAACTGCGCTCGGTGCTCGGAATGCGGGTGGATCGCGATACGCCGCCCCCCGCGCGCTTCGCGCCCCGCGGTCCGGCCCCCGCGGCGGTCGCGCCCGCGTCGAACGTCGCGCCGCCCGTCGAAGCGCGCGCGCGCCCCATGGGGGCCGAGCGTTGGGAGGGCGTGGCTGAGAAAGGCGTCGCCGCCGCCTGGAGCGGCCTCGACGCGGTGGCGGCGTCGGATCCCAATTTCGACGGCAAATCCTTCGTCAGCGGCGCGCGCCGCGCCTATGAGCTCATCGTCACCGCCTTCGCCAAGGGCGACCGGGAAACCTTGAGGCCGCTGCTGTCGCAGGACGTCTTCGACGGGTTTTCGGCGGAGATCGCGCGGCGGGAGCAGCAGGGCGAAAGCATGGAGACCGCGGTCGTCGCGATCGACTCGGCGACGGTGGACGCCGCCCGCGCCATCGCCGGCCGCAATGAGGTGACCGTCCGTTTCGTCGTTCGGCTGATGAGCGTGCGGCGTGACAAGGCCGGCGAAACGATCGACGGCGGGCAGACGCGCAAGGTCGTCGAGCGCTGGACCTTCGCACGCGACGCAAAAGCGAATGATCCGAATTGGAAGCTCATCGCGACGCAATCTGAAGACTGAGCATGTCGCGGAATGCGCCGCAGTTTTCCGCGTCCGATCTGCTGCAACACATAGAGTTTGAAGAGATCGACGGCTTTGCGGCCGACGATCTCGCCGCCGCTTTCGACGCCTTCCGGCGCTCCGCCGAGATCATCGACGCCAAGGCGCAAGAACAACGCAGCGCCGTCGCGCCGCCCCCCTCGCTCGTCGCCGCCGCGCGGGCGGCGCTCGGCGCAATCGATCATCCTGGCCGCTTCTTTCAGGACTGGTTTCGCCCGCACGCCATTAAGACGCAGGGCTTCGTCACCGCCTATTACGAGGTGGAGGTCGACGCCAGATTGTCGCCCGAGCCGGGCTTCACGACCCCGGTCCTGTCGCGTCCGCGCGATCTCGTCACTTTGAACGACTCGCCGCTCTCCCTGTCCTCCGGCGAGACGCTGACCAGCGCGCGACGGCGGGCCGATGGCGCGCTCGTGCCTTATCCGGATCGGCGCGCGATCGAAGAGGAAGGCGCGGCGCCGAGCGCGCATCCTCTCGCCTATGTTCGCGACCCGGTCGAATTGTTCCTCATCCAGGTGCAGGGTTCGGCGCGGCTGCGACTGCCCGGCGGCGGCGTCATGGCGTTGACCTATGCCGGGCGCAACGGCTGGCCCTATACGTCCGTCGGCCGGCTGATGATCGAGCGCGGCCTGGTGACGAAAGCCGAGATGTCGCTCGAACTTTTGAAGGAGACATTGCGGCGGCTCGGCGCCGGTCCCGGCGAAGCGGGCCGCCGGTTGATGCAGCAGAATCGTTCCTATGTGTTCTTCGAGATCGACGCGTCGGAGCGGCGCAGGATCGGACCGATCGGCGGCCAGGGCGCGCCGCTGACGCCGTTCCGCTCGATCGCCGTCGATCGCTCGATCTGGTGCTACGGCCTGCCGTTCTGGATCGCCGCGCGAATTCCGTGGCAAGGAGAGGCGGAAACGCCCTTTCGTCGCCTGATGATCGCGCAGGACACCGGATCTGCCATAATTGGTCCTGCGCGCGCCGATCTTTTTTTCGGCGCGGGCGAAGCGGCGGGGCGGCGGGCCGGCGACATCCGCCACGGCGCCGACATGATCGTGCTGCTGCCGAAGGACGTTGGGGACGATCCGTGAGCGAGGAGAATTCCCGTCGATATGCGCGCCGGCTGTCGCAGGCCGAAGCCGAGCTTTGGATGATGGCGACGGCCGACGTTCGACCTGCTCGGGCGCGTCCCCAAAAGCCCGTGTCGCCGACGCCGCCGGCCGCTGAAAACGCCGCGCCATCGCCCCCTTCGGGGCCTTCGGCGGTCTGCGATCGCCCAGGGGCGCCGAAGGCGCCGCCGCGGCCGATCGACATCGACCCGCGCACCTTCGTGAAGATCAAGCGCGGCAGGATTGACGTCGACGCCAAGCTCGATCTTCACGGGCTGCGGCAGGCGGAGGCGCAGCGCTCGCTAACGGCGTTCCTGCGCAGATGTCAGGCGAATGGCGCGCGAATCGCGATCATCGTGACGGGCAAGGGGCTGACGCGCGACGAAGGGGGCGTGCTGCGGCGCGTCGTGCCGATGTGGCTCGAAGCGCCGAATCTGCGCGACGTCGTCGTGGGCTTTGGCGAAGCCGCCCGCCATCACGGCGGCGAAGGCGCGCTTTATGTGCGCATCCGCCGCGCCGATCGGGCGCGCTAAGCCTGCTGCCCGGCCGCGCCCGAGACCTCGGCCGCAGGCAGCGCGATTGATTCCGCAGGACGCGTGAGGAACGCGGCCGGAATGTTGGGCTTGCCTTCCTCGGTCAGATGTTGCGCGGAGTCCGGCGGCGGCTTCCATTCGAAGGCGTCGAGACGTCCGGTGACCGGCGACATCGGCAGCCAGTTCTTGGAGACGACGCCATCGGCGATCCAGACAGGATCGCGCGGCGCGCGCGAGCCGCGGGCGAGCCATTCGCGCACCGGACCTGACGGTCCGTGCTCTCCGTCTTCGATCTCCGCCATCATCAGACAGGTGTGCGCCGTCGGATGACGGCCGGCGGCGATGAGCGGCGCGAGCGCGTCGCGGGCCTTGGCGAAGTCGCGCGCCGACAGTGCGACCTCGGCGACGATATGCCGGCTCTCGGGCGCATTGGGCGCGGCGCGGGCGAGCCTCTCCACCCGCGCGAGCTTCGACATATTCGATTCGCCCGACAGCGCCTCGAGATAGGCGGCGGCGAGGTCAGGATGCGGTTTCGTCGCCCAGACCGTTTCGATCAGCTTCAGCGCCTGCTTCTGGTCGCCATGGCGGACGAGCACCCGCGCCGCGGCGACGGCGGCGGGCGCAAAGCCCGGCCGGCGCTTTAGCGCCTGGCGTGCGAGATGGAGCGCGTCATGCGGATGATCGCGCTCCTTTTCCATCGCCATGGCGGTTTCGATCACGGCGCGAAGGTTCTGCGCCGTGGGCGCGTCGATCGCCTTGGCGGTCAGACTGGCCTCGATCGCTTCGCGCGCCTTCTGCCAGTCGCCTTGCGCGGCGAGATGTTCGAGCATCGCGGCGCCCGCCCAGGGCACTGGCGCGATGTCATGGGCCTCCTTGGCGAAATGATGCGCGGCGTCGGCGTCCTCGCGTCGGCGCGCTTCGATATGCAGCCCGCGCAAGCCGAGCAGCTTTGTCTCCGGCTTCAGCGTCATCTTGTGGAAGGTCTCTTCCGCGACCCGCCGATCGCCGGCGAGCTGCGCCGCCTGGGCCTTCAAAACCTGTGTGAGCGGCTCGCTCGGCAGCAGCCGTTCGGCGACATGCGCGGCCTTGCGGGCGCGGGCGGCGTCGCCGGAGCCGACGGCGATCAATCCCTGCGAAAGCGCGTCGAATCCCTTGTCCCGGCGCTTCGTCCGCGACCCGCCGCTCCAACGGCCAGGCAGCCGCAGCAGCGCCATGGCGATCGCCCAGAGGACGACCGTCGCGGCGATGACCAGCAGCAGACCCGCCACCGCCACCGGTATCGACGCTTCGAACTGATAGCCGGCGAAATCCAGCGTGAGCGACCCGGGCTGTTCGATCAGCCATTCGAGTCCATAGGCGACCGCGGCGAGCGCGATGATGAAGAACAAGAGAAACAGCATGGCGATGGATCCCGCTTACTCTTTCGTTGCGCCGAGCGCGGCGATCGCGCCATGCAGCAGATCGTCGGCCGCCCGTCCTGCGTCGACGCGGGCGCGCAAGGTCGCGCCGAAGTCCTTGGCTTCGTTCTGGGCCGCTTCGGGGAGCGCCGCGAAAACGGCGTTCGCCTGAGCGAGATCGCCATGGGCGAGCGCCGCTTCGATGTGAGCGACTTTTTCTTCCACCGTCTGAGCCTCGGTCGTCGGCGCTTGACCGGAAGGACGAACGCGCACGAGTTTGCTCGCGCCCTTCATCAGATGCTCGGTAAGATCGCCGGATGCGCCGCTCTCAAGCGCATGAATGCGCTTGGCGGCCGGCGCGAAGTCCGCCTTCAGTTGCGCCGCGGTCGGCGCGCCCTTTTCCGCGAATGGCGAGAGGGCCGCCAGCGCGGCGGGATCGGCGCCGAGCCGCGCCAGCGCCTTCGTCTCGAGCGCATAAGGCCGGCCCGCCTCCAACTCGCGTTGCAGCGCATAGGCGACGACGACGATCGCCGCAGGGCCGTCGGGAGTTTTAGCCGCCGTGGCCGCCGTGGCTTCCGGCGCCGCGCGCGTCTCGCCCTTCGAAGATTCAAGGCGCTCGCGCAGCGCCTTGGTCTCATTCCCGAGTTCGTCGATGCGGCCTTCAAGCGCCGTCACCTGCTCGTTGGCGGTTAGCGCGCCCCCCTGTTCGGCGGTAGCGGCGGTAGCGGCAGTCGCCGGGCTCGCCTTCGCCGCCGCTTCGGCGGCGCTCTTGGCGGCGTTGGCGGCCGCCTCGGCGGACTCGGCGGCGCGCAAGGCGCGTTGCGCCAGTTCTTCGGCCGAATCGACCCGGACGTGCAAGGCCGCGACCGCCGCTTTTTGGGATTCGATCGCGGCGTTCTGCGACTCAATGGCGGCGTTCTGCGCCGGCGCGGATGGCGCCGGCGGCGCCCGTTCGACCGCCGTTTCGGCAGGCTTCGCCGGCGCGGCGGAGGGCGCAGGCGCTTCCACGCCGGACTTGGGCGAATCGCTTGACGAAGGCTCAGGCGCGATCGCCGTCGTCTGCGTCGGTTCGCCGTCGCCCACCAGCGCGCGGACCCGGTCTTTCAGCTCTCCTAAGGCGCCGCTCGCCTGACCGACGTAAGGCTCGGCATAGTCCGCGACGATCTTCAGCCGCTCGTCCCGGTCCTTGAACGCGATGGCCGCGTAAAGAGCCGCGCCCGCGATGAGGACGAGCAGCAGCAGCGTCGACGTCAGCCTGCCGAAGAAGGAGCGCCGTTTGCGTCTGACCGGCGGCGGCGGCTCAGACGGCGATTCTGTATGATCGATGGGCGCTTCCGAAGATTCCACGCGCTTCGGTTCTTCGTCGTTCGGCAAGACCATTGGCTCATCCTTGCTGTCCCGCGCATCCTTATAGTTGATGCGTTCGGCGCCCGCAAAACAGGCGGTCTTCAGCCTGAGGCCTCGACAAGCTGCAACGTGCGGCGCGCAATGTCGAGATGCAGACGTTCGACCATCTTCCCGTCGATCTGCACCACGCCCTTGTCGGCGTTTTCCGGTTCGTCGAACACGGCGATGATCCGGCGGGCGAAATCGACCTCCTCGGCGCTCGGCGCGAAAATTTCATTCACCGGACCGATCTGGCCCGGATGAATGAGCATTTTTCCGTCAAAGCCGAAGTCGCGCCCCTGCTCCGCCTCGCGACGTAGCCCGTCGAGATCGTTGAAGTCGTTGTAAATCCCGTCGATGATCTCGATGTTGTGGACCCGCGCCGCCAGCACGCCGGCCGAAAGCCAGGACGACAGCGCCGGCCGTCCGGGCGTGAGCCGCGCGCGCGTCGATTTGGCGATGTCATTGGGGCCAAGCACCAGGACCTCGAGTCGCGAGGCCCGATCGTCCGCGGCGCTGGCGATTTTATCGATGTCCAAGACGGCGCGCGGCGTCTCGATCATCGCCCAGAGGCGCGTCTTATACGGGGCGCCGGCGGCGACGAGATCGGCGGCCGCCTTCAAAATCTCGTCGCGTGAACTGACCTTGGGAATGACGATCCCGTCTGGCCCGAGCGGCGCGATGGCGGCGATGTCGGGCTTATACCACTCGCTGCCGCGGGCGTTGACCCGCACCACGAGCTGCCGCGCGCCATAGCCGCCGCCGGCCACCGCCGCCGCGACCTGCGCGCGCGCCGTCGCCTTGGCGGAGTCCGCGACCCCATCTTCAAGTTCGAACATCAGGACGTCGGCGGCGAGCGTCTTGCCCTTCTCCAGCGCTCGGGCGTTCGAGCCCGGCATCGCCAGCACGCTGCGCTTTAGTCGCGAAATCATTCAAAACTCCAGCATCGAAACGATTCGGCCTGCTCTTGACCCCGCCGCGTGATCTACACAATAACCCCAGGGTCCGCCATCCGCTTGACCAAGGCGAACTTAGCCAAGGCGGACTTGCCGAGACCGACCTGGTCAGGCGCGCGAAGGGAACGTTAAATGGCGGATCACGAGCAGTCGTTCGGCGCGACCGGTCTGCCGGAAACCCTCATTGAGGGCTATGAGTCCTTCATTCGCGGGCGTTTCATGGCCGATCACGACCGATTCGAAGAATTGGCGGTCAGGGGCCAGACGCCCAAAACGATGATCATCAGCTGCTGCGATTCGCGCGTCGCGCCCGAGACCATCTTCAACGCTGGCCCCGGCGAGCTTTTCGTTTTGCGCAACGTCGCGGCGCTAGTGCCGCCGTACGAGCCCGACGATCACTATCACGGCGCTTCCGCGGCGCTGGAATACGCCGTCATGGCGCTAAAGGTTTCCGATCTCGTGGTGCTCGGCCATGGGCAATGCGGCGGGGTGCGCGCCTATGCGGAGATCGCCGCGGATCCCGACACGCCGCGGCTGAGCCACAGCGACTTTATCGGCGACTGGATCAAAATGCTTGGCCCCGCGGCTGATCGCCTGGGCGTTCGGCCTGATCCCAAGGACGCCCATTATGTGGAGCGTCTGGAGTTCGAGTCGGTGAGGCAGACGCTGCGCAACTTGCGCTCCTTTCCCATGATCCAGGTGCTCGAACATCACCGGCATCTGCGGCTGCACGGCGCCTTGTTTCGAATCATGGACGGGCGATTGTTCCTGCTCGACGAATCGACGGGGGTCTTCAATCCCGTCTGCGATGGAGCCTACGCCGCCGCATTCGCCGAGGCGCGCTTTTGACGGCGGGCGCCTCGGCGGACCGCGGCCGCATTCCGTTCATCGCCGGCCTGCGCGACATCGCCGACGGATATGACGCGATTCTGTGCGACGGCTGGGGCGTGCTGATCGACGGCCGGCGCCACTTCCCGGAAGCCGCCGAGGCCTTGCGGCGCTTCCGCGCGCAAGGCGGGCTTGTCGTGCTGATCACCAACGCCTCGCGCCCGGACGAAGAAGTGCGCCGCCAGCTCCTGGGCCTCGGCGTTCCGCAGGACTGTTTCGACGATCTCCTCTCGGCGGGGGAGCTGGCGCTGCGCGAGATCGTCGCGCGCGCCGGACAGGCGGTCTACCACCTGGGCCCCGCACGCGACGACGGTCTGTTCCGCGCGGCCGCGCGGCGTCTCGGCGCGCCGGTCATGCGCGTCGGGCCGCAGGCCGCCGATTATGTCGTCTGCACCGGCCTCTTTGACGAGCGCAACGAAGCGCCCTCGGACTATGACGAGGAACTCGCGGAGCTGAAGGCGCGCGATCTGACGATGCTGTGCGCCAATCCCGACATTGTCGTCGCCGTCGGCAATGATCTCGTCTACTGCGCCGGCGCCATCGCCGAACGCTATGCGGCGATCGGCGGCCGGGTTCTGACCTTGGGCAAGCCCCACGCCCCGATCTACGCCGCCGCCTTGGAGCGGCTCAGGAATTTGCGCGGCGGCGATGTCGACAAGGCGCGCACGCTGGCGATCGGCGACGGCGCTTTCACCGACCTTTCCGGCGCGGGCCGCGCCGGGCTCGACTGCCTCTTCATCATCCATGGCGTGCATCGCGCCGAACTGCATCCCGGCGGCGGCGCGCTTGACGAAGCGGCGCTCGAATCGCTCTTCGCGCGCGCCGGCGCCCGTCCCAAGGCTTTGGCTCGCGAGCTTTTCTGGTAAAAGGGGCTGCGCAGGCCTCTCCTGCGGTCAGATCCGCGACGCAACTTTCCGGTGGCTTCCATGTCGACGCCGTTCAAAATCTACTATTTCGAAGATCTGAGCGTCGGGATGCGCGAGACGCTGATGAAGGCGGTGATGGACGACGACGTCATCGCCTTCGCCGATCTTTCCGGCGACCGCAATCCGATTCATCTGTCGGATCACTTCGCCTCGAAGACGCGCTTTGGCGAGCGCATCGTCCATGGCCTTTATACGGCCTCGCTCATTTCGACGGTCATCGGCATGTATCTGCCTGGCCCCGGCGCCGTCTATCTGTCGCAGACGCTGAATTTCCGCGCGCCGGTGAAGATCGGCGACGTCATCACCGTCATTGTCGAGGTGGTGGAGCTGATTGAAAAAGGCCGGCGCGCCAAACTCAAATGCGAATGTCTCGTCGACGGCAAGGTCGTGCTCGACGGCGAGGCCTTCGTGATGGTGCCCAGTCGCGAGCAGGTGATGCGCGCCGCGGCGCCGGCGCCAGCAGAGGCGAAGCCGGCCTCGGCTTGATTCTTCCGGCCCGGGCCGTGTCCGCCTCCTTCATTGTCGCGCGCGACCCTCAAGCGCCGCCGCCTGGACTGGAAGGCGCGGTCGCGGCGGTCGGCAATTTCGACGGGCTCCATCGAGGCCACCGCGGCGTCATCGCACGGGCGCAGGCGCTTGCCGCGAAACTCTCGCTTCCCTGCATTCTGCTGACGTTCGAGCCGCATCCGGCGGATTTTTTTGCGGGCCGGACGGTGATTTTTCGCCTCACGCCGCCCGACGCAAAGGCGGCGCAGGCGGCCCGGCTCGGCCTCGATGGGATTATCGTGCTCACCTTCGACAAGGACTTCGCGCAGAGCCCGGCGCGCGTCTTCACGCAAGAGATCCTGCACAAGCGCCTGCAGCTTTCGGCGGTCGTCGCGGGCTATGATTTTCGTTTCGGCGCCGGTCGCGAAGGCGGACCGGAGTTCCTGCGCGCCGAAGGCGAACGGCTCGGGATGATCGTGGAGATCGTCGACCGCATCACCCAGGACGAAGAAGGCAGCCTGGAGGCCGTCTCCTCGACGGCGACCCGCGAAGCGCTCGAGCGCGGCGACGCGGCGTTGGCCCGCCGGCTTCTCGGCCATCCCTATTTCATTCGCGGCGTCGTGCGGCACGGCGACAAGCGCGGACGCGAATTGGGCTTTCCCACCGCCAATATCGCGCTCGATCCCGCCAATCGGCTCAAGCACGGCATCTATGCGGTGACGATCGAGGTCGAGGGGAAGGTTCATCAGGGCGTCGCCAGCTTCGGACGCCGGCCGACCTTTGACAATGGCGCGCCGCTGCTTGAAGTCTTCCTCTTCGATTTCGACGGCGACCTCTACGGCAAGGAGGTCGAAGTCGCCTTCTACGGCTTCATTCGGCCGGAACAAAAATTCGACAGCGTCGAGGCGCTCGTCGAAAGAATGCGCGTCGACGTCGAAGAGGCGCGAAGACTCTTGGCCGACAGCGGCGCGTCGACGCAGGGCGAATGATCTGTTGCCATAATTTGCGCGCGATCTAGCTTGGAGACATCGTCCTCGACAGGAGGGAGCCGTTATGAACGAAGAGCCCAAGGGACGGGTCGAAATCATCTTGCCGGGCGAGGAGACCGACGCCTCTCGGATCTGGGTCGCAACGGGCGGCGGCGGTCGCGTCAAGGTCGTCAAGCTCTCGCCCTGGCAAAGCCTGTTCGTCACCGCCGCGCTGCTGCTGTTTCTCTTCATCGGGTTCACGCTGCTGTCCGGGGCGTTTCTGGTGTTGCTCGTCATCGCCGTCGCGGCGGGCGGCCTCGCCTTTCTCGCCGGACTGCTGGGGCTGAGGCGCCCCCGCTAGGAGCGCCGGCCGTCTTTTCCCGTTCGGCTTGCGCTGCTATTAAGGACCAGATGCCTTTCCTGACCGCCATTCGAATTACCGGCCCCGGCCCGCGCGAGATCACGCTGCATTTGGGCGCGATCGCCCAAATGCAGACGCCGTGATCGCTCTGAATAGTTTGGAGCGCGCACAATGCGAGAAACCAGGCGCCGCTTTTTCGCAGCGCGCTCCTGAGCTAAAGGCTCGCGCAGGGTCCGGGCGCGGCGCGGATTGGCGCTCTTTCCACAAATCCTCTAATCAGCGCGGCAATAGCGGCGCTTAGGGCGCCCGCGTCCGCCCCAGCCGGTTTTCACGACGATGAACGACGACAGCCCGAACGGGCCCGACTATTCGAAAAGCCTCTATCTGCCGGTCACCGATTTTCCGATGCGCGCCGGCCTGCCGCAGCGCGAACCGGAAATCCTCAAGCGCTGGGAGACGATCGGCCTGGAGCAGAAGATGCGCGAATCGGGCGAAGGCCGTCCGAAATTCACGCTCCACGACGGCCCGCCCTACGCCAATGGCGACATCCATATCGGCCATGCGCTGAATAAAATCCTCAAGGATCTGGTGACCCGCAGCCAGCGCATGACGGGCAAGGACTGCGTCTATGTGCCGGGCTGGGACTGCCACGGCCTGCCGATCGAATGGAAGATCGAGGAGGAGAATTACCGCGCCGTAGGAAAGCAGAAGCCCGATTTCACCGATCCCGACGCGATGATCGCCTTTCGGCGCGAGTGCCGCGCCTACGCCGAACATTGGCTTTCCGTGCAGCGCGAGGAGTTCAAGCGCTTAGGGGTCGCCGGCGCATGGGATCATCCCTATTCGACGATGGCCTATCCGGCGGAAGCGACGATCGCCCGCGAGATCATGAAATTCGCCGCGAACGGCCTGCTCTATCGCGGCTCGAAGCCGGTGATGTGGAGCGTCGTCGAAAAGACGGCGCTCGCCGAAGCCGAAGTCGAATATGAGGATTATACCAGCGATCAGGTCTGGGTGGCGTTTCCGATCCCGCGGGGCGCCGCAGGCGAACTGAGCGACGCGCGCATCATCATCTGGACGACGACGCCCTGGACGCTTCCCGGCAATCGCGCGATCTCCTTCTCGTCGAAGATCGACTACGGACTCTACCGGGTCACCCATGCGCCTGAGGGCAATTGGGCGCTGCCGGGCGCGACCTTCGTCATCGCCGACAAGCTCGCGAGCGACGCCTTCAAGGCGGCGAAGGTCGACGGCTACGAGCGCCTGCACGACGTTCCCGCAACAATGCTCGCCGAGCTGATCTGCGCGCATCCGCTTGCGCATCTTGGCTATGATTTCGACGTGCCGCTGTTTGACGGCGAACATGTCACCGACGATACGGGCACGGGCTTCGTGCATACCGCGCCGGGACACGGCCGCGAGGACTTCGACATCTGGATGGCGAACGCGCGCGCGCTGCAGGCGCGCGGCATCGATTCGCGCATTCCCTATACGGTCGACGAGGACGGCTTCTATACGACGGACGCGCCGGGCTTTGCCGGCAAGCGCGTCATCACCGACAAGGGCGACAAGGGCGACGCTAATGAAGCGGTGATCGCCGCGCTGGTTCAATCCGGCAATCTGATCGCGCGCGGAAAATTGAAGCACCAATATCCGCATTCGTGGCGCTCGAAGAAACCGGTGATCTTCCGCAACACGCCGCAATGGTTCATCGCGATGGATAAATCCATCGCGTCTGGGTTCATCGCGATGGATAAACCGCTCTCCCACCCTGCCCTCGAGGGGGAGGGTCGCGCCGAAGGCGCGGGGTGGGGTGAACGCGGCGCGGGATCGAAATCGTCACCCCCGCCCGCGTCGCTGCGCGACGCGACCTCCCCCCTCAAGAGGGAGGTGGGCAACGCCCCCACGCTTCGCGAGATCGCGCTTGAGGAAATCGCCCGCACGCAATGGACGCCGGCGGCG